>JAIPJR010000051.1 GCA_021734045.1 Fidelibacterota bacterium
CCATCTCCCAGGTATAGTCCAGATACGCGGCTGCCCATTCCACATAATCTGGTACTCCGGATAAATCGCTGTCGGTAGCGGGAACCGCATTGGTACCGGTGGTGGAATAGCTGAATCGAAAATGGCCGCCCGGGCTGTCGTACAATGCCCGATTATCCATGGTCGGCAAAAGATAGCCATCCACGATCTCCGTCGTCTCCGGCGCTAAACGGGAGCGCGATTGCTCGTATTCATGAATAATCAGCGTCCCGCACTTCAGGATCGCCGTGCTCTCCGGACGAAATTGGGGTGCCATTCGGGATTGATCGAAAATGAGATAGACCTTATTGAGGATTTTTTCATCCAGGCTGATGTTGCCGTTTCGGTAGGCTTCTTCAATATTGGCAACCGCCTGTAATGCATTGCCCCAGGCTACACCGGTTACCATAATAAGACTAAGTACAAGAATCCTGATTCGCATCAATCCTCCTAAAAATCAATCCCCCGTTTACATGGTATCTATGTGCTGTCCCGACACCGCTGGCGCTCCTGTAGCATTTCAAGTTGGAAAGTGTCGGCTGACTCGCCTCTGCCTATGCGATTTCCCTTTAGATTAATTTACCCAGGATGTAGCCAATCACAACGCCAACCAACAGAACAATGGTAAGCACCCGGCTATTGACGACCTGAGTGCCATAGCCCTTGCGTACAAAAAAGATTGAGACAAAATAGCCCAGCGCATTGAGAATCCAAAAGAACGGGATCGACAATACTTTGATGAGCAGCGGTCCCAAAAACGGAATTAAGCCCAGCAAGGCAACTACGCCGGCAAATGCATTGGACAAAATACCCACCAGCACCACCAGGCCGGCCATTAGTTTCTTATCCCAGTGGAATTGCAAACCCACCAGCACAAACGCTACCGTGGCCAGAATGAAGACAATGGGTTTCCAGTTGGATTCAAAAATGTCTTTTATGCGCGCGAACATGGTGGCAAAATTAATCGGTTTCGCGTGTCATCACATCTTTTTTAACCAGCTCCAGGACCACGGCTTTTGGGAATTCCCCCACCTTGGCACGCACGATCCGGGGCGTCTCATCAATCCACAATTCCAGGGTACTACCGGGTGTGGTCAGAAATTCCATCAATATGTCTGTGCGCCCGGTGAGACGCTTGGCGTTTTGCCCATCCGGCTGCAGGGTTGCACGCAAATGGCGTGTCAATATGGCCTCTCCGGTGATAGAAAGGCTGGTCGTACCTAAATCCACAATTTCCGCTCGCCACTGTGCGCCTTCAATCAAAATCGCCAGGCGTGTTGGATAGGTAATTTCGCTACTAAATCGTTCCAAATAATGCACAGCGCTGAAAACACTGCGAAACCCTTGGGGCCAGGGGAGCCGTTCGCCAGAATCAACAAGGAGCTGCCGGCTCGGCTCATCATAGGTGGCGGAAAAGGATTGGGTAAACGCTCCTTCGCTGATTTCCTTGGCATCGTTCCGGGGTAAAAAATCTGCAGTGGTAAAAGTTGCCGCGTAAATATTGTGGACATCGGAGAATTTCGCCCAAAACGGCTTAATCTGGTTGTCGTAAACCACCGTAATCAGGCTGTCCTTGACACGAAAATCCTGGTAACAATCCAAAACCGGAATACCCAGGTAAGATACAAGAAAATGACTTTTACGAACCGGCAGTTCCGGGGGATTGGCGCTCAGGGTGACGGGAATGACATTGAGGCATAAAAATATAATCAGGGGCGTTAAAAGTCTGCGCATTACACTTTCCATTTGAACCGACCCAATAATCCCATCACCGTCACATACGGGATATAGATTGGTTGGAGAATAAACCACACCGGAAACAGCGGTAATAAACGCGATTCCTGAAATCGGACCGCAGCCAGTGTAGTGACAATTAGTTCAGCAACGAATTTTGCAAGCGCCCAGGTTAGCACCATAGGAAGGAATAACACGCCCCCCACCAACAATGCCAGATTAGAAATAAACGCGGAGAGCAGAAAAAACCAAAACAGCTTATCCACCTTTTCAAGCCCCCGAGCATTAGAGGCCCAACGAATCCGTTGGTTTAGGAAACCGCTGAGTGTGGTATCGGTACCGGATCTGACCCAGGCATCCGGAGATACATTGACGCGGGCTTGATACTGCGGCAGGCGGGGAATCTGCTGCACCAGATACATGTCATCATCGCCAATTTTCTGCGCCACCGGTTCATAACCCCGAATATCCGTAAATGCCGCGCGCTGAAAAGCCAGGTTTGTCCCGGACCCACTCCAGGGCTTGCCATTCAGCAGCATGCCATAATTGGCGGCATTTAACGCCAGATAGTCCAGTGCGTCGTATGTCGCCAGAAATCCAGGTGCTGACAACCGGCCTGAGTAACCTACCACAATTCCGGTTTCCGGGGTGAATGCCTGAGCCATCGACCGCACCCATGCCGACCCCACCCGGCAATCGGCATCGGTCTGCAGAATCAGTGGTGCACGAGCCTTGCGAATACACTGGGTGAGGGCGTTTTTCTTGCCCGTCATGGCCGGATTGGCTTCACGAATGCGAATTCCCTGCAGGTTCGGCATTTTTCGCATAAAACTTGTAATAATTTGCCAGGTGTCATCGGTGGAGCGATCGTCCGCGACCCAGATTTCCAGATTGCTCTGAGGATAAGTTTGTCGGGCAAGGTCATCCAACAACGCCGGAAGATTTTCCGCTTCATTCCGGGCGGCTATCACCACTGCAACCGATGGCGTTTCCTGGCCCGTGGGAATGTGGTTTTTTCGCATCAACCCCCGCATGATTACCAACGTGAAGACGAGATAAATTCCCAGAAAAAATGAAAAGAGAATACTAAGGATAATCACAACGAATTCTAATCGGGCATACCGGATGGGTGAGGTCAGAGAACAAAGAGACTGGCAATGAGAAAATAGAGTAAAACGCCAAATATATCCACCGACGTGGTGACAAAAGGACCTGTGGCGATGGCTGGATCCAGTTTGAGTTTATCCAGGATTAAGGGAACAAGCGCACCAATCGTTCCCGCTGCCAGCATTGCTGATAAAATTCCGGCACACACGGTGAATCCCAGCGCCATGGGAACCATGGATTCCAGTTCCAGATACCCCATTACTGCCATGAAATATGCAACCACACCCAGCAGGAGTCCGTAAAACAAACCCAGCAACAGCCCCACGCGTAATTCTTTGAAAATGATTCGCCAGGCTGATTTTTGCTCAACCCGTCCGGTGGCCAATCCGCGCACAATAATTGTGGCCGTCTGGGTACCCACATTACCCGCCATACCGGTAATAATTGGCAGGAAAGAAGCCAGGGCTAACACCTTGGCCAGGGTGAGATGAAATTCCGAAATAATTGAGGCGGCCAGTAACCCGCCGATCCAACTGGCGAACAACCAGGGCAGGCGGACTTTGACATTTCCCATCACGCTCTTGCTGATGATTTCACTGTCGGTACCGGCACCGGCCATCTGCAGAAAGTCCTCGGTTGCTTCATCCCGAATCACATCAATTACATCGTCCACAGTGACGATACCCAATAATTTGTTGGCATGATCCACCACCGGCACCGCCAGGATGTTGTAACGCGAAACCACCTGCGCCACCTCCTCCTGATCCATCTCCGGATGTACCGCGTGGACACGGGTAATCATGATATCTTTTAGAATGCGATTGGGTTTGGCCATGATCAGATCCCGGAGAGAAATCACACCCACCAGATGCTGACGGTCATCCACCACATATAAATAGAAGACCATCTCCTGGTCTTCATTGTTTTGAATCGAGGCAATCGCCTCTTTGGCGGTGATATTTTCATGCAGGGCGAAAACCTCCGTCGTCATCAACGCTCCGGCGCTATTCTCCGAATAGGCCATGAGCTGCTCCATCTCCTTAGATTCACTGGCCTTTAATCTGGCCAGCAATTCGGCTGCCTGATCATCCGGGAGTAGCCGCAGGATATAGGCTTCGTCATCGGACGAAAGCTCTTTCAATAAGGTGAGTGTCTTCTGGACCGGCAGATCGGCCATGAGCTCCTGAATAATGGTGTCATCCAGCTCTGAGAGGACCTCTGCGGCTTGTTGTACCGTGGGAATAATGAGAAAGACATCCGAGCGTTCTTCATCTGTAAGATGACGAAAAATCAAGGCCAGATCAGCCGGGTGGATCTTGGTAAGTAAATTTTCTAAGTGCGATTTGGCGTGCCGGCGGAGCAGGCGTCTGACGGTATCAACATGGAGATGAAGATCGCGGGAGGTCATGGGCGCAAAGTTAGCTTTCCAGCTGATTCAAGTCAATTGAGGGCTGGCGTAAACGGGAATAAATATTGTCCGTCTAATCGCTTAAAAATTAAATCACTTAGCTCATTTTTCCGGAAAGCTCGCCCAACAGTTTGCGGTACGCTTTCTGTTTCGCACCATAGGTCTGCGCCAATGCGCTGTTCCCGCGTTTTTCCGCCCCCTGTGCGACAATTTTACACTTCATTTCAAGCGTGGATAACAACGCTTCCTGCCAATCGGATGGTAGGGATGCATTAAGATGTTTCTCCATGGCAGATATCCGGTAGCGGTCCATGGCCGGGTAAGCCTGGCTCAATTGGTCCCGGTGACCACCTGTTTTCACAATAAGCGGCTCATCCAGAAAGCCGATGGGATATTTTCGGGCGATTCGCAACCACAAATCATAATCTTCACACACCGGTAACGCTTCATCGAACCCACCCATTTCTGACCAGAGGGATTTTTGAAAGATGACCGCTGAAGGACTCACGATGCAGAGTGGTAAACAAGCCGGGAAAATCCAGCCGCCCTGCTTGCGGTGCTTCTTTCTTGGATTCACGCGGCGGCCGTTACGAAACCAGATTTCCTCACACTGACTGATTCGCAGTTCCGGATTGCGGAGATGATAATCAGCCTGCCTTGCCAGCTTCGTTTCATCCCAATAGTCATCCGAGTCCAGCAGTGCAATCCACGCGCTTTTTGCGCGTTCAATTCCCCGGTTCCGGGCATGGGATACACCGTAATTTTCGGACAAATTAAGGATGGTGATGTTTTCGCTGAATGTCTCCAGAACAGAGGCAGTTTCGTCGGTAGAACCGTCATCCACCACAATAATTTCCTGCGGGGGAAGGGTTTGTTTTAACACCGATTGAATCGCTCGTCCCAGAATGTGCTGGCGATTAAAGGTGGGAATGACCACCGTGACTTGAAATTTAACGCCCATTCAATTCGACCCAATTCTCCAAAATCTTGCGTTGTAACGCTGCAGCCTGGCTTCGGAACTCCCGCATAAAGGTAGGGATGGCCGTTTCATCGGCCAGATCCGACACAATCCGCAAAGACAGCAACGGCAGGTTGTGATGCTCACAAAATTTTGCCACGGCGAATGATTCCATGTCCGTGACGCCAGCCCCGGTTTTTTGACTCAGGTGCTGACGCACCGCATGGGATCGAACAGCCTCGGTTACGGATAAAAAGACCGTTTCCTTTCCCCAATAACTCCCTCTGGAAATTGGCCACGATAAGGGTGTCACGGTTGCGCCGGCTTCATTCACATAGGCGCTGGCCCGCACCACATCACCCACCTGGAAGTGACTGGTGAGGGCACCGCAAACGCCGATGTGAAGGATTCTTTGCGGTCGTTTATTTTGAAAGTGGTTAAGCACTCGCGCCGTCTTCGCCAGACCCACGCCCGTGCGCAGAATTTGAATATCATCGCTGCAGTGATATTTGACAGCGTGTTTTTCCACCGCTTCTTCATGCGTAATCCCCCAGGTCTTAAGGAGAATTTTCACCTCACTTTTCAGCGCCGCCACAATCAGAACAGACATGCTGCAAACATAATGACCAGACCACCAAAATCCGCTGTCGATTCATGCCGAAGTCCTTGAAATTCCATCCGTTCAAGACTATACTGGCTGCTTGATGACACGCACACCCACCCACCAAACAACCATTCCCGGATATGAGAATTTCCGGTGAAATGAGCGTCTTGTGTATGGTTAATCGATTGCAAATAAAAATAGCATCATTGGGGTTAGTACATTTACTGTACAAACACTGCTGCCACTCCGGCATGCGTAACCTTGTCCTGAGTTACTACCGTGGCATTAATTTTGTTTCAACCCGGTACGCATGGCAGCTAATACCGGTGAAGATCATTGGGAACGATGAATTTGGCAGGTAGAAGTGACAATTCCCCAAGGGAACAATCCCGGTTAGCGGGTGGAGAGATTTTGCTTAGAACAAATGAATTGAATTAAATGCAAGTATGTAAGCACAGAAAGAGGATGAGATGAAGACGGTCTATTTTTTTGGTGACGGCAAAGCGGACGGCGGCGCATCCGATAAAAATTTATTAGGTGGTAAGGGCGCAAACCTTGCCGAAATGACCAGCCTGGGAATTCCGGTACCGCCGGGATTTACCATCACCACCGAAGTGTGTGTGAAATATCTGGAGGATGGCTCCTACCCGGGAAGCCTGGAGCAGGAAGTGAACGATGCGCTGGCTCGGGTGGAGAAAATCATGGACCAGAAGTTTGGGAATCCGGAAAACCCATTACTTTTGTCTGTACGTTCCGGTGCCCGCCAGTCCATGCCCGGTATGATGGAAACCGTCCTGAATGTGGGACTCACCGGCAGCACCATCGCTGGTCTGGTGAAAAAAACCGGGAATGAACGCTTCGTCTACGATGCTTACCGGCGGCTCATCATGATGTACGCTGATGTGGTAATGGAAAAAGCCGCTGGCATTGAGCCACCGGACGGTGAAGGTATCCGCGCCCAATTGGAAAAGCTTATGGAGGCCATGAAGGAAAAACGTGGCGTGCAGCTGGACACCGAATTAACCACCAGTGACTTGAAAGAATTGGTGGAGCAGTTCAAGGACAAGGTCAAAGCGGTACTGGGTAAACCTTTTCCTGATAACGCCCGTGATCAGCTATGGGGCGGGATTGAAGCGGTATTCCGCTCCTGGACTGGCAAGCGCGCCATCAGTTACCGTAATATCGAAAACATTCCCCACAAATGGGGTACAGCAGTAAATGTACAGTCCATGGTATTTGGCAATATGGGTGATTCTTCCGCCACGGGTGTGGCCTTTACCCGGAATCCTGCCACCGGCGAGAATGCATTTTATGGTGAATGGCTGGTGAATGCCCAGGGTGAAGATGTTGTGGCCGGTACCCGCACGCCAAATCCCTTGAATGAAGCCGGAAAAACCGAGGACACCCAATCACTGCCCAGCCTGGAAACGGCCATGCCGGAGGTTTACCAGCAGTTAGTCGATATCCGCAACCGGTTGGAACGACATTACAAAGATATGCAGGATATTGAATTCACCATTCAGGAAGGCCGTCTGTGGATGCTCCAGACCCGTACGGGAAAACGCAATGGTGTGGCCGCGATTCGGATGGCCGCAGAGATGGTGGAAGAGGGACTGGTTGACAAGAAAACAGCAATCATGCGGGTTCGACCCAATCAATTAGACGAAATCATGCATTCCATGGTGGACCCGAAAGCTGAACTGAAAGCCGGTGCCATTGCCAAAGGACTGCCCGCCGGTCCCGGTGGTGGAACCGGTCAAATCGTCTTCACCGCTGATGACGCGGAAGCTTGGGCCAAGGCTGGCAAGCAGGTGATTCTGGTGCGGAATGAGACATCGCCGGAAGATGTCCATGGCATGCACGCCGCCGCCGCCATTCTCACGGCCAAAGGTGGCATGACTTCCCACGCGGCCCTGGTGGCGAGAGGTTGGGGGAAATGCTGTATCGTGGGTTGTTCAGCGCTGAAAATCAATGCCCGTGAAAAGACCATGACCGTAGGCGACAAGGTAATGAAAGAGGGCGATTGGATTACCCTGAATGGTACTGTCGGCAAAGTTTATGAGGGTCAACTGGAGCTTATTGAGCCTGATCTCGCCACCAATAAGCATTATAAAATCCTCATGGACATTGCCGATGAATTACGCACTCTGAAAATTCGCACCAACGCGGATCGTCCCGAGGATGCGCAGCAAGCCCGAGATTTTGGCGCTCAGGGAATCGGTCTGTGTCGCACGGAACACATGTTTTTCGATCCGGAGCGCATCAGCGCCATGCGGGAGATGATTGTGGCGGAAGATGAGACCGCCCGGCGCAAAGCCATCATGAAACTGCTTCCCTTCCAGCGGGATGACTTTAAAGGCATTCTGGCAGCCATGTCACCCCATCCGGTGACCATTCGTCTGCTGGATCCGCCGTTACATGAGTTCGTAACGCTGGAGGATAAGCAGGTCACCGAACTGGCCAACGACCTGGGCCTCAGCGAAGCTAAATTACGGGACCGCATCAGCTCACTGCACGAGTTGAACCCCATGCTGGGTCACCGTGGCTGCCGGCTGGGTGTGGCCTATCCTGAAATTACCGAAATGCAGGCACGAGCTATTTTTGAAGCCACCGCCGAACTGACCAAAGCCGGGACGGAGGTTTTCCCAGAGGTCATGGTGCCATTGGTGGGCAGAGTGAGTGAATTAGCCCATCAAAAAACGATCATCAACGACATGGCTGCCGCAGTGAAGAAGGAGACTGGCGTTGATTTCGAATATCTGGTGGGAACCATGATTGAGTTGCCCCGGGCCTGTGTCACTGCCGATGAAATCGCACAGGAAGCAGAATTTTTCAGCTTCGGCACCAATGATCTCACCCAGACGACCTTTGGCTTTTCCCGGGATGATATTGGCGGGTTTTTACCCATCTATCTGGAGGGGAAAATTCTGGAACGCGATCCATTCCAGTCCATCGACCAGAATGGTGTGGGCGAATTGGTGAAAATGGGTGTGGAAAAAGGTCGCAGCACGAAAACAGACCTCAAAATCGGTGTGTGCGGTGAACACGGTGGCGATCCCGATTCCATCGATTTCTTCCACCGCGCCGGGTTGAACTATGTAAGTTGTTCACCTTACCGCGTACCCATTGCCCGTCTCGCTGCCGCCCAGGCTGCCATGCGAAATGGATAGATAAATAAACAGATAAACGATTCCCCACTCCGGGGATCCAAATCATAAACAGCGCCTCGATTTGATGAAAAATCGGGGCGTGTGTTTTTTTGCCACAGATAAACGCAGACAATCACAGATGAAGAAATTTTGGCCGCGGATGGCGCAGATTGGGCGGATTACGAAACCACCGTGAACCTGGAGCAAGGACCGAGGCCACAGCGTGAAAGACCTAAATTGATGTAAAGACTGGATTTCTATTTTTAGAATAAAGATTTAGCGAGTTGGGATTTGTTTGTGTTTTGATGCTTGTGATTTGGGAATTCTCTCACTTTTGCCACAGATAAACGCAGACAAACACAGATGAAGAATTTTAGCCGCGGATGACGCGGATTGGGCGGATTACGAAACCACCGTGAACCTGGAGCAAGGACCGAGGCCACAGCGTGAAAGACCTAAATTGATGTAAAGACTGGATTTCTGTTTTGTAGGAATTGAGATTTACGATTTGGGATTTGTTTGATATTTGGTGCTTGTGATTTGGGAATTCTCTCACTTTTGCCACAGATAAACGCAGACAATCACAGAGGAAGAATTTTTGGCCGCGGATGACGCAGATTGGGCGGATTACGAAACCACCGTGAACCTGGAGCAAGGATCGAGGGCACAGCGTGAAAGACCTAAATTGATGTAAAGACTGGATTTCCGTTTTGAAAATTGAAAATTGCGATTGGGGATTTGTTTGAGTTTTGATGCTTGTGATTTGGGAATTCTCTCACTTTTGCCACAGATAAACGCAGACAATCACAGATGAAGAATTTTTAGCCGTGGGCGACGCGGATTGAACGGATTCTGGCTTTGAGATTTACACCGAGGTGAAAAGAAGATGCAGAGCTTGCTAAGATTGAATGATGCTTTCTGTGCCGGTCCAGGGAATGTACCGATGGGAGACAGACAGTTCTCTTCTCCACTGATGCCCGCTCATCCGCAATCCGACAAACGAAGCAGAGCGAAGTAAGAGGAGCAAAGCGACTCAATCCACTCAACCGGCTTCATTCGGTTCGTTTGGTGTTCTTGTAAAACGAAAGCGGCGAGAAACACCGGCGGTGTTTTTATCTGTAGCAGCGTTTCCCGGTGTATCACATGAACCCTGTAGGGGTTTCCTGAAATCATTAAGGATGGAAAATAGAAAAACCCTTACGGGGTTGAATTTTTTCTGGGTCAGTTTTTTCTACAGAGAGAGAACCCCTGACGGGGATACACCCCGCGCTTTCCCGCTGATTCAACGATAGGTCGAACCCCTCCTGACCGGGTGAAATACGCAACCAAAGGTTGAATGTCACTGGGCCAGGCTTCCCCCTTATCTCAAGGGGAGGAACAGCCATTCGTTTCATCCGTCCTGTCAAAGTGATTTTTTTACGAAAGAGAATCTTCGATCACCCGCCAGTAATCGGGTACCTCAGACTGACAGGAAAGCTGTTTCTGGTAGCGTATTAATATTGCGGGACCATTGCACCTGAAATTCGCCCATCCGATAATCCGACAATTCGCAATTCGCAATTCGCAATTCGCAATTCGCAATTCGCAATTCGAAAATCCACCCATCCGCCTGCGTTGATTCCATCTTTCTCCTCTCCCAATAATGCCTATTTTTTCACCATGCCTCAACTTGGCACACTCAAAATCGGCACCTGTAGCTGGAAATATGATTCCTGGCAAGGCTTGGTTTATTCTGCTGACATGAAAAAAGCCCAATACCTGGCTGAATATGCGCGTCAATTCGACACAGTTGAAATTGACCAGTGGTTTTGGTCACTGTTCGGCGCGGACAAGGTGGTGCTACCGGATGCGGGTGTGGCGGAACAATACGCCAACGCCGTTCCGGATTCATTTCGGTTTACCATCAAAATGCCCAACAGCCTTACCCTTACGCATTTCTACAAGAAGCAGAAATCCGATCCGCTGGAGCCCAACCCCCATTTTTTGTCACCGGATCTGCTGCAGACAACACTGCAAAATCTGGAACCGTTACAAAGCAAAATCGGCGCATTGCTCTACCAATTTGAATATCTGAACAAACAGAAAATGCCGGGGCAGAATGACTTCCAGCAACAATTTGAAAAATTCGCCCAACACCTGCCAAATGACCTGACTCACGCCATTGAAATCCGCAATCCCAACTACCTGAATCGTCCCTTTTTTGACTGGCTGAGAGACCTGGGGTTGCGACCTGTGTTGCTACAGGGTTATTACATGCCCAACATCGTGGAGACCTATCGCAAGATCTATCCGTCACTGGAAAAAGCCGTCGTCATCCGGCTGCACGGCCCGGACCGACAGGGCATCGAAGTGGAGAGCGGCGGTGACTGGAGCAGCGTGTTACGCCAGAAAGATAGTGAACTGGAAACTATCGTGAAAATGATTCAGCACCTGCGTCAGCGACAGGTAAATGTCTTCCTGAATATCAACAATCATTATGAAGGCTCGGCACCCGTAACCATAAAAAAGGTACGTGATCTACTTGAGCGGCTGCCCGGCTAGTGTGTGTTCAGCTCGCCATATTGGGCTGTTTTAATCGCCATCTCAATGGCATTCCGCCGACTCGGATCCAGTGCATAGACTGTTACCTCATAACGATTGTGTCCCGAATCCTCCACTGCACCCAGCCAGGTCACTGCCGGTGACCGGTTTACCGCTGACCAGATATGATTAGCAGCTGTGAGTCGAATCCACCGGGCTGCCTCATCCGGGGAAATATTGACCGGTAATTCTATCTGAAATGTGTGTGTCCAGACTGATTCGTCCACATCCGCCTTGATAACCTGACTACGGGCCAGTTTTGCATAGGGCATTTTGACGCGCTGTCCCTCCGGGGTCTCAATTTCCAACGACCGGTAACCGATTTTAAGAATTTTCCCGGAGGTGCCATCCACTGAGAGCGAATCCCCCACCATGTAGGTGTCTTCCCATTTCAGGATGAGTCCGCTGACAAAATCCTGGATCGCGAACCAAAAACTCCAAATCACCATGAGCATCAGCGCGCTGAATAAAATCATGAGATAAGTGGGTTGGTCTTTGAAAATGGCATGTATGGCAGCCATGAGGAATAACAATCCTACCAGCGCTTCAATTAGCGGCAATGCGCGATTGAGCCGATCACGATTGACCGGTCGAAGCCGGGTCAGTCCAAGTCCCTTGCGCAATGCAGCCAGGATGACAATCAACACCAGCCCCAGTAGGACATATTTCACGATCAGCAATTCGGAAATATCAAATGTCAGGATATCCATTACAGGTACCCCCGTGATTTTAAATGCCGGATGATGAATGACTCCAGGTAGGGATTAATGACCCAGATGCCCTGTCCCTGTTTTTGGATTACGCCTGAATTTTCCAGAAATTGGACCTGACTCCGGATATCTTCCTCCTGCCAGCGGGTGATGCGACCCATCTTCTCCCGCGTGAGTCGTTTATGCAGGACAAATTGAAGCAGTAACGCGATGGTTTCCACATCCAATCCCTGCAATGCTGTTAAATCCGGTTCGGAAGGCAATTCGACGATTATCCGCCCCTTTTCGTGCTTTTGTATCGCCGCTATCCAGGCCCGCAACGCCGCGCCTACATTGCCGTGGGAATAATCAAACAGGCCAGTGAATAACTTGGCCATTTTCCATTCCGACAATTCCGCTTCGGGTGTCCCTTCCCATTCGAATTGCAGACCAGTAGAGCGATGGCGCAATAAAATAATATTCTTCAAATCCTCTGCGTCATACGGCTGACATTCAATCATGCTCAATGCCAACTCCTGCAAATCATACAACGGAGCCAGCGTATTGTAGGCGTAGCGATTCAGATTCAGGATAATAAACATCTGCCGCCCGAAGCGTCGAATCAAATCCAACAGCATGTTCAAAACCGCCTGTCCCTCAGGGCTACGCTCCCACCATAGTTCCACATCATTAAATATCAACGCATGCGCTGGCGTCAACCGGCTCATCAAATGATCCGGATCTCCTGTAGCGCGTGTGGCGGCCTGCAAATGGCGGGTGAATTCCTCCACCGAAATACTGCCGCTTTCGGGTGGGGCCACGGTAAAAATATGGTCTTTATCAAAATGCTGACGGGCGGCAAATTGTGCTAGTGCTGATTTGCCCATGTGCTCCTCGCCCACGATGAACAACGCACCACCAAACCCCCGGTTAAAGCGTTCCACCGCCCGGGCAGCCATCTCTAATTCCGTCTCCCGACCAATCCAGAAATCGTTGGTAATACTTGGTTTACCAAGGAATAACTGTTTGTAGTAAAATGGCAGGCTGTTGAGCACTGCCGGCCTGGGTGCCACCTGCTCCAACATGTTTAGTAGTTTGTCTGAAATGGTTGGCTCTATGCGTGTTCCGGTCTGCAGACGCCGAGCGAATAGCACCCCTTCACTCCGACGGTACAACAACTGAACGAGTCGTTTGCTGGTAAAACGCTCCACCTGTTGTTTCACCCGCTGAAAACGGCTTACCACACCGCGGGTACGCCGGTCCCTGATGTACTGCTGATAGTCTTGCGCCGAATGGACAATGTTATAGGGATTCAGTTGCTCACGGGTCTTTTTGAATTGGCGCTGGATAAATTCCACCAGTTTGTTCTGTAGCTGCGTGATACGCTCAATTTCTGTTTCCAGACGCTGAACGCCGTTGTTAAGAATATTCTCCTTCGTTTCCAACTCATCCGATTGGGATAATGCCTCATCACCCTCGGCTTCGGTGAGGTCAAAAGCCGCCAGTCGCAGGACATCCTGTGCCACCGTTTGCGCACTCTGAAATCCCTGCGGCAAATGGTTCATCTCCTCCTGCAATGGTCCGAGAAATTCCGATTCTACAATGAATTCGGCCAACCGCCGCAGCGCGACCGTGAGCATCTCCTGGTCATCAAACTGATTGCTCTCCAGTTCATTCAGCGCCGCTTCGCTGATAACCGCCACACTCTCCGGCAGATCATTGGTGGCCAGGCGAATTTCAGATAACAATTCGCCCATGACAGCAACCGGATCAATGGGATCGGACGCGTCGTAGTTGAGCTGAATCTTGTCATTTTCCCCCGCTACCGGATCCGGTTTTAACAGGGCGTTTAATCCGTCCCGCAAGGTGATAAGTTCATCCAGAACCGTATTCTGAATACTTAGCATCACCTCATCCTGCATACGCTCCACAATGGTGCCCAGCCGGTTTTGGAGGGAAAGCAACTGAATATCCAGAACCGCCATATCCAGAAAAATAGCCTGGTTATGGTACCAGAATTCCGGGATATCGTTAAGTTTTTCCGAGACCTCTTGCGCGTGAGCGGTAACTTTGAACTCCTTGCGCAGCCGATGATTGGCATCCACGCGGTTCACTACCTGACTCAACCCTACCAAAATCTCTCGCGTCCCTTTCAATAACAAATGGCGGATTTGATTCTGGTGATTTTCCAGCAAATCGGTCAGTGACGTGCTCTCACTACTTGCCACTTCGCCCTGCTCTGCCAGCATTTTCTCCGGGAAACCTTCACCAGCGAGAATGCGGTTTTCCAATTTGCCAAATCCTTCCCGAATATGATCGACACAAGCCTGCATATCGGAGATAGTCTGATAGCTGTAAACACCGAACCGCTCCAGCACACCCAACAAGACCGGATCGTATTGATTGGTTAGATGCCCCTTCACCAGTGCCCGGAATTTCATCCGGTAGGAAACCGGTTTGCGGGTCACCATTGCACCGAGCCGCTTCAGGAACTTGTATTGCCGGTTCCAAATACTGTCGGATTTGACAGCTCTAAATTCATCGGGTGGGTATTCCAGCACGATGTGTTCAGGCTGCGAAAGAATCAACTCGAATAATTCGTGGCGATGGTGCTCCAGTCCGTCGGCAAGCGCGGCCTTCTGAAGCTCCAAATCAGTCTGACGGAAATTAGCCAGCAATCGTTGAGACTGGAAGAGGAAGTCACTCTGCACTCGCAGCATGGCACGGCGATTTTTTAACCGGGCTTCTTTACGAAAATTCCGCTCCAGCGTTTCAAAGCTGCGTTCCACCAATTCCTGGAATTGTTCAACCAGCGCTTGTTGGTGATTCATTACCTTTTTTAACTGTTGGTCAGTGAAGCGGATATTCAATTCATCCAGCGTCGCTACCAGCCGCTCCATGGAACCAGCCGTGACCTCCGCTTCCGGCAGGATCACGCTGGGCAGTGTTGGCGTCTCACCGGCTAAAACCTGTACCTCATCCGGCGCTGCCGGCCCCTTCATTTCGATACCCACATACAAATCCTGAAAAAACCCGGAGGCGTGGATAAGCAGTACCGCACCCAGATCATCCGCCATTTGATTCACAAAAGCCACATATTCAAGGGGATCACGTGTATTCAGCGGCGGAATTCCGGTGATGGTGAGATCCGCATGCACCGATTCTACCCGCACGATTTCAAGAAAATCTTTTTTCTCAATGGCATTATTAATGACCTTCACCTCTGCATCAATCCGGTAATCCTCCAGAATATTGTGAGCATGCTTCAGAATGGTCTCGCGCATGGCGCTTTCATCTTCATTCACAATCAACAACCGGATTTTCGCCTCACGCCATTCATCCGTAACCGCCATAAAACGAATCAGTGCCAGGGCTAAACTGATGTTATTGCCGCCACCACGCCACCAGATATCAACACGCTCCCGGGAGCCAAAACCGGTCTCCTCATCATGATCCAGCAGAAGTATGTTATAATCCATTTCCTGCAAGGTCTTCAGTACACCGATGAATTTTCCCGGCTCGCGGCTATTCCGTGCCCATCCCAGCAGAACGGAATTGGGATCTACGCTTGCGAACCCGTAAAACTTGACCACGTCCTCCATGCAGGCATAAACATCATTGGTTTCCACCTGGCGGATAAAGCGACCAGTGAAATTTTCCCCACCATACACCGCCGTCTCCGGTTTCACCTTACGAACGGAATTACGAATCACCATTCTGGAGACTTTTGGATTTTCAATCAGTTCAAAATCAGAGAGAATGCCCCGCCGATTCACCAACCAGCGTCCCAATTCCACCAGGTGGGGCCGTGCCTCCCGGCCGCCGCTAAAGAGAATGATATTGGGTCGCCAATTTCGCTGATGGACCTGACCGTGGCTCAGACGATGTAGGGCTGAGCGCAATAAGGAGGACCAAACACCCTCCCACGTATCGCCCGACTCCAGCGTCAATTCTTTGCGTTTCAGGTAAAAAAACAGGGTACCCAATATGAGCGTCGCCCCGATCATGGCCACAAAGTCAATCTGAATCATGACCAGAAAAGCTGCAAGAGCCCCGATGATGCTAACGGTTTTAGGGATTTTAAAATCAGGGCGAAAATCAGGACTGGCCCAACTCTCGATGGCGCAGCTGGTGTTAAGGAAACCGTATGTGACAATGAAAAACATGGTCACTACCCGGGCAATGACATCCAATTCACCCATAAGGACGCCGGTTTCAGCGATAATGAATGTAAGTAAAAGGGCATTGCGAGGCTCATTCTCTTTACCCTTCCCTTTGGCAAAAACCCGTGGTGTAATTTTATCGCCAGAAATGGCCTGGAGAATCCGCGGGGCTCCCAGGATACTGCCAAATGACGAAGAAATGGTAGCACCCCAGATGCCCGCCAACACCAGCGGAGGGAAAAAGGAAATTTCCAGCAGAATATTGGGGTTGTTCACCAGTTCATAGGGATCCACGCGATAGGCGAAAAACGCCGCCATGAAGATATATACCACCAATCCCACCACGATAGCAGAGACGGTTCCTACGGGAATGGAGCGCTTGGGATCTTTCAAATCCCCGGACATTGAAACACCCGCTTCAAAACCGGTCACGGCCGGGAAGTAAATGGCAAATAACACCACCAAAGGCACGGTTGATTCCGGTAAAGATACATGGGGCATGCTCTCTGTGCCGTGGGAGCCCATGAAAATGCTCACCAGCGATAAAGCGATGGCAGCCATGATAAAATACTGGGTCTTAATGGCTAATGCCGTGCTGATGAAGGTGACGGTAGTGACGGCCATCAGGACGACCGATCCTACCAGGCGAATGGTATTCTTATTAGCCTCCCAACCCCAGAAATTGATAAAACTTTCAGAAAAACCGATGACATACAAACTCACACTGAAGGAGAGCCCCGCGAAGAGTGCTAAGCCCAGCGTCCCCCCAATGGGTAGTCCCAGACTGCGGGAAATCATGTAATAGGTGCCCCCGGCCCGAACCTTTTTGTCCGTGGCGATGGACGAGACACTGAGTCCGGTAGTGATGGAGATAATATGTGCCACCAGGATAATGCCAATTGTGGCTAATAAACCGGCCTGTCCCACGATCTGGGGCAGACGCATGTACATTATCACACCCAAAATTGTCAGGATGGCCGGTGTGAAAACGCCCCCAAATGTGCCGAACTTTTTCGCGAGTGCCATAGCAGATTACCTTGCCTGGTTCAGTGGTTGCTCTTTCATAATGAGACGGAATTTAGGATGACCATCTGAGAATTCAGATGCTTTTTAGGTGTATTCACCAGTTTTTTTCTCAGGTGATTAACTGTCCAGAACAGACCGTACCTTCTCCGCAAGACCTTTCACGGTGAAGGGTTTTTGCAGGAAATGGGTCCCCGATTCCAGAATACCGTAGGGTGCGATTAAATTATCGGTGTACCCGGACATGTACAGGACCTTCAGTGTGGGATAGGAAATGGCCATTTGACGATAGAGTTGTTTCCCGTTCATACGGGGCATTATAACATCGGTGAGGAGTAAATCGATATCACCCTCAAAATCTTCCGACATCTTTAACGCGGCCTCGGCGTCAGGCGCATTAAGAATGTAGTAGCCCTGTTTGGTTAGAATCTCCACCACCAGTCCTCGGGCCAATTCTTCATCTTCCACAACCAGAATGGTTTCGGTACCCCTGGGAATCGCATTGGATTGTTCTACTGTAGCCATATTGCTGCTCTCCCTCCCCCTGTCACCTCCGAAAAATGCCTTTCAGATAGTGCTCAAATATCCATTCCGCCAAATTGAAGGGGAATGAAGTACTGGTTCGCTGGTCATCTTTTTACCATTTCCCAAGACCAAGCCCCCACGCTGAAACCGATCGCAATATCTGAGCACCTGCTTCTTGCCCGGCACATTCTCCCACCCGTAAGTCTGCCCGGGGAATAATCGGTATGTTTGTTTTGCTAAAGCACACTTTGACAATGTCCTGCGACCGTCCGTGGATTTTTTCGTTTGTTTACTTAAAAGGAATGTATAAAGATGAGGAATCTAATCAAAGTCCATTCGACCCATTATAAGTCAGTGTATTTCCGGGCATTTCCTTTTGATTTCGCCACGGGATATTTGGCCTCATTCTTAACCATTTTTTCAGCGGCGGCGCTCACAGGATTAATCTCCAACACATCGCAAAGTCGTAAAAGATAAACCAGCACGTCCCCGATCTCATCCCGGACCCGGCCCAATGCTTCCGGGGTTAATTCGCGGCTTTCATCGTTGGTAAGCCACTGAAAATGCTCCATTAATTCCGCTGCCTCCACACCGAGGGCCATGGATAGGTTTTTTGGGGAATGGAACTGCTCCCAGTCCCGGGCGGTCATAAAAGCCCGAATGGTCGCTATCAACTGCTGTAAATCGTCATTGTCCGGCATATTCATTGATTTAAAGGTAAGTCAAAAACCATGCAGAAGCAGCAGAAACAGCGCGTCTTCTTTTACAATAAAGCTATTTCAGTAAAATCATCCGGCGCGTCTGTGTAAATTCGCTTGCCTCCAGCCGATAGAAATAGGTCCCCGACGGCACCATCAATCCCGCTGAATTACGACCATTCCAGATAACTTGATGACGTCCCGCCTGATAAATGCCCTTTGCCAGCCGCGTCACCTCCTGTCCCAACAGGTTATAAATCGTGATTGTCACGGGTGATTCCTCGGGCACCCGAAAATCAATCCGGGTTTCGGGATTAAGTGGATTGGGATAGTTCTGTCCTAAAGCAAATTTCCGGGGAATTGATGTCTCGCCCCGAGTAGCTGTTATACTTTCCACCGTTCCGCTCCAGATGCCGCCATCGTAAACCGCAGCCCAAACCGTACTTCCGGTTGTACTAAACTGAAAATAATCCACCGGAGAGACCGTGGGCGCATCAATGGCTTCCCAACCGGATTCGGCGAATTGATAGAAAATATTGGTATTGTTATCGTGCATATATAGCATGCTGTCTTGCACAACAAAGCGCAGTCCGTAGCCATTCACAAAATCCTGCAGGCCGGCTGACACATCTTCCCACTGCACGGAAGACGGCGAACTCACCTTGACACCGTAATAGGTCGCTGTAAAAATTTGTCCGTTGTAACTGATAAACTGTTGAGGGCGCTCATATTCCGCCAGCCCATTCTCGAAACGACTCCAACTCCCACCGCCATTGAGACTTCGGAATGTCCCATCAATAGTGTTAGCAATCAGGACATCATCATCCACATAAAAATCGTAGATAGGCACAAAAACACCACCCTGATTGGGTAAACCACTGGACGCTACTGTCCAACTCGCTCCCTGATTGGTGGACTTATAAATGCCACCGGCCTCCCATACCGGACTTAAATGCGTTCTGGCACGGGATCGGCTGAAACCGATGTACAGTGTGCCATTATCAGAACGTATCTGATTGATAGACGGGAGATAGGCGTCCGGGATTCCTGAATTCCGGCTGGTCACGGTCTGGCCCCAATCACTGGACATCTGCACACCACTTCCGCTGGCAAAATATAATTCATCATCCATCTGAGCCACCCGGGTCACCACGCGTGGGAAGGGTTGCCAGGTAACACCATTATCCTGTGTGAAATAACCTGCCCGGCCGGGATTGTACGCCAGTGCCGATTCATTGTCGATGCCCAGAACAAAGGTGGAAGTGGCAACGAGATTCGCTGAAATATCCACTGTCGTGGCCGTGGTCAAATCATAGGTGTAGATGCGATCATTGGATGAATACACAAAACCAGCCTGGAAAGGATGTATGGCATAGGTATCGGGAACCGGAGCTACGGCCACCCAGGTTGTGTCTTCCAATCGATAGAGCATGGATGAACCGGCGCTTAATCCATACAGACTGTCATGGTACAGAAAAAGATCATTCAGGTAGGAATTCTCCGTCGGTATCCCATGCATCACCCGATACCAATTCTGCCCCAAATCCTCTGAGATATACAAACCTGTGGTGGTATTGTTAATGAATTTGCCATTCCAATTGAGCAGGTCGAGGGTTTGGCTGAAAGATGCGATACCCGCCGGTTCATACCAGGACTGCCCCAAATCATTGGAGACATAAATTCCCTTTTGTGTCGTGGAAAACTGGCCAGTACAAGCCAATACATAATTTGAATCCGCTTGAAGAATCTGTTTCGGATTCATCAGAACCTGATTCAGCGTATCACCAAAGAAGGCGATCTGTGATACCAGTGAATCAAAGGTGCTGGTCCAGGTAAAACCGTCCGATGAATGGTAGACCGAATCGGTGGTCATGACATAAAGTCTATCATTCGCCTGGGATGCAAAACGGACCTGGACATTGTGGGTTCCGTTCCATTGCTGGGAATCCATGTCCAGATAGAAAACGCCTGAATAACCATAGCTGAATAATTTGCCTGCAAAATGGATAATGCCATTAGCATCGGCTGGTGCTGGCAATCGCGACCACTCACCGTCAACATATTGAAACAGGGTATTGTATGAGGTTAGACCATACAGCGTATCACTGTGACTGGCCATTGAGCGAAAATTGCCGCCGGTGGGACCATTGGTTTGACTGAATTCAGCCTGGAGCAGACCGGTGGAAAGCACCAGGATAAGGAGTACTTTTTTATACATGTTGAACCCTCTCAGATTTGATCAGGAAAGTAATGTGTTACACGGCTGGGTAGTTATTGCAATTTTATGACATGATTTGTCATGTATTGGTTTTTGCCGCCTGCGGGCAAGAATATTTAGAGAGGTGAGCATGCAAATTGATGACGAAATCAAGAGCTAAATGATGGAATCTTCTACTCACTGATGCAGCAGTAAACGAAGAAATATCGCTGCCCGTGCTGCAACCTCTCCGTGCGCTTTGTGATTTACCCCCTGCTCCCAATCCGTCAGCCGACGGACTACCGGGCTGAGCCATCATTCATTCGGTTCTTTCAGTCAGGAAAAAATAAGTGTCGAGGCGGCAGGATTGACGGAACATCGCTCCACGCTGTGGACCGATTTCGTCTGTCTTTGGCTTGAACCTGCGACCCCCTGCTCCCAATCCGTCAGCCGACGGACTACCGGGCTGAGCCATCATTCATTCGGTTCTTTTAATCAGGAAAAAATAAGTGTCGAGGCGGCAGGATTTGAACCTGCGACCCCCTGCTCCCAAAGCAGGTGCTCTACCGGGCTGAGCCACGCCTCGTGTTACAAAAAAGCACAGCGAATATAGCCGTTCCCGTCCCGCCTTCAAGCGAATTTTCT
>JAIPJR010000052.1 GCA_021734045.1 Fidelibacterota bacterium
TCAGTTTTTCAATAAGCTCGGTGTTGTTTAAGACTTCTGAATCACAATTGTGAAACTCAGCCAAAATGTGTTGTCCAAGATTTTTCAACTCGCATAAAGCCCCTATAAGAATGAGTTATAAAAAGCACCTGCCACTCCACAGCAGCCAACAATTGTACGTGGTACCAACTGGTTGTGCAATAAAATTCTAACAGTCTGTGCAAGACTGGAAAAGGTGTGATAAGGCCGACATTTTTATACTGAATCAATTTCGCACACTTATTCCAGCCTTTATTAACGTGAAAATTCCCGAACATCTCTGCCCGGGAACTTTCCATGGGAGCTGGTTGGTTAGCAGCTAGTCGGTTTTGCTTTAACGCGTTTACAAGACGGTGACATGGTTTCCAATGAAATCGCTGTAACGCATTTGGCCGCTCAGGACTTGACGAACTTCCTGGATATCCATAACCGTCTGGATTTTATCGCCATCGGGCAGGTGAAATGTCACCACACCAGTCCGCACATGACGGCCGCTGAGACGATCCAGATCCTGCATGCTTTCCATCAAATCCCGATCAAATGTAGCCGGATTATTCATCTCAATATCCAGGATGAGATAATCGGCTGATTTGGCTGTCAAGGATTCACTGATCACAATCAGATTAAACAGAATGGCGACTGCAATCGCGGTTATGCTTGAAATTTTTATTTGGTTACGACTCATCTTCCTATCCTCCTTCACGCTCTGAACCTTAGACCCGTGTTTGTTGGAGGGTTGTCTGAGAACCGTAACTTTTGCCATTTGGCGTGAAATATTTCCCGCGTACACCCGAAGATCTGGAACACGGCAGGGAAAATAGCTATGACTAAGCGCGAGTAGTCACAGAGAAAGATTCACCAAATATATAAATCACTTCACTTGGTAGAAGCACCGTTTGGGTGAAACGATTTTCTCCGATTTTTTCAGGTCATTGAAAATTTTGGAAACTTCATCTTTGGGAATCCCGGTCAATTCTGCCACATCACCCGCTTTTAACGGTTTCGCGGCTGCCCGCATGGCATCCAAAATCACTTTTTCTTTTTCCATCATTACACCATCCTGATTAGGGTTTCAAATTTTTTTGCCTCTCGTTCTCATGAGCAATGTCTCTTACAAACGACATCTGCACCTTTTTCAGTCAAAATTTCTTTTAAAATGGATCGGTGGCAGCGGGCTTCATTCGCACAGTAACAGCCAACGGAAAAATTGCTGCCATGTGATAATGCCGCCAGTGTTTCCAGAAGATGAGCATTATCCGGTGTGGACATTTCCTGGCGATATTTTTTCGAAAACCGCCGCCAGTCATCATCCGATACGGCCGCCTGCGCCAATTTTATCAATTCAGGGCTGGGTGAGAGATTCGGCAGCCAGACATCGTACCAGTTTTGCGTGCTGAATTCCGTTTTGGGAACACCGCGTGGCGGACGACGAACCGTTCCGATTCGCACGCCTTCATCTTGCGAGCGTTCGCTTCCTAGGCGGACAATCCGGAGAGCCATAGCGTAATCTCCTATTAACCCCTCTTTAATTCTCCCCTTGAAAAGGGGAGATAACCATTAAAAATAAACTACGGTCTATGCGCTTGACTTGACGACTTTGTGGTCAAGCTCCAAAACAAGCCAGGCGCCCATTCATATTACCCAAAGCAATCACCTTTTTACCCACGCCGGGTGGTGAAAAAATGAATCCCGGACCCAGTGAATATGATCGGCTAATTGCTCCCGTATCCAGATTCACTGCGGTGAATTTTCCCCGCAGGGTCCCGAAGTAAAATTGATTTCCCATCAGAACCGGGAATGAGTCAAAAATGTCTTCCCCAATATCAACCTCCAGCACCTGCTCACCCGTGGCCACATTCATTCCCACCACATGGCCGGTAATGCTGGTCATATAAGCGGCGCCTTTATAGAAGACCGGTGAGGAGTAGCTGGGTTTGCATTTGGCCACCAACGGACTTTGCCAGTCGTACTCGTCATATCCCCTGGGAAATTTCCATAGTTCCTCACCCGTCGTGCTATCCAGGCAATGAGTAGCATAATCATGGGTTACCACGATAATCCGCCCGTCCAACACACCGGGATTACAGGTGGCAGGGGAAAGATGCGGTGTTGTCATGGATTTTACCCAGACCTCTTCACCGCTCATGGCATTCACGGCATAAAATTTCCCGTCCCAGGCGCCAAAATACAGATTGGTGTCATCGTAAGCCGGTGTGGCTTTAATGAGATTGCCTGTCTGGTACTGCCAGACGATTTCACCATTATCCGGTTGAATGGCCAGCATCACACCCTTCCCGGTTCCCACCACCAGGAATTCTCCGGCCATACGGCTGGATGCGATGACGGACCCCGGTACCGCTTTCGTCCAGATCTCCCGTCCCGTGGCAGGATCGAGACAGATCAACCTTTCGTCAATGGTTCCGAAATAGAGGCGATCCCCATGAATCAACGGATTACTCAAAATTGCATCCGGACCACTTTTGTATTGCCAGTCCGGCGCCCCTTCTGAAACCTTCCGGGCGTGAAGTGTACCGTCATTGGTACCGATGATGACGCGACGATTAAAAATTGCCGGGCGACTTTGAACACCCGCAGGAAGATTCACTTCCCATCGCAATTTGACCGTATCAGCCGGTTTTTTATAAATCTCTCCCCAGCGCCATTGCATGGCTGGGGAATTCAGCCCGGGGGAAACAGTGGCAATTTCATAATGACCAGCCGGCTGGTTATCCAATGCCATTTTCAGTCGTCTGGCGCGCCGGGACACGATGGTGGATTCGCTCGCCAATTTCCCGTTCAGCAGAACCTCCACACCGTCCTGCCAAAGATTTTGATTGGCAGTAATATGCCATTTCCCAAGCCACTGTCGCGTTTTCAGTGGATCCAATCGGTCTGTAAGTGCGCCGCGTTTGCGCTGATCCAGGGGCAATGACAAGACTTGCCGAAGTTCATTTTTCACCGGATCCCGCTCGTGCAGAATGGCGTTTTCTGCCGTGATTTCCCAGGCGCAGTAAACGGCTTTCGGCGAAACCACACCACCACTGGTGACCACCTGAATATCATTCACACCATACTCCCGGCGAGAGTGGATATGGCCCGCCAACATCGCCAGGACATTGTGACCCGCCAGCAATTCAAACAGCGCACGATCCGAATCAAGATATTGACCCGGCAGGCAGGGCGGATGGTGAAAACCAATCATGACGGGTTTGTCGTTCAGTTTTTTCAGTTGCGCCTCCAGCCAGGTCAGTTCCGACGGATCCAGGTGCCCGTACTGCTCCAGCAATACTGAACCGTCCACCAAAATTACGGCCAGATTCTCCCGCTCAATGACCCAATGCGTGTCGCCGAATCGGTTCCGAAAAGCGTACCGGCCCGCACGGCTCCAGCGCGCATCGTGATTGCCCATGACGGCGTAAACCGGCTTATCATACCCCTCAATGGCAGCGCGACTCCGATCCAATTCCTCCTCCCAGCCGTGCTCAGTGATATCGCCGGTGTCAATGACAAATTCTGCGTGTGGAAAGGCCTGGCGCACATCGCTTAAAAACACCTCCATGGGATCGGTTTCCGGACCCGCATTGCTATGCGAGTCAGAGCCAAAGACAAACCACCAACTCTCCGAGTCAGCCGTGGCGTCCGGTTTCAGATTGCCCAGTATTTTTCCTGGAAAACTCCCGAACCAGGTCAGCGCCAGGGCTGTTCCCGCCGTACTCTTTACAAATTGCCGACGGTTGATGACATACCGTTGGTTATCCGTGAGCTTGTTTTCAGGTGAGTCGGCGGTCTGGGTCTTGGGATTGGCGTGTTTTTTTGGTGACATGTCCTACTCGCATTTCCGTGTGGTTCCGGTTGTCAGATTCATGAGAGCCAATCTACCCATGAAGCCACGTAACTGCCAGAGCAGATTGATTTCGTTGCGATTGAAAAAGAGCGCTTCTCATCGTATTGTTACCGGATGCAGGGTATCTCTCTAAATCCCGGCAAATTGGTTGCCGCTGACGAATTACCTGGAACGCTGATTCGTGAATTGGTGGTCATCCGCCGAATCGGCTGGCTGGTATTGGTTGCTGGTTATTTCGTTATGGGTCTCACCTGGTACTGGGGCGCGGCAAATCAATGGGTCCTCCAGACCGGAATTCTCTGGTGGTTCGTCTATTACCAATTGGTGAGAAAGATTGATAAGAACCGGGCAGCAGCCGATGCTCAGCTTTACGATACATTGGGCTGGGGGAACCGGCTTACGCTGGTGCGGGGTGGATTAATCGCGATCGTCGGTGGCTTTGTTTTCCAAAACTGGTCGGCAGGCATTTGGGGCTGGATACCGGGCATTTTCTATACCCTGGCAGCGATTATCGACCGGGTAGATGGGTATGTGGCCCGGAAAACCCGCCAAGTGAGTCTTCTGGGGCGGGAACTGGATACGGTATTTGATGCGTTAGGGTTGGCGGTAGCGCCTTTATTGGCGGTGTGGTACGGGCAGGTGCACTGGAGCTACCTGTCGGTCAGTCTGGCCTATTACCTGTTTCAGTGGGGACTGAAACGACGACGAGACAGGAATCTTCCCGTCTATCCTTTACCACCCAGTTTTCTGCGCCGGGCATTGGCTGGTTTTCAGATGGGCTATATCGCCGTGGTGCTCTGGCCGGTCTTCCAACCACCGTCAACCCAAATTGCCGGTGTAGCATTTATGATACCGGTTTTAATCGGTTTTTGTGTGGACTGGCTCCTGGCTACCGGACGACTTTCAATTTCTTCTCCAATCAGGCGGCGGATAACCCTATTTGGTGAAACCATTTTCCTGCCGGCTTTACGGTTGCTTTTAATCTGGCAACTTGGGGTTATCGCTGAACGGGTGGACTATGTCCTGATTCCCGGAGAAAGTGTTTCTTTCACCAGTATCCTTTTCGGGTACACCTTTCTGATTCTTGCGGGAATGATTCTGGTCGGTGTGGCGGGACGAATTGGTGCGCTAGCACTCATTGGCTTCATGGGCTGGCATTATCTATCTCATCCAATCCTGCTGTCCGATTATCTCGCCATTTTCAGCCTGGTTTGGTTGCTATTACTGGGGACGGGGAAATTCAGCCTCTGGCAATGGGATGAGGACTGGGTGAACCGTTACGACGGAACTTAAGTGAAATCCGGAACCCGATTGATTCAGGGAATTAGCTGGATTGCAGCACTCTTGCTGGCCGGTCTGATTTTTTCGCAACTTCCCCTGCATTCCATTTTACAAACAGTGGGCGCTCTCAGTATTGGACAATGGATACTTTGGGCTGGCTTGAATCTTGGCATCATCGCGTTTCTCACCCTCCGCTGGCAAATTTTGACAACCCTGCTCGGTGGCTCCATCCGTTTTCGTCAATTACTGGCAATCCGCCAGGCCGGGCAGGCGATTAGTTTTGTCACACCCGGACCCCAGATCGGCGGTGAGCCTTTACAAGTATTTTGGCTGTGGAAAACCTGCGGTATGCCGGGTGATTCTGCTGTTTTGAGTGTAGCCCTGGACCGGTTTTTCGAATTCTGGTTTAATTTCTCCATTCTCCTGTTGGCTGTTCTGATTCTCATTTTGTCACCGCTGGCTGATTTGGCGGGTTGGACTCAAATCGGTGTCATTCTGTTGGGCATACTTCTAACGATTGGCGGACTCGTCTGGGTGTTGTTTCAGCGTGCCCGGTGGATTTCCCGGTGGTTGCAGCAGATGGCCTTTCGTTGGCAAAATCTGCCGCGTTTAAAGCATCTCGATACACACTGGCAATCGATGGCACAGCGCTTTAAAGAACGGGTTCCATTTCAAAAGCCTGTTCTCCTTCTGGCAGCAAGTGTAACCCTTGCAGGCTGGGCAGGCTTGCTTACTGAACTTTGGCTGCTGTTACGATTTCTTCATCTCTCTGTCGATATTTTTCAGTTTATTTTCATCTTCGTCGCCATGCGACTGGCTTTTCTGTTACCATTACCCGGGGGAATCGGCACATTGGAGACCGCACTATTTTGGGCTTTTCAGGCATTAAATTTCCCTGCCGCTGCTGCGATTGGACTTATCGCCCTGATGCGATTGCGGGACGCTGTTATCCTCGCGGGTGGTCTTGTTGCCATGCGCAGCGTGAAGCCTTCCTGAATTATTTAAACAATCCATCTGGGGAAACGGTTTGCGCTGGTTGATTTTGAGTGTGTATCTCGTCCAATTCATTGAAATCATCTGGTTTCCAATACCCAGTGACGTATCCACCCTGCGATTGGTGCGTTCGGGAGAACGACGTCCCTGGGTGCTTTTGACTGTTGGGTTATTGGGCATTTTCACCTTTCATCTGCCACTACTATTTATCACTTATCCGGAGATCTTGAAACAAATGACCCCGCTCCTGCCACCCGGGCTCCAGCCGATCCCGGCATTCATGACAATGTCCTTTCTGCTGTTGGGCTCAGCTTTCACAATTTTGGGTGTGCGGGCACTGCGGATGAGACAGAAAAATGCCCCAGACGCGCTGACCACAGCCGGGATTTACCGGATTTGCCGCCACCCCATCAATCTGGGATTAATGCTCATTATGGTGGGATTCATTCTGGTCTATCCATACTGGATCATGGTACCGGGAGCAGTGGCATTTTTTTACAACCTGCACACCCGGTCCTGCTGGGAGGAGAAGCGCTTACTTTTGGTGCATGGTGAAGGTTATCAGGCTTATCAGCGTCGGGTAGCCATGTATGGTTTACGCGTAAAGCCAAAATAATCCTGGTTGGCGGCAAAATAATGCAGCTCGCCAGCGGCTAATTGACTCCGCCGCTCATTAACCCAATCCGAAACCCCCTGAAGTCCCGCCAACGCTTGTTCAATGGTATCCAGAATATTGGCAATAAAATCCCGGGGCCCGTTATCCGTCTGGTCATTGCCTTCAAGCGACCAGTTGGACTCACCTGTGGCCACGACTGTATGTCCGGCCTCCCTCAGCCATTCACCTAAATGCAAACCGGTTCGACTGGCCTGCCAGGTGAGTTCCGGAAATCGCCAGTCCATATCGTGGTGATATGCTCGTAGAATATCATCATCCCGGGGATGGGGCGGTTCGAAAACCGTTTTACCGGTATAATTCAGACTGAAATAATACGCAGCGCCCGGTTTCAGACGGTCCAATATGCGTGGTAAGAGCAGCGGTACGGGCAATAAATCTATCACAGCATGGCCAATGATCAGATCATAAGTCGCTGGTGGCATGTCATCCACCATTTTTAAAATATCACCGGTTTTCCAATTGATTTGGACGTCCGCGTCCCCGGATTCAACCTGCCACGCCTCCTGATTGGTGGTGAATACTTTTTTATGTTGGACACACCAGCGATCCAATGTTTTCTTGGCGGAATTCTTAAAATCCGGCTCTACTTCAATTGCCGTGTATGTCGCATTTTTTAACAAATCAGCTTCCAGCAATCGCTGGATCATGGTGCCAATGCCGGCCCCGATTTCCAAAATCTGAAGCGGCTCACCCGCCTGCCGTTCATGGAGAAAAACCGCCAACTGCTTCCAGACTTCAGGATTCAGGCTGGCGTCGTCTATTCGTTTCTTAATCGCCAGATATTTTCGGTAATCGAATGGAGCGACGGTCAAACCAGTGTCTCCAGGAATGCGCGAATTGTTGCACAGCTCTGCTGCCATGTGGGATGCCGACGGTAGGCGTGGCGGGCATTTCGGCTCAGGGTGAGAAGCAGATTCCGATCATCATGCAGATGTTTTAACCTCAGGGCTAAATGCTGATGAGAACCCGGAGGAATCAAATAGCCGTTCTTACCGTTGGTGATAATTTCTTTCGCCGCACCGGCCGTGGTACCGATAACCGGTAGTCCAAACTGCTGGGCTTCCACATACACGATTCCGTACCCTTCCAACGTTGACGGCAGCGCCATCACATGGTGCGTTTGGTATAATGCCGCCAGATTGGAACCGCGAACCGGCCCCCGAAAGCTCACCTGTTTTTGCAGACCGAGTTTTGACACCAGGTTTTTAATCTGTTGTGCATAGCGGGGTTCCATATCGGTCCGGCCGGCCACGGTAACCTGGTAATCGTCCCGCGGTAACTGCCGCACCGCCCGAATCAGCACATGGAGTCCTTTGCGGGGAATGACATTGCCCACGAAGAGAATTTTCAGCGGTCCGGGCGCTGTCATGTGGTGCGGAATTTTTTGCGGCTCGATTTTCACCCGGGGGAAATTATCACCGGCCGGTACTGCCACCGCATGGGGTGGCAATTCGCCCCCCACGAGCGACTTCGCCTGTTGAAGCGAGGTCTGACTGTTAAGAATCAGACCATCCACGGATTTGAGATGTCTCCGCTCCCCATGACGATACAACCAGGCGCTGTACACCGGATGGGCATCAAAACTGGTCAGGAGATGGACCAGGCTTACGATGGGGTAGCTGGCCGTTCGTCTCAGGTGGTCATTCAACCCGAAAACAGCCGGGTGCACCCATTCATCCTCAATCAGTATATCAAGGTCAGCTTCTTCAATCGACGGGATTAATCGGTTGCCCGGTTGGTGACGACGGGACTGCCAGTACGAACCGGGTGGGATGCTGAAAATCATCACGTCATCGGCGTGATCTTCCAGATATTCCACCAAACGCGCATCATACAAATACCCACCACTGAGGGTGTTAAGTTCACCATAAATTACCAAGCCAATGCGCATTTTTTTGAAAGAAGCGGCGCTTAAAAAGCCTGCCTGAAAGCGGCCCAGTTGGTCTCATTCTCCCACAACTTCACGGTAAATGTACCGGGGCCGGACGGTTCAATAGCCCGGAGCAACCGCTGACACAGAATCCGACTAAAATGCTCCAAGCTTGGATTCAGATTTTTGAACTCGGGTAATTCATTTAACAGGCTATCCCGATAATACTCCAGGGCATCATCCAATGCTGCTTCAATGGTCTCAATATCCACCAGGTAACCATGTTCATCCAATTCCGAACGCTCGATTTGAATCTCCGCGGCATAATGATGGGCGTGCGGGTCATTTTCCACACCCCAATCGCCACCGATGAGATAGTGTCGGGCGATAAAGTCTCGTTTTACTGCAACTGTATACACGTGGATATTCCTTTCTTGAGATTCATTTCTTCCCAAACCAAACGAAGCCTGATTAAGGCGTCACTGTTCATTGGTGATTTACTTTTTTAACTGTCATAAACGAAAACCGCCTGGAGTACATCTTCCGGTGTTTGATCCAAGAGCTGATAGGCATCGGCAGCGGAGGAGAAGGGAATCCGGTGAGTGATGAATTGCTCCGGATGGGTCCGGCAGATCATGTCCCAGGCGACTTGAAGCCGGCGGGATTTTTCCCAGCGACCGGTGAGGTGCGGGGCAAGTGTACTAACCTGACTGCTGATGAGTTGCATGCGATTGCGGTGAAAGCGCCCACCCAAATTTAGCGGTGTATTTTTGTCACCATACCAACTTCCTACCACAATCCGGCCCGAAAAACTGGTGAATTCAATGGCCAGATTCAATGCGTCCGGATTGCCGCTCAATTCGAATACCAGGTCTGCTCCATCCTTCGGCTGATGCATGTGCAGCGCCTGTTTCAGGGTGTTGAGTTCAATTTCAAAACCCGGATGGAGGGCTTTATCCACAGCCAGTCGTTGAGCCAAATGTCGCCGCTCCTCGAGGGTTTCGAGGGCATAAAGTCCTGCCAATGGAAATGCGTTTAGCAGGCTGGAAACCAGCAAGCCCAAGACACCCTGTCCGATGACAATGACACGCTCACCGATTCCCGGGGCGGCGTCCTGGACCAGATTCACAGCCGTTTCCATATTGGCAAGAAAAACTGCGGCCAGGGGATCCATTTCTTCCGGTAACGGAAAGACCTGATCCGGCGTAGTGATGAAATGAGACGCGTGCGGTTGGAAGGCAAAAACCAATTTATTCTGCCAGTCCGGATCCACACCAGAGCCAACGCCCTCGACACGACCGACGGCGGCGTATCCGTATTGCAGAGGATAACTGTTTTGGTTTTCCAGACTTGGCAGGGAATCATCAAGCGTCATGGTCGCCGGAATTTGATGGCGATAGACCAACATCTCCGTTCCGGCACTGATAGCTGAATACCAGGTGCGCACGAATACCTCATCCGATTTAAGCGCTGGAAGCTCTACCTCCTGAATGGTTACGGTGCCTGGCTCGGTAAACCATAATTGATGTGCTTTCATTCCTCATCCCCTTGGTAAGCTAACCGCCCCCAAATAATTTGATCGTCACCCAGCACCGCCGTGTGCATCGCACGCAACCGGGGTAATTTTTCAATCGGATGACGCCCCAGATCACCCGTGGCATTATAGCCCCCAATGATTCGAGGTGCGATGGTTAGAATCAGTAAATCAGCCAGTTTGGATTTTAAAAAATTGGTAATAACCCGCGCCCCACCTTCGACCATGAGGCTGGTAATGCCCTGTTTCCAAAGTGTCTCTAATACGGATACAAGTGGCACGTACCCCTGTTCGTCAGGCGGCAAGGTAAATAGTTGCGCATGGTCAGCCAGCTCCTGTTTTCCCGGGTGAGTTGTAAATAACCATGGTTCGTGATTCGGATGGTTAAATAGTTGGGCATGCAGGGGAATGCGTAAGCGGGTGTCTAAGACGACCGGCCGGGGATTCGGACCCTGCCATGACCGGGCTGTGAGGCGGGGATTATCAGCTAAAATTGTCCCAACACCCACCAGAATGGCATCGTGAAGTGTACGTAATTGGTGGGTTAGTTGATGTGCTTGATTGCCGCTGAGGGCGTAGGATTCGCCAGCCTGAGGGGTAATGCTGCCATCCCAGCTTTGGGCATAGGCAAGGGTCACATAAGGGCGTTGACGGACCGGGGAATTTTCCCTGCGCTCACGAAGCCATTGTTCAATCTGTTGGTTGAGGTTCATGGGAATCGTTGCCGCTGGTGGCGGCCCTATCGGATTTGATCTGCAACAGGTGATTCATGCGCTCGGCTTTGGTGAGCAGGTAAGCTGCGTTTTCCGGTGTGACAGCCCCTTCCAGCGGGATGCGGGCATTGACCCGAATGTCTTCCGCCTGAAGCGCGCTAATTTTAGATGGATTATTCGTCATGAGCCGGACGGACTTTACACCCAATTCATCCAAAATACGCGCTCCCACGGTATAATCCCGCTCATCCGCCTGATGACCCAGCAACAAATTGGCATCCACGGTGTCATAGCCCTGATCCTGGAGATTGTAGGCTCGTAATTTTTGCAGCAACCCGATTCCGCGTCCCTCCTGTCTGAGATAGACGATGACACCCCGACCCTCCGTAGCGATTAACTGTAGTGCCCGCTGTAATTGCTCACCGCAATCGCAGCGCCGGGAGCCCAGGACATCGCCCGTAAAACATTCGGAATGGATTCGCACCAGCACATCGTCCGCTTGATCCACATCCCCCATGATCAAAGCCAGGTGCTCTTTTTCATCATCAGTATTTGTGTAATAACAGAGTTGAAATTCACCAAATGCGGTGGGAAGCCGGGCGCAGGTGACACGCGTTACAAAGGGAGGTGACATAATTTGTAATGTTAATCCCGGTGAGTATTACAGGCAAGGACTCACACGCAGGAAAGCCCGCATGATCTAACCTTTACATTCTTTCAGGTGCGGTAACGCCCAAAATTTGCAAACCGTTACGGAGCGCTATTTTTACCGCCTTGAGTAGGAACAATCGCGCTTGCGAGAGGGGTACGTCCTCGCTAATCACCCGGTGCTCGGTGTAAAATTTGTGCAGCGCTGTCGCCAGGGCATACAGATAATTGGGCAAATGGTGAACTTCCAGAGACCGGAGGCAACGTTCCACGACTTCCGGGAAGGCGAGCAGTTCATTAATGAGCGCTAATGTTTCCGCTTCACCCAGGCGGGTCAGATCGGCGTGAACATCGTAAGTAATACCCCGCTCTTCAGCTTTTCGGAAAATACTGGCGATTCTGGCGTGGGCATACTGCAGGTAAAAGACCGGATTTTCCTCGGTTTGCCGTTTGGCCAGGTCCAAATCAAAATTGAGGTGGGACCCGGCACCGCGCATGATATAAAAATATCGCACCACATCCACACCAACTTCATCCAGCAATTCGTCCAGCGTTACAAATTCTGCTTTGCGGGTGGACATTTTAACTACTTCATCGCCTCGCATGAGGGTGACGAACTGGTGGATGACGACATGGACTTTACTGGTATCAAATCCCATCACCTTCAACGCGGCCAGCACATCCGGATAGGTGTCCTGGTGATCCGCGCCAAAAACATCAATGATGAGATCAAACCCGCGTCTGAATTTTTCCCGGTGGTAGGCCATATCCGGCAGACGGTAGGTGGGTTCGCCGGTAGATTTTACCAGAACCCGGTCCTGATCAAATCCCAGCTCAGTCGTCTTAAACCAGGTTGCGCCATCCTTTGTGAATACCAGATTTTTTCGGCGCAATTCATCCAAAACTTCTTCGATTTTACCTGTCTCGTAGAGTGTGTTTTCATTGTAAAACACATCATGTGTGACGCCCATGCGGGCCAGGGTATCTTTGATGATTTGGAAAATGCCCGCCTCAGCGTGGGTTTTGAAAACTGACAGTTCGGTCTCAACCGACAAGTCCGGTTGCTGTTCCAGCAATTCTTTGGCAATCTCCACCAGGTACTCACCCTGATAGCCATCTTCCGGTAATGCGGTAGATTGTCCCTTTAAAGTGAGATAGCGCGCTCGGAGTGATTCTCCCAGCTTGCGCATCTGCCGGCCGGCATTATTAAAATAGTACTCACGTACGACCTCGTACCCTGACCATTCCAAAATATTGGCGATGGTGTCACCCAACACCGTCTGGCGTCCATGACCAACTGTGAGTGGACCGGTGGGGTTGGCACTGACGAACTCGACCTGGGCTTTTTGACCGGCACCGGATTTATTCCGGCCGTAATGGAAGTCCTGGGTAACGATTTTTCGTAATTGATGGGCCAGGTAATCTGGTGACTGGAAAAAGTTAATGAAACCGGGTGCCACAATTTCGTACCGGTCAACGATTTCCGGGTCAAGTATCAGCCCTTCCATAATTGTGTGGGCGATCTGCAGGGGTGCCTGACGCGCTACACGCGCCAATGCCATGGCGATATTGGTGGACCAATCACCATTTTCCGCTTTTTTCGGTCGTGAAAACTGGGGCTCCTCCACCGGCCAGCCCAGTTCAGTTAACCGGGTTTTCAGATGCTGTTCCAGGTAGGATTTCATTCGTCGAACAGGGGTTTTTCAGATTCGGGACGGTCATCCCGGGTGTCATCATCTTCCAAAACCGTGATCTCAGCATCTGCCCAGAGTCGTTCCAGGTCATAATATTTACGGGCGGAATCGTGAAAAATATGAATGACAACATTCACATAATCCAAAAGGATCCACTCTCTGGATTCGTACCCTTCTTTGTGCCAAGGTTTTTCGTATGGCGCCATTTCATCCAGAATATGGTCAGCGATGGCTTTTACCTGGGTATCTGAACTACCGGAGCAGATGATAAATGCGTCAGTGATGGATGTGAGTTTGTGAACATCCAGAATTTGCACATCGTTGGCCTTCTTTTCCAGGGCAAGCTGTCCGATGTGGTTGGCCATTTCCATGGATTCCTCAAAAGTGGTAATTCTACGATTTGATTTTTCAGACATAGATAATAATTAACCCCCTGTTGGGTTGGCTATAACGGTTTATGAAGGGTGAAAAGTTTTCGTATGACGATTTGATGGACAATGAAGCCCTGTCCTGACAGCTACATTTGCGACTTCTGGTAGGCGGGTATTGATGCGTAATCCTTCCCCAATATCAATGTAGCATCCAGGCGCAGACTGGCATCCGGTGCGAGCTTGACCAGCGATTTATCAATCCCCAGTTCCTCGGCCAGCTTATAGCCGGCATCAGCATTGGCAGAGCGAACCAAAATCATGGTTTCACTGTAATCAAAACGATCGGCATTATCGGTTTGTAGCACATCAAAACCTTTGGCGCGGATGAGTTCTTTGTACTGAGCGGCCACGCCGGTGACACCGTTTCCATTCAGAATCTCCACCTTCATGCTCAGATAGGGCTTTTCTGCGCTCAGGGTTTCGGGCTTTACAATGGTTTCCTGTGGCAGGCTGGCCAGTGAGCGCTGGATTTCTGCGTTGGTGGTGTTACGGTTCCAGAAAGACCAGATGAAGGAAATAACCAGAACAGATAGTGCCAAAAGGAGGAGATTAACGAGCCAGTCGCCCATTTGTGTCGGGCGTTTTTTCCGGTTTTTCTTGGTACTACGGCGTACTTGACGGGAGCGTTGCTGATTCAAAAACGGCATATAAACGGATTACTCCACATGATGAAGGTTGGCGGTCATTGAAACGACGGTGAGCATATGACGATTAAATGTCTAACGAATGCCCCACATCCAGGGATTGTAATATTGTTGATAGGGAAAATTGTTATAGGAAATATGCAGCGCCGTGTTTTCGGTGGGACGATACAGCATTTCACCCTGCCAGAATAGCTGACCATTCTGAAGCGGTGAATTAAAAAATTGGGCGTTATTGCTGTTGGTCATGTTTTGGTTGGTGCTGCCAAACTGTCCCAGCGGTGAATGCAGCCAGCCCACGGTTCCGGCCAGGGATAATTTGGGATTCACCGCGTAGCTGAACTGGCTGGTGAACAGACCCAGGGATTGGGCTTGACCGCCGCCGGACATCATGGAAAGGCTGTAGCTGTGATGAAATTCGATCCGGGACATATCAATAAATCCCAACAGAAGGCCATTACTGGTGTAGCTGGGCAACCCCAACTGGTTGCGCAGGCCGGTTTCTTCGATAGTACCATTGCGTAGTTGGCCGAAAGCTACCAGCGGCAGGATGGTTGCCAGAACGATTCCCCATTTTGCTAAGCGTTTCATTTATTTAAGCCTCCCGGCGTTGCGCCAAAATCTGTTCCGCTTCCTGTAATTGTTCCACGGTGTTGATACCGTGAATCTCAGAAAATGTTTCGGCAGATTCAACCGCGACCTGGTCGCCCTGCGCTTTCAGAAAGCTGAGAACATCCGGAAGATAATATTCTTTCTGGGCGTTGTCATTCCCCACTTTGATTAAATTCGCGAATAGCTTTACCGCATCAAAAACATAAATACCCGAGTTAATTTCAGCAATCTGCTTCTGATCAGATGTAGCATCTTTGTCCTCCACCACATAATCAAACAAACCATCTGCCGTGCGTATGACCCGGCCATAACCGGTAGGATCCGGCGCTTCCGCCACCAGCATGGTGGCAGCATACTTTCCCGATCGGTGGGTCTGGATCAATTTTTCCAAGGTTGTTTTTTTCAGCAAAGGTGCGTCTCCGGAGAGCACCAGAATGTCACCATCAAAGGCTGCGAATTCTGAACGCGTCATCTCCACCGCATGGGCGGTTCCCAACTGCGGTTCCTGAACCACAAAGCGTACATCCGGACTCTTTACCGCCTGGAAAACCTGCTCCCGCATATGTCCCACAATCACCACAATCCGTTCCGGTTGCAGACTTTTAGCCTGGTCCACCACATGTTCAATCAGTGTCCGGCCGTTCAGCACATTACAGACTTTTGGCACATCTTTCCGCTGCATGCGGGTCCCTTTTCCCGCTGCCATGATGGCCGCACCCAATGGTTTCATAAATTGCTCCAAATTATGACCGGTTTCCCTTCGGCCCTGTTACGCTTTGCTTTGCATGGGTCGACGCACACGCAAAAAATTTTTGTCATTCTTCAATCCCAGCGGTTTCATTTTCAAAGACCACCGCTTTGATATAACCACCGCCCAGCACCTGGTCCTCCTGATAAAATACAGCAGATTGTCCGGGTGTAATGGCGGCCTGGGGATTGTCATACACAACACGGGCAACACCATCAGCTTCCGCCGTGACAGTCGCCCACTCGCCGGGATGGTTGTAGCGAATATGCGCAAAAACACGGATGGGTTCACCCATTGGCATTTCCTCAAACCAGTTTAAATCTTCCACTAAAAAGGTGTCCGCCAACGTCTCCTCCCGGCGTCCGACCCGAATGGTGTTGTGGTCCGTGTCGATTTGTGTGATGAACATAGGTTCCCCAGTCGCCAGCCCCAGACCTTTGCGCTGACCCACGGTGTAAAAGGGGATGCCTTTGTGCTCACCCAGTTTTTTTCCGTCCATATCCACAATATCTCCCGGGGTAACATCTGCCAGATCGGTAGCGTGTTTCTCTTTTAGAAATCGTCGGTAATCATTATCGGGAATAAAACAGATATCCTGACTTTCGGGTGTGTGTGCCGTACGCAGGTTGGCATCCGCTGCCAGAGTACGGATCTCCTCTTTTGTCAAGTCACCCAGAGGGAAGAGCGTTTGCGACAGTCCATCGGGCTGAATTCCCCAGAGCACGTAAGACTGATCCTTTTTGGCGTCTCGCGCCCGGGCAATTCGCCAGGTACCGGTTTCCGGATGACGAACTTTGCGGGCATAATGACCGGTGGCAATATAATCAACCCCCAGATCATCCACCTTTTCCAAAAGGGCACGCCATTTCATCTCCGTGTTGCACAAAACACAAGGGTTCGGTGTGCGGCCGCGTTTATACTCTTCTACAAAATTTTTCACCACCATTTCCCTGAACTTCTCTGAGTAGTCCAGGGTGTAATGGGGAATTCCCAACTGTGTACAGACGATGGCAGCATTGTGAATATCATCGAGGGAACAGCAATTGCTGTCCTCTACCACATTGCCCCCGGAATCCTTGTAACCCCATAGTTTCATGGTGATGCCCACCACATCATAACCGGAATCCACCAGGAGCTTGGCTGCGACGGAGCTGTCCACGCCACCGCTCATAGCCACCACCACTTTGGCGCCGGATTTTGACTTTTTAAAGCTGTTATTTATTTCGCTAAGCAATGGCTTTACTCTTTTTTTGTAATTTATAAACTTCCTGCTTCAAAATATCCGTGAAGCGTTCCAATGTCTCCCGTGTGGTGTCCCGGCCGATGGAAATGCGGATCGTTGCCCGCGCCAAATCATCCGGCACCCCAATGGCAGTCAGCACCCCAGAAGGTTGTTGGGCACCGGAAGTACAGGCCGAACCGTTGGAAACGGCGACACCAGCTAAATCCAGGTTGATGAACAGGCTCTCGCCATCCACATGGGGGATGGAGATGTTCAGGATGTTAGGCGCCCGCAGTTCCGGATGCGTATTCAGGCGAATACCGGGAATGTCATCCAGTGCGTGACTCAACTCAGTCATTAAAACCTGTTCATCCGCAACCCGCGTTTCCCGCTCCTGTTCAATGAGCTGCGCCGCAGTCGAAAAGCCCACAATTCCGGGAAGATTTTCTGTACCGCCCCGCAGGTTGGATTCCTGCGAGCCCCCCTCAATCAGGGGTTGCAGGGCAGTACCCTTGCGCAGCCAGAGAGCGCCCACACCTTTGGGGCCATAGATTTTGTGCCCGCTTACACTCATGGCATCCACGGGCAGATCTCTGCACACAATCGGCAGTTTTCCCAGCGCCTGGACTGCATCGGTATGGAACAGCGCACCATGTTCTTGTACCATTTTCCCCAGTTCGGTAATGGAATTGATGGAGCCCAATTCATTGTTCACCCAAATCAGGCTCACCAGAATGGTGTCAGGCCGCAAGGCAAATTGTAGCGTTTCAGGATCCACCAGCCCCCATTTATCAGTGGGCAGATAGGTCACTTCAAAACCCCATTCCTGTAGTCGCTGACAACTGTCCAGAACCGCTTTGTGCTCCACTTGGCTTGTAATGATATGACGGCCTTTGTGCTGATTGGCCAGGGCAAGTCCTTTTATGGCCAGGTTATCGGACTCAGTACCGCCGCTGGTAAAAATGAGCTCATTCCCCGCGACACCCAGCACCTCCGCCAACTCATCCCGTGCCCGGGTTAATTCGTACTTCGCCAGGCGACCGGTCGTGTAGATGCTGGATGGATTACCCGGCACGGTTTCCATGGTCTGTGACATGGCTTGAATAACCTCCGCTCGAACGGGTGTTGTCGCTGCATAATCCAGATAAATTGTGTTCATTGCAATACCACCATCGTGGGCAAACATAACCGCGCACCCCAAAGGTGGCAAGGGGCACCTGATTCCCACATAACTAAAAGTAAAATTAAGTATCTAGGTCGTTATGGACACCGGCGTACCGCAGGGTATTGGCCAGGTTTTTATAAAACGGGGGTTGGACCTTTTCCATGTGCTGAATCGCCGCATCTACATCGTACTCGAAGCGTTCCACTTCCCATTGGACATCATCGGGACTGATGGTTAAAAAAGCAACCGCTCCCCGCTGGTCCTCATCAAACGGCAAGCCGGTGGCACCCTGGCAGTAAATATTCAGGTTACCGATGAATTCCTGCCGGGGCAGATGGGTGTGGCCATGCACCAGAACATAGCGATCGGAGTTGGGATGACGGCGACTGGCGTGATTCCGCCATTGGCGCGCTTCCTCCAGCGTAGGGGGCATATCATCCCGGCCAAACCAGGCGTGCGTAAATTCCACATACGTCCCGTTAATGTGTTCGAAATAGCTAAGCCGCATGCTGCGGACAAAATCGGTACCAGCCTGTCCCAGCTGCTCTGCGGTCCATTTTTCATCCGCGATAATGCCGATACAAACCGGATCATCCGGATCCATTCCTTCAATAGTCGGCCGGTCATATTCCCAGATTCGTTCTACAAGGTAGCGGTCATGATTACCCCGGATAAAAACGCAGTTATCTAAAGCCTGAAGCCGTTCCAGAACCTCTCTGGGCGAACTGCCCAACGCAAACAGGTCTCCCAGGCAGATGAGTTGATCCACATCGGGATGGTTATCGATAATTTCCAACGCCTTTTCCAAAGCAAAGATATTCCCGTGAATATCCGTGAGGATTGCGAAGCGTCTTTTTTTATGTGTAAGGGGAGATTTCCCTTGAGTCATTGTCATGTCGGAACACCATTCCACCTTCTAAGGATTTGATGTATGCGGTAAATGTAGGTTCACCAAACTAATATTCAATATAGATTGATACCGTAATATTTATGTTTTTATCGTGCTCGTTTCGGTACAGAATACTAACCATATGGCCTGATCCATTTTCTTGTCTAGATATTGTACCCGAATAAAAATCAACACCTGTGAGCATTCGCACACGATGCCTTCATACCGTCATAGAAATGTCTCTACGCCGTCCGCCCCACTGGAGCGAAGCGCCATGTTTCCGCCCTCTGAACAAACTTGCAATGGGAAACCAACCCCGCTATATTTCCGCGCTTTTTTAACATGCCACCCTAGCTCAGCTGGTAGAGCAATGCTTTCGTAAAGCATAGGTCGTCGGTTCGAGTCCGACGGGTGGCTCAAACACCATCATGCATAGCAAGCATTCATTCACGGCGAGAAACTACCCGCGAACACCGGATTTCCTGATCCTGTTCTTTCATTTTCAGTTTCACACGCCTACCCGGAGAAAGTCATCATGGGGCGCGTTCGCCTAAAAACACCCTCCACTTTTTCAGACTATCTGGACCTGACCAAGCCGGGAATTATGATGGCCATTCTCATGACCACATTCATGGGGTTTTTCATCGCGTCCCGGGGGGTGATGGATTGGAGCCGGCTGGTGTGGCTGTTGGTGGGAACTGCGCTGGCATCGGGGTCTGCGGGGGCGTTGAACCACTATTGGGAATCTGATATCGACGCCAACATGGCGCGCACGGCTGACCGCCCCTTGCCCGCCAAACGATTGGTCCCCATTTTAGCACTGAATTTTGGTGTTCTGCTCGGATTGAGTGCGCTAACAGTATTGGTGGTCTTCATCAATCCTATCACCGCTTTTCTGGGCGGACTCACCATCGCATTGTACATTTTTATCTACACACCTCTGAAGCGCAAATCCACCCTGAATACACTGGTGGGTGCCATTCCGGGAGCACTGCCACCATTGGCTGGCTGGATGGCGGTGCAGAATCACCTGACCTGGGAAGCGGTAAGCATCTTTCTGGTGTTTTTCCTTTGGCAAATGCCCCACTTCTATGCCATTGCCTGGTTGTATCGGCAGGATTATTCCAAAGGCGGATTCATTATGTTGCCCAATGTGGATAAAACCGGGAACCGGCTGGCTTTCGAAGTGGTTTTTTACGCTGCTATTTTGGTAATCTCATCCGTATGGATGACCTTTGAAACCCACCTGGGCTGGATTTTTCTGGTCATCAGCACACTCATGAGCGGATACTTCCTCTACACCTCCATTCGCATGGCCATTCAAAAAAATCAATCCGCTGCCCGGCGGGTGATGATTACATCCTTTTTCTATCTACCGGTGCTACTGGTGGCTTTGTTGGTGGATCACCTGCTTACCATTACATTTTAATTTGAACAACGATGGGATGAGACACCTCATGTCGCATGGCATCAAAGTCCTCGCCGTATTTGCCACCTCTCTGGACGGGCGTTTGGGTCCGGCGGATGTATCGCGATTCGTGCGGATTAGCTCAGATGCCGACATGGAACACCTCATGCGGGTGCGTGATCTGGCCGATGCCGTCCTCATGGGCGCTGCCACCTTCCGGCATTATCCCAAACCACATGCGGGTCTGGAGCGCGACGATTTTCCTGTTCACTGCATTATGACCCGCAGGGGTGAATTGGATTTTTCAGCTAGCTTATTTCAGCAGAGCCCGCCCCTGCCTGTAACCATTTTCTCCTCTGCCAATGCCCCGGATCATTTACCGGAAAAGGTGAACTGGCTGAGCGTACCGGAACTGGAAAATTCAGACGGCCGCGGCATATCAGAAATTTTAGCGCATTTACAGAATCAGGGAATCAAAACACTGCTGGTGGAAGGTGGCGGCCAGGTGTTTCGTCAATTCTTAGCCGCCCGGGCGGTGGACGAACTCTACTTAACCCTGGTTCCGCATTTCATCGGGGGCGAAACCAGCCCGCGGCTCACCGGTTTTGGTGCGGCATTACCACAACCCTTTCCCCGGACAACGACCTTAGAAAGCTGGGCAATCGGAAATGAGCGCTATTACCACCTGGCCATCCATTACGATGGATAGCAGTGGCAAACCCTTTATCTAAAAAAATCTGAGTCACCGTAAAAAATATTTTGGGAAATAAATTCGCTACGCCGACACCGCCCCCGCATAAAGATAAAGCATCAAATACACCAGAACGCCGCTCACCGAAACATATACCCACACCGGCCAGACCCATTTCACCAGCCTGCGATGGACATTAAACCGCCCTTGCAGCGCGAACCAAACAGCAGCC
>JAIPJR010000053.1 GCA_021734045.1 Fidelibacterota bacterium
GCTTCCATGGCTACTTTGGCTTTGAAAGCAGGGGTGTGATTGCGTCGTTTTCTGCGTGTCATTGGTGTACTCCTTTTTAGTCCTATGTTAATTCGGAGTTAACACCTAAGCCACTGTCCAGTTTTTGGGGTCCACCTCTTAATTCCTGCCTTTTATTCAGGTATTGTTGGCTTTCTTAGCTGGATGTTTCTTCCAATCGATGATTACCACATGCACGCAAGAATCAGCATCTTGATAACAGCCGTGTTATTTACTACCGGTTCATTATTTCTATTTTTTGACTATCGCCAGGAAATAAAAGATTCATTGAAACGGAAACCCATTAGACCTACTTAGCGTCTCTATAAGAACAACCATCGCTGGGCAGTTGATAGGAGGCGGAGTTGAAGGTAATATCCATAGACCTCCAAAACCGAGCCTGGCAACGGCGTTCTGCGTGGCTAGAAAATCCCCATCGCGGGACACGCAGAAAAATTGATTGGCATGCAATCCAATCTTGAAATCCACCACCGCCGGTCAATCCGGCTGAGGGTATACGATTATTTCCAGCCGGGTGCCTGTTTCATTACCATTTGTTCTTACAATCGTGAATGTTTGTTTGGCAGGGTCGTCGGGGGATCAATGCGATTGAACGAATATGGCAAATTGGTGAATTTTACATGGAATGATTTGCCCAATCATTTTTCCAATATTCGATTGGATGCGTTCGTTGTGATGCCCAATCATGTGCATGGTATTATCTTGATAACCGATACGGACTCCACCAAACCGTTGAAACAACCCCAACCATTACCGGAAATTGTGCGACAATTCAAAACATTTTCTGCACGACGCATCAACCAAATTGGCCAAAAGCCCTGGTATTCCTGTCTGGCAACGCAATTATTGGGACCGAATTATCTGTGATGAATCTGAATTAAACCGGATACGGGCATACATCATCAACAATCCCCGGAATTGGCGATGATGAACATTATGTTTAATCCCCTTTTCGGAATCGAGGTAAAAAATTCGATGACTTTAGCGTAGGCCTTGACTAACCACAGCGCGTGACACCGTTATATGCACAGTTCCAAACCGGCCTCAAAATTTTCCCCTGTCACATCTCCCCTAAATGCGTATGCTTGAACCGGTCACTGTACTTTAATCCAAATCCCATCATACGGTCCAGGCTGATGTGGGCCATCCAGATCAGTCCCGCCTGAATACTGATAGGCATCGCTGCCAGCCAACCCCCGGCCATGAGACCCAACGGCCAGAAATAAATGTGGAAAATATTGTAGACTACTGCTCCCAAGCGTGGATTGGCCAGATAACCCAGCATGGACAGATCGGGAGCAAATAAAAACAGGATAAACCAGATCCAGCTGCCACCTAAGAAAGCATAGCCAAGCAGTGTTGCCATAAAAATGGTCGCGCCTTCCACGCGTAAAATCGTTTGGGGTTGCGTGTATGTGTCCATCAATAAGTTTCCTTCGTTGATCGTGGTGTTTGATTTACAAAATCAATCTGTGAATTGCTGCCGGAATGGCTCCGGAACCGAAACCGGTTTTTTCTGGTCATAATCATAAAACACAATCCCGGTTTTGGCCTCGGCGATGGCACGGCCGGTGGATTTTTCTGTCACCCGATACACCAGATCGCAACCTTTCCGGGTGAAATCCGTTACTGCCACCTCAATCTGCAAAACATCACCATAAAATCCCTCTCCCCGGTAGCGAATGGCACAATCCGCCATGATAATCGCCTCGCCGGCCACATCCTTTTCAGACCAGCCATAGCTTGCCAGAAACCGAACCCGTGCTTCGTGGATCAGCGCAAGAATGGCGTCATTGGCCAGGTGGTTTCCATAATTCAGGTCGGTGATGCGTACTGGAATGTCCGTGGTGAAAATGAAATCTTCCGGCAGCTCAATTTTAACACGCGTCATATAATTTTATTTTTCCCGGTTTATTTATCGCTTGTTGCACCGATAACATAATGAGTAGAACAAATGGATGGGAGTCGTTTTCATAGAAAGACAGATTTGAGCTGCAATTTAACGATCCCGGTGGGTATTGCCCCACCCATAGCTAATCCTGAATGAATCTCATTCAATGAGTCGAAAACACGCCCTGTTGGTATGCGAGTTGCAGTTTTGATATGGAATCATGAACGACGCTATCACGATTTATCGAAACCGATAAGGGAGGTGCCATGGATGCCCTGCTATTAGCACGATTGCAATTCGCCATCACCACCGTTTATCACTTCTTTTTTGTTCCGCTCACCCTTGGGCTCTCTATCATGCTGGCGATTATGGAGACCATCTATGTGCGTACCGGTGATGAGAAGTATAAGCGCATGGTAAAATTCTGGGGGAAGCTCTTTCTCATCAATTTTGCCATGGGTGTGGTGACCGGTATTGTGCAGGAATTTCAGTTTGGCATGAACTGGTCGGAATATTCACGCTTTGTGGGTGACATTTTTGGTGCACCGCTGGCGATTGAAGCATTATTGGCCTTTTTTCTGGAATCCACATTTTTAGGGTTGTGGCTATTTGGCTGGGACAAGCTCTCCAAGCGCGTCCACGCCTTTACCATGTGGATGGTGGCCATTGGCGCCAATATCTCCGCGCTGTGGATATTGATTGCCAACAGCTTCATGCAGGAGCCGGTGGGCTATGTTCTGCGGAATGGCCGGGCGGAGATGAATGACTTTTTCGCACTGCTCACCAATCCCCATGTCTGGGCGCAATTTCCCCATGTATTTTTCTCCGGAATCACCACGGCTGCAATGTTTGTGGTGGGAACCAGCGCGTTTCATTTACTCCGCAAATCCCCTGACAAAGCGGTCTGGCACAGCTCCTTCCGATTCAGCATGATCTACGGTCTGATTGGCATCGTGCTGGTCATTATGCAGGGCCACACCCAGGCCCAGCATATGGTGAAAAATCAGCCCATGAAACTGGCAGCCGCAGAAGCGTTATGGGACAGCGAGGACCCGGCCGCCATGTCACTTTTTACCTGGGGCGATGAAAAAAACCGGCGGGATGTCTTCGCGATCCGGATGCCGGCGCTGCTCTCCATTCTGGCATACAACCGCCCCAGCGGAATGGTAAAGGGCATTAATGACCTGCAGGCTGAATATGAGCGGACGTACGGTCCGGGCGATTATGTGCCGCCGGTGGCCATTACCTACTGGACATTTCGCATGATGGTGGGCGCCGGCATGGTGCTGCTGGTGCTGATTTTGTTGGGCATTCTCTATATCATCAAGGAGAATTACCCCAAAAAAATCTGGTTCATGAAGCTGCTGCCCTGGGCTATTGCCCTGCCCTATATTGCCAATTCCACCGGGTGGATCATGGCGGAGGTGGGACGCCAGCCCTGGATTGTTTTTGGATTACAGAAAACCGTTGATGCCGTATCGCCGGCCGTATCAACCGGGGAAGTTTTGTTCTCGCTGATAATTTTCACGCTCCTCTACGGCATTCTCATGGGTGCGGACATTTACCTGCTGAAAAAGTTTGCTATCGCCGGCACCGTACTGGATAAACCGCAACCGGACTCCGAGACCATTCCTGATGGTCTGGGTGTGGAACTTTAGGACAGGAGGTATTTCATGGACTTAAATACACTTTGGTTTTTACTGATTGCCGTCTTGTTCATCGGGTTCTTTTTTCTGGAAGGATTCGACTACGGTGTGGGCATTTTGCTGCCTTTTCTGGGAAAAGATGATAATCAGCGGCGACAGATTATTAATTCCATCGGGCCGGTGTGGGACGCCAATGAAGTCTGGTTGCTCACCGCCGGCGGTGCCATGTTTGCCGCGTTTCCCAATTGGTACGCCACCATGTTCAGCGGATTTTACCTGGCGTTGGTGCTCATGTTGTTAGCACTCATCATCCGCGGCGTGGCGTTTGAATTTCGCAGCAAGGATAAACACCCCACATGGCGCGCCACCTGGGACTGGTGCATTTTCGTGGGCAGTCTGGTGCCGGCCTTGCTGTGGGGTGTGGCCATGGGAAATCTGGTGCGCGGCGTGCCCATTGATGCGGATATGCACTACGTGGGCGGTTTCTGGAATTTACTGAATCCCTACGCCCTCCTGGGTGGCCTGGCCACGCTGACGCTTTTTACCTTTCACGGTGCCACATTCCTCACACTGAAACTCTCCGGCGACTTATTAGCGAAAAGCCGCGCCTTCGCCAAGCGACTCTGGTTGCCGTCGGTGGTGGCGATTTTTCTGTTCGTCATCTCCGGGTATTGGGCAACCGATATGTTTACCCGCCTGGGCGTGAACCCGGGGGTAGCGCCGGTTTTTGCAGGAATTGCGTTGTTGGCGGCGGGATACTTTATTTACCGGGACCGCAGTGGTTGGACATTCATTCTCTCAGGACTCACCATTGTCCTTTCCACCATCACGCTTTTCATGGGATTATACCCACGGGTGATGGTATCCAGTTTTAATGATGCCTGGAGCTTGACGATTTACAATGCCTCCTCCAGTCCCTATACGCTCACGGTCATGAGCTGGATCGCGCTGATTTTCGTGCCCATTGTGCTGGGTTACACAATTTGGAGTTACTGGGTGTTTCGGAAACGAATCCACAGCCATACAGAGCTGGAATATTAACAAATTCTGCTTCTTTCTACTTCTAGAGGCTCCGATTTTGAGGTGATGGCATCAGAATTGGAGCTTCCTGCTTTCTGCCGCAGATGCCGCTGATTACGCGGTGAAGAGCCAGCAATTTTCGCATGCAAAATGACCGTCGATTATTCGCCCTCCTAAAGCCTGTCAAAGGCTGGTTCAGTCTGACCGTTCTGGCAGGGGTTCTGTCTGGCGGAACGACCATCGCACTGGCCTGGCTGCTCACCCGGGTGATTGATGGGGTTTTCCTCCGGCAGCAAACCCTGGCGATGGTGACACCTGAGTTGGTCGGCATTTTGGTTATCGCCCTGTTGAAAGCACTCTTTACCTGGTTCGGCCGGATATTCGGTAAGGCCATGACCACCCGCATCAAAACCCGGTTGCGCGGAAACATTCTTACGCACATCACCAAACTCGGTCCCCAATATGTTAAAGGTGAGCGCAGTGGAGAGTTGGTGCACACGCTGTCAGACGGTTTGGAAAAGCTGGATCCCTGGTTCAGCGAATACCTGCCCCAACTAATCCTCTCTGTTGTGCTGCCGCTGCTCATTCTGGTGGTGGTGTTTCCGTTGGACATTCTTTCGGGGGTTGTTTTCCTGCTCACCGCGCCCCTGATTCCCATTTTTATGATGTTGATAGGCCAATTGGCTGATAAAAGAACACAGCGACAATGGAAACTACTAAGTCGAATGAGCGCTCATTTTCTGGATGTTTTGCAGGGCCTCACCACACTAAAGATTTTAGGCCGTTCCAGAGAGCAGATCGAAAGTATCCGTCGCATTACCAGAGCGTATCAGCGCGCCACCATGAGTGTTTTGAAAATCGCTTTCCTATCGGCGCTGGTGCTGGAGCTGGTGGGGACGATTTCCATCGCCATTATTGCGGTGGAGGTGGGGCTGCGACTCTTGTACGGGAAAATGGCCTTTCAATCCGCGCTGTTTATCCTTTTGCTGGCACCGGAATACTATCAACCGCTGCGGGAATTGGGCGCGCGTTTTCACGCCGGGATGAGTGGGGTAAAGGCCGGAGACCGTCTGCTGGATATTCTGGAAACACCGCTTCCGATAATGCCTTCGGCCGATTCCACGACCGTCCCCGATCTTACACGGGCACCGGTTACCTTCAATCGGGTTCACTTCCAATATGCTCATTCGGAAGCGCCGGCGGTGGAGGATATTTCCCTGACCTTAACACCCGGAACCATCACGGCGCTGGTGGGCGCAAGCGGTGCTGGGAAATCAACCATTGCCAGTCTGTTATTAGGATTCCTGCAACCCTCATCGGGCCAAATTACAGTGGGTGGAACATCACTTGCGCAGATTCCGCCGGAGAAATGGCGTAGCGTCGTCGCCTGGGTGCCCCAGCGTCCCCATCTGTTTTACGGGACGTTGCGGCAGAACCTGATTTTGGCCAAGCCCAACGCAAATCCGGAAGCAGTTGATACCGCCATTCGACACTCGGGATTGGAAGGGGTAATCGCCGAGTTGCCCGGTGGTCTGGACACATTATTGGGGGAGCAGGGACAGGGGTTGAGCGGAGGTCAGGCACAACGGCTGGCAATCGCACGGGCAATTCTAAAAAATGCACCTCTTTTGATTCTGGACGAGTTTACCGCCAATCTGGATGTTCATACGGAAGCCGAATTGCTGGATTCACTGCAGCGCTTACAGCAACATCGCACCACACTCCTCATTGCCCACCGGCTCAGTACCGTACGCAATGCGAATCAGGTGATTATCCTGGAGCAGGGGCGCATCGTCCAGTCCGGGAAACCCCATGAGTTGCTGCAGCAGTCGGGACCTTTCGCGAGAATGGTGAGGGCTTACGACAGGGAGGCAACATCGTGAGCACCCTGCATCGCCTGCTGGGTTTTGCGCTGCCGCTATGGAAATGGATCGGGCTGGCGTTGGTACTGGGGTTCGCGACGGTGAGTAGCGGCGTGGGGCTCATGATGACATCGGCATTTCTCATCGCCAAAGCGGCATTGCAGCCCTCCATCGCCGTTTTGCAGGTAGCCATCGTGGGCGTGCGCTTTTTCGGATTGTCCCGGGGGATTTTTCGCTATTGGGAGCGGCTGGTTTCCCACCGCGTGACCTTCCAGCTTCTGACCCGCCTGCGGGTATGGTTTTATTCAAACCTGGAACCCTTGGCGCCGGCGGGCTTGGAGCATGAGCGGAGTGGCGATTTACTAAGCCGGGCAGTGGCGGATATTGAAACACTGGAAAATTTTTACGGCCGGGTAATGGCACCACCGCTGGTGGCGCTCCTCACGGCAGGTCTGATGATACTGCTTCTGGGACCCTTGAGCTGGCCGGCTGTGATTGTTTTTTTGATTTGGTTAACAGTGGCTGGCGTATTTTTGCCGTTGATAGTTGTTCGTATCAATCGGAGATACAATCGCCAGCTGGCACGCGTGCGTTCTGAGTTACAAGTATATCAAGTCGATTTGATACAGGGGCTGAGTGATCTGCTCATTTATGGCGGTGCCCGGGACATTCAGCTTAACATTCAACAGCTTCAAGACCAGTACCATGACTTACAATCCAAGCAAGCCAATATCCAGGGCTGGCAGGAGGGACTCACGGGATTTTGTCAGTATGCCGCCGTGGTTTCTGCGCTTTGGCTGGCGATTCCGTCGGTGAATGTGGGGGTGCTGGACGGTGTGTATCTCACGGTAATTGCATTTGGCATTCTGGCAGCATTCGAAATCATTCCACCGCTGGAACAGGCTGCCCTGCATTTGGAAAGCAGCCGGGCTGCCGGGGAACGATTGTTTGAAATGGTGGATCGACCGGCTCCCATCACGATTCCGTCCTCACCAAATCCGATTCCAGTTGACCCTGTATTAACTTTCCGGCGTGTTAGCTTCACCTATCCGGGCAATCGTGAGCCGGCTGTACAGAACATTTCATTTCACTTCCCACCGGGGAAAAAATTGGCGCTTGTGGGTGCCAGTGGTTCAGGAAAATCTACGCTGATTCAACTCCTCCTGAGATTTCGGGATTGGGATAGTGGTGATATTTTGTTGAATGACACATCCTACCGGCAATTTCACCCGGAAGCGGTTCGCAGTACCCTGGCTGTACTGTCGCAAAATACTTATCTCTTCAATGGCACGCTGCGGGAAAATTTGTTGCTGGCTAATCCGGCGGCCACTGATGCCGCATTGAAAAAAGCTTTGGAGGATAGTCAGCTTTGGGAATTCGCAGCCCGGCAGCCGGATAACTTGAATCTGGTTGTGGGTGAACAGGGACTTAGGCTAAGTGGCGGTGAGCGTCAACGTCTGGCCTTGACACGGTGCTTACTGCAAAATCGCCCGATTATGGTTTTGGATGAGCCTACAAACGGACTGGACAGCATCACGGAAGCCGCGTTTTGGGAGACACTGTTTGAAGTCACGCGGGACAGGCGCTTGTTACTCATCACCCATCGCTTAAAAGGGCTGGCCTGCTTCGATGAAATTCTGGTTCTCTCCGGGGGTAAAATTGTGGAGCGTGGCAGTGAAGCTGAATTACTACGGCACCAGGGAGAATATGCAAAACTCACTTTGGCGCAGCAAAACCGCCTGACTGCGCGCGTGAAGTAAGGGCGGGAAATACCGTGTCTGTAACAAAAATTGTCCTTTTAACCCGCATGCGGGGGGAATATTTTAAAGATTGCATGAACGCTTTTTTTTACACTATCACATTCCCGTCCAACCCTGATTCCAATCGTCTGTCCATGGTGGTTTTTTCATGATTATTGTCATGAATCCCGAGTCTTCAGTGGAGCAGATTGAAGACGTCAAATCTGCGGTACTCGCGCAGGGTTACACACCCCGTTCGGTTCCGGGTACCCAGGGGCAGTGGATTGGTATTATCGGTGAGAAGCCCATTCGCGGACGACGTCATTTTGAAAGTCTGCCCGGTGTGAGACAGGTTGTGGAAATCAGCTCGCCGTTTAAGCTGGCTTCCCGGGAATGGCGTCAGCAGGATACCATTGTTGAAGTTGGTGATGCCAGGATCGGCGGCGACAGGGTGGTTTTCATCGCCGGCCCCTGTTCGGTGGAATCGCTGGAGCAGACGCTTTCCGTGGCGAAAATTGTAAAAACTGCGGGCGCTACACTGCTTCGCGGTGGCGCGTACAAACCACGCACATCGCCCTATTCATTTCAGGGACTTGGTGAAGCGGGATTAAAAATTCTTCGTGAGGCAGGCGATGTGGTGGGATTACCGATTGTCACCGAGGTTATGGACACAGAAACGGTCGGTTTAGTGGAAACGTACGCTGATATGCTCCAGGTGGGCAGCCGCAATATGCAAAATTTTTCGCTATTGAAAAAAGTGGGTAAAAGTAAAAAACCGGTACTCCTGAAAAGGGGGCTGGCTGCCACGGTCCAGGAGACCCTCTTGGCGGCAGAGTATATTTTGAATGCGGGCAATGAAAATGTGGTGCTGTGCGAGCGCGGCGTGCGTACGGTTTCTGATCACACGCGATTCACGCTGGATGTGAGTGCCATTCCTGCTATACAGCGTCTGTCCCATCTGCCGGTCATCGTGGATCCCAGTCATGCGGCAGGAAAGCGTCAGAGCGTGTTACCGCTGGCATTAGCCGGTGTGGCGGCCGGCGCTCAGGGTGTCATTGTAGAGGTTCATCCCGATCCGTCCAAAGCACTGAGTGATGGTCCCCAGCAATTATTGCCCGCAGGCTTTGAAGAGCTGGTTGAGCAGGTCCGCAACGTGGCCCGGGCAATCGGCCGCCAGGTCTGATTCTTAAAAAAATTCATCTCGTTAAATAACATTCTCGCCGAAAAAAACTGAACCGGAGGGCATGGCTGTTGCCTTGGGGAAGTCACGTTTTTGAATTACGTCATGTTGTGAGCCGGAAAGAATAACCGGTCACGAAATGACAGCAGATCAGAGCAGCAAGGTCAGGGCGAATACCAAACCGATGCCGGTAAGCGTAATGAGAAAGGCTGTAATTTGGGAAGCCGGTGTTTTGGGGTCCACGAATACATGCACCTGAAAGGGGTGCTGGGTCACGCCACCATGGGTATCCACCGCTTCGATAATGAAATCATTCACACCATCCTGTTCCCGGGCGGGTACCCAACGGATCAGGCCGGTTGTTGCCTCCAGCTTTGCGTCTGCCGGTAATTGAATGGCGTGGTAAGTGACCGAATCACCATTGGCGTCCAGGGCTTCCACCTGATAACGGTATTCAAAATTGGTGAGCGCTACCAACTTTGGTTTGGATAAAATCTGGGGCGGTGCGTTCACAAACAGGTCAATGGTCTGACTCACCACCGATACACCATCGGTCACACTAACCTTAATGGTCTGTTTGTTCACCTGATCATTGGTGGGCGTCCACTCCAACACGCCATTTTGTGTGACTGCCACACCAGGCGGGCCCACATCAATTTTATACCCCAGGATTTGGGTTTTATTGCCATCCGACACGATGAGCCGGTATTGATAGAGCTCGTTAGTAGCAGCCCGGGTGGTTGGTGTGGATACTATTTTCGGTGGGTCATTTACAAAAATTCGGTACGAACGCTCACTTGTGGTCATACCATCAGATACACTCACCATCACCTCGTGCCAGTCAACCTGTTCCAGTATTGGTGTCCAGGTAATCTGACCCTCCGGCGTGATTGACATGCCTGCCGGTGCCTGCTTTAATTCGAATGTGAGTGCCTGGGACTTATTAATGTCAATAACATTGACCGAGCCGGCGTATGGCTTACCTACAACTGCCAGGGAATCGGGCATTCCCTCAAAGCGCGGTACATCATTGACAAAAACCTTCACCGTCTGCAGGTCATCCCGCATCCCATCGCTCACAGAAATCTGAAATTGCTGCAAATCCACATCATCTGAACCCGGTGTCCAGGTCACCAACCCCCGGCGACTGATATTCACGCCGGGACTGGTGGATTGGGGAATGAGGTAAGTGATGGTTTGATCCTGGTTGGGGTCCTGAACCTGTACCCTGTAATTCCAGGTTTTCCCAACTTCCGCCTGGGTCGTGTAATCGGATACAATTCGGGGTGGTGCGTTCACAAAAATGGCAAAGGAATCGGTCAGTGAGACATAATCGTCCGTAACTTGGTAGATAATTTCATAAATCCCGTAATCACGCTTCCCGGGCGTCCAGGACAGATCTCCCTGCGGTGTAATGACCAGACTATCTGGCTGATTTAACACCGTAACCCGGGCGTTATTAGGCTGGTTGTCATCGCGGAATACGATGCGCGATTTATAGGGTTCGTTCTGGTAGGCGATGGGATGTGGTTCTTTCAGAATAACCGGCGGACTATTCACATAGACCGGAAATCGTTGGTGGCTGACGGCGTAACCATCGCTCACTTTCACATCGATCCACTGGGTATCCAGTTGGGCGATGGTGGGTTGCCATTGAATCAATCCCGTGGAGTCTATTGTCATTCCACCGGGTGCCAGATCCAGCGAATATTTCAGGACGGCGTCCGAATTTTTATCCTCAGTCCCCACGCGATAAAGGAATTGATGCCCGACTTCCACATATTCCGGCGCCAGAGAAGTGATAACCGGGGGTGCGTTCACATATACCCAGAGCGTGGTGTCGATTTTATCGGTAAAAACATACTGGATTTTATGAAACCCCAGTGTTTCCATACTGGTGTTCCAGTGCAGCGTAAAATCACGTCCTACCTTCATTCCCTGAGGATATTCCACAAACCGGAGCTGTAAATTTGCTGGATCAATATCCTCGCCCATGGGAATCAGGTATTCCAGTTGCTCACCAGCAGTTACCACCAAATCTGGCACCAACGGAACGATTCGCGGAGGTTTGACCGGAGGTAATTTGCCGGGCTGCACCGGGACCTCGGCAGATAAGGAATCGCGCGTGATTGGCTTGGGTTGAATAACCTCAGGAAGCACGGTTTCCGCGGATTCCGATTCCCCTTCCTGTTCCACCATACTGAAGCCGGGTTTTTGAAAATCTTTGGGAATGAATTGGGTGACAATTCGAACCCCTTCTTCGTCATTGGTGTAAAGTACGCCACCTAAAAAGGGGAGTGCGGAGGTGACCTGACCAACCGGCTCGCTGAGCAAAGAGACGAAGTTGGCAAAATGCTCATCACCTGATCGTATCTGTTCCAAGAGGTACAAACTGGTTTTGGTGTGGGTGACGATTTCATGGCGCTGGTCCCCGTTATAATCCAGGATGTGAATGGCATTCACCGCGGAATCAAACTGGTGCCAGATCGCCAATCGGGGGTGGGGTAAATTTTTCTCCGTAAGATCGGCAAAGCGTAGCAGGTAGGTTTTACCGGAATTGGTCCCCAGCAGCGCTTCATCTCGGTTATTGCCGGTCAAATCCGCAAAAGCCAGCGCTCGGGATTGGATAATCTCTCGTGAAAAATCCAGAGGAATGGTGGTGATATTGCCCGTTTCATATTGATCAGCAGTTGAGGCTGAAATTCGGATAACCAGCAGGTCGGTGTCCCGGCGCTGAAAAATCACCACATCATCCTGCTGGTCGCCGGTAATGTCAGCCACCCCCAGGGCAAAGGGTTTTAAACCGGAGGCCAGGATTTCAGGCAGGCTGTAGTATTCAATATTCCATCCCGGTGTGGAGTAATCACCGGAAAATTCCAAAATCATAATGCGCGGGACCGGCGAGGTGAAACTGATGATAAATTCGGTCAGACCATCACCATCGGGGTCGCCTGGAATTATTTGGTTGGGACGTGGAAAAATGCCCTCGGTATCCTGATAACCCCAGGAAGCGGTCGGCTGGTCCGGAAAATTGATGCCATTCCACTCGAATACAAATAACCAGTCCACCGGATTATTCCGTCTGCCACTGGAGCTTACAATATTGCTGATAGCTACGATTTCAGGATTGCCGTTTTGGTCTAAATCGCTAATGGTAAAATCGACCCACTCCCCCAGGTAATTTTTAGGCAGTGGATAGACCCACAATATTTCAACCCGGCCATCTTCTCCGATCTCCAGAAATACCAGTTCTGAGTTGAACCCGTCCGGAGCACGCACACCCACTAAATTTTCCCGCGCATTCCCGGTTAGGTCGCCCACGCTTTCCAGTTTACCCAGGGTGCCTTCCGCCGGCTGATTGTATTGAATGAGCTCATACTCCGCCGCCGATGTGGATCGCGGGAGAAACAGCAACAGTGCAAAGACAGACAATACCAGACCAAGACCCCCGGCCCTTGATTTCTGTTGCAAAATATTCATGCTGAATGACTTATCCTGAATTTAACCAACCCCTCCAAAGCTTCGAAGAATTTATTGGGCTAAATTATTGTATGCAAGAGAAAACTAACCATCGACTTAAAGTAACTTCTTAAAGAACTTGTGTACCGTTTTAAGCCAAAGTATATTCAATTCAAGAAAATTATAAAACACGGGAAAACGACGATTAGCCCATGAAAACTTCCCATCAGCCCCGTAATTTAGCTCTAAAAGTACCATTTTTGTGGATTCACAGGGCGTTTTGGGCGTTTTTACTGATTTTGGGCTTGTATCCTTCAACAATTCAGAGTCAGGAGGCTTTTCAAATCACCGGTGGATTTGGTCCGGCCCTTTCCGTGCACGCTATTACCTTGGACAAAACCGCCTTCTCCGGGTTAACCGGTTTGCATCCCGATTTTAGTTTGAGTAACAACAACCCGGCACTGGAAATTAAGGGAGATCTTCTTATTACTGCCGGTATTGAAGGCTTCACCCGTCTCTCTCCCCGCTGGGGTGTAGGCACAAGCATGGGCTTCGGAAAATATCAGTCCAGTGTTGACACCGATTCTTCCCGGATCACGGTGCTTTTCACCTTGTCGCAATTTGGTCTGATGCCGGAATTTACGCTCAATCCCGGGCATCGGCTTGAGACCGTCCTGGGCGTTGTCCTCGGTATTACGCCGGTTACGCTGTCAGGGAGCACAATTAATCCTAATGAACAATGGCAGGACATTATCAGCGGTAGCGTGGCACGTGCCGGTTTTAAAGTGAGCGCCATGGCATCCTTGGTCCAGCCCTATTGGGGGTTGAATCTGAAAATTACGGAATTCCTGGGCATGCGACTCCTGGGTGGATATGAACTGCAGAAAATTTCTCAGGGCAGTTGGCGACTGGAGGGCGATCAAGCCATCAATGATTCGCCGGCGGTGGATTTCAGTGCCCTTTATGCTCGATTCATCATCTACACTTCTTTCTGATTACATGACCGTTTAGAACCAATGACCGTCATGGACAGGACAGGCATTTGGTAACACTCACACTTTTATTGCGTCAAACAATAGGCTATTTTACGTAGCTAATGCCGTGGGGAAGCAGAAAAGAAACAGGCACCATGCGTACAATGAGGTAATATGAGATTTTTTACAAAAGCTGGTATCGTCGCTCTGGCCCTGGTGGGGTTATTCGCGATCACACCGCAAGGTCAATATATCTTTGCAGCCGGAAATGATCTGTTCCGGAAGCTGAGCGTTTTTCAGGACATGATCCAGCTGATTAATACACAATATGTGGAACCCGTGGAATGGGATAAAACCATGGACGGTGCCTTTTCCGGTCTTTTAGACGCACTGGATCCGCATTCCATTTACATCCCCAAAGACCGGGTGGAAAATATTAACGAAAGCTTCAAAGGGAATTTCGAGGGAATCGGCATCGAGTTCGACATTCTCAACAACTACATCACGGTCATTTCTCCCATCGTGGGCTCTCCCTCCGACGGACTGCTCCAGCCGGGAGATAAAATCATCAAGATTGACGGTGAATCGGCGTACAAAATCAGCCGGGAGGATGTGTTTAATAAGCTGCGGGGACCCAAGGGCAGCCGGGTGGTTCTTTCCGTGGCCCGGGCGGGTCTGGATGAGCCGCTGGAGGTGACTATTATCCGCGATAAAATTCCTATCTACTCAGTTTTAGCCAGTTTTCTCATGGAAGACGACTCAACAGGGTATGTCCTGATGAACCGGTTTTCAGCCACAACCTCGAATGAGTTTATCCGGGCAGTGGAGGATTTGAAACGCCAGGGGATGCAGCGTCTGTTGATCGACATCCGCTACAACAGTGGTGGTTATCTGGATGAGGTGGTGAAGATTATTGACGGATTCCTGCCTGGTGGCGAAAAGATTGTTTACACGCGGGGACGGTTGAAAAACGCCAATGAGGATTATTACTCTACCGGCAAGGCTGAATTTGAGAAAATTCCGGTAATGATTATGATTAACCGGGCATCTGCAAGTGCCAGCGAGATTCTCTCGGGATCACTCCAGGATTTGGACCGGGCGCTGATCGTGGGCGAAACCAGTTTCGGCAAAGGCCTCGTCCAGCGTCAATATCCCATGAAGGACGGCTCAGCCATCCGGGTCACAGTGGCCCGCTATTACACACCCAGCGGACGCCTGATCCAGCGCCCTTACACCAACGGTGATGCGTCTGCCTATTACGAAGAACTGTACGACCAGCACTATGGTGAAATTGACAGCACAAAGCTGGCTGAACGACCGATTTACAAGACCAAAACGGGTCGCATTGTGTATGGGGGTGGCGGTATTACGCCCGATGTTCACCTGCCACCGGCGGGGACGCTTTCCAAATCAACGGCCAGCATCCGACGGGACGCAAACCGGCCATTTTTCACCTATGCCAGTGAATATGCCACCACACACCCTGAGCTCAAGAATGACTGGGAAGATTTTTACGATAATTTCCATTTTGACGATGCCGATCTGGCCAGATTCTACGATATGGTGGATTCGCTTGGTATAGAAATTGATAGAACCGAGTTGGCCGGGGATGAGCATATCATACAGAATTACTTGAAAAGTGAATTGGCGGCCCAGCTCTGGGGTCGGAACGAGCAGTACGAAATCCGCACAGAGCTGGATAACCAGATTCAAGAGGCAGTACGACACTGGACAGAGGCCGCTGAAATCGGTCAGGCCGGCGGATATTTTTAACCGCCTGAACCCATGTAGCGTAAGCCTTATCCGGGACAGGAAAGCGCTTCGGCAATGGTTTATTTCGTTGACTTTCGAGGCATCCTGTTCTACTATTCCGGCACCATGACCGTCAATCAAGCGACTAATTAGGAGGACTTTTGGATGGTTGAATTATTTATTAAAGGTGGTCCGTTCATGTGGCCGATTCTGGGCGTGTTTATTATTGCCCTGATTTTCGTATTCGAGCGGTTGTTCACCCTTACCAAGACCACACTTGCTACCAATTCTTTTTTGAAAAAGGTTGATGCCGCACTGAAAAACAACGGTGTGAAAGAGGCAATTGAAGTCTGCCGCAACACGCCGGGTTCTGTTTCCCAGGTCTATCTGGCGGGTCTGTCCCGCGCCGAAAAAGGCACTCAGGCAGTTGAGAAAGCCATTGAAAGCGCCGGATCCATCGAAATGTCCTTCCTGGAAAAGAACATGGTCTGGCTTACCACTGCGGTTACCATCGCCCCCATGCTGGGATTTACCGGAACCGTGTCCGGTATGGTAAGTGCGTTCGACGCTATCGCTGCCGCCAATGACATTTCACCTGCGGTTGTGGCCGGCGGTATTTCCCAAGCGTTGTTGACCACACTTTTCGGATTGATTGTGGCGATGATTGTCCAGGTTATGCAGAATGTCTTCACCTGGATGATTGACAAACTCATCGTGCGGATGGAAGAAACCTCCATCGATCTGATTGATACTTTGGAAAACATGAACGAGACCAATTAACCGTCTCAGGCGAAAGACGAAGGCATTATGCTGACTGCAAGAAAACGCAAGCGCCCCGGTGGTGAAATTCCCACCGCATCATTGCCTGACATTGTGTTCATGCTGCTGGTGTTCTTTCTCGTGACCACCACCATTGACATGGATAAGGGTTTGGGACTGGTATTACCGGCTAAAGGCGAAGAGACTGAGGTGAGTAAAAAGAATATCACCAATATCTTCGTGAATGCCGCCGGCAAGGTCGCGATTGGTTCCGGTGATGATATCCGTATCGTGGAAATTCGGGATCTGCGGCAGGAGGTTTCCAACCGTCTGCTGGCTAATGAAAAGATGATTTTTTCGGTCCGGACGGACAGCCGCACCAAGTATCAAGCCTACCTCGATGTCATGGATCAGCTCAAACTGGCCAACGCAAAACGAATTTCCATTGCGGAACCGGAGGGCTAGAGCGTGAAACTGAAACAGAAAACCAAAGTAGCCGCCGGTATTCCCACCGCATCCTTACCGGATATCATTTTCATGCTGCTCATCTTCTTCATGGTGGTAACGGTATTACGGCAATATCAGGGATTGAAACTCATTCTGCCGGAGGCCAAGAAAATCTCCAAGCTGGAGAGTAAGCGACACGTGACCAATATTTGGGTCACCAAAGAGGGTATCATTTCCATTGATGACCGCATCATGGATATGTCCCAAGTACGTACGGTTATGTACGACAAGCGTGTCAATGACCCTCAGTTGACCACATCGCTGAAAGCCGATCGCCAGTCGGAGATGAAATTGATCACGGGTATTCACCAGGAACTCCGTGAGGCGGATGCGTTGAAAATTAATTATTCCGCCAAAACCAAAAACTAACCAACAGGCATCATAGATATGATTGCACAACAAAACGACTCGGCTTCTTTACCAAAACGGTATCGTAAGTACATTGAATTTTCCACCATTATCACGTTGGCAATCTTTGTACTCACATTCTATTCGATGCCGCAGTTTGAAGGCGAGCAACTGGAGCAGGAACAATATATTCCGCCCATCGAGAATATTGAGATTCCACCCGAAACCCAACAGTTCGAGAAGCCGCCACCGCCGGCGCGTCCTTCGGTTCCCATCGAATCTGAAAGTGAAGATGTGGACGAAGACCTCACCATTGAGGAAACGGATTTCGAAGAATTTGAGGTCATGGACGAACCACCGCCACCGCCTGAAAATGCGGTGCGTTTTATCGCGTATGATGAGGCGCCTGAACCAGCCGGTGGGTATGCCCAAATCCAGAAAAATGTGGTCTATCCTGAGATCGCCCGGGAAGCCGGCATTGAGGGTACGGTTATCGTACAGGCTCAGATTGGGAAGGACGGAACCGTCCGCGCCACCAAGATTTTGAAGGGCATTCCCAAGACCGGTCTGGACGAAGCCGCCGTGGATGCCATTATGCGTACCACCTGGAAGCCCGCTTATCAGCGTGACAAACCGGTGACGGTCTGGATTTCTATCCCGGTGGTTTTCCGCTTGAAGTCCAATTAGTTCATTAACGATAAATCTTTCAACCATCCTTTTTGAAAGCCCTGCCTGCCGGCGGGGTTTTTCTTATCCATAAAATTCTCCCCTGTGACAACGCACCGTCCGGGTCCGGGTCAAAGGTGCGACGAATGAACGCGGGAGGATTAATTCACATGCAGTTACAACCCTATCACCACGCAAATCTAAAATTACGCAGTCGTCAATATGTGGAATTGGCAACCATGATTGTACTGGGCTTGGTTGTTGTGGGATTTTATATGGTTCCAAAATTTGATACAACACCCCTGGTAACGGAAGCGTATATCGCCCCTATTGAAAACATAGAAATCCCACCCGAAACCCAGCAATTTGAAAAACCACCGGCACCGGCCCGTCCTACGGTTCCTATTGAATCGGAATCGGAAGAAATTGACGAAGCGCTCACCATTGAAGAGACCGAATTCGCCGCATTTGAAGTGATGGACGAGCCGCCCCCACCGCCCATGAGCGATATGATTTTCGTACCCTACGATGAACCACCGGAACCCATTGGCGGCTACGGCGCCCTACAGCGCAATGCTGTTTATCCGGATCTGGCCCGGGAAGCGGAGATTGAAGGGCGTATTATCGTCAAAGCGCAAATCGGCAAAGACGGTCAGGTACGAAAAACGCTGATTCTGCAGGGCATGCCCGGGACGGGACTGGATGAATCAGCCGTGGAAGCGGTACAAAAAACCAAGTGGAAACCCGCCTATCAACGGGATCGACCGGTGACGGTGTGGATTTCGGTTCCGGTGAATTTTCAGCTAAAATCAACCTGAAAAAGTAAGGACCATGGCATGTTCAATGTTAATGACTGTGAAGCGGCCTCTTTTCTGGCCTTTATGTCCATCTGGTCCCAGAGACTGCAATGATAAAGGATAGCGATAAGTGGACGAATGGTATTGAATCGCGATCTGACAAAAAAGCCCCGGTTTTTCCCGAGGCTTTTTCAATTTATAAAACGATGTGTTGTGGTCGATGTTGGACTCGAACCAACGACCTCCCGGATGTGAACCGGACGCTCTAACCAACTGAGCCAATCGACCGAATTTTCCAAAAGCGCAGAAATATATTTCTCAATGCCCCGGTTGCCAATGGTTTGTTGGTTAAAGGGATCAAGTCCTGTTTTTTTTGTAAAATTGCATCAAAAGACCACCGTTTCTCGTTTCATTTTCGTTTCTTGATCTCTCACCTCCAGAAGTTCCATGCCCAGATAGCGTCTCACGGTCAGCCATTATTTTTTCTATCTGACCGGCATTTTACAGAAACGATGGGGTCAACTGGTTCCATAATTTGTAACTATTATTATAGCAAGAAATAGATATTTCATTTACCACTCCCAATAAGGATTAATTTGAGATAAATAGATTAGTGTTTTTATTCTTTAAAATATATTCTGATGCTCTTGAGTTTGGATTTTCCGTTAGCGCCTTATTATAAACAGCACGAAGCCATTCACCGCGCGAAAGATTTTTTTCTGATTCACTTCTTTGTGCGATCTTCGGCAAATAAACAACCATATTTGCAACCCCCATGTTGTTTATGGTTTGGTAATACTGGAAAAGTGAGTCGGGACGCGGATAATTCATTCGCTCCGCATAATTGACATATCCCAATTCTAGTACCATTAAATTTGCTGCTTTTATAGCAAATGGTGATGAGCGCTGGTTATTGAAAAAGTCAAATAATGATAAGTATGCTGAATATGGATCGTGATTCCTAATCGCCGTGTTATGATTTCTAAGAGCATTTAAATATTGACTGTGAATATTCATCAAGCTGCCAGAAGGTTCTTCTACAATAAAAGATCTGGAGGAGATATATTTGTCTTCAGGATGGTTTCTAGCTGCCAATATTTTTGCTTGGTTAATTGATCCTTTTTCATTATTAAGCAGATCTATTAGTCTAAATAATGAATTCTGGTAAGTTGCTGTAACGGTATATTTACCAGGTGGAAAAAATGAAATCCCATTGTGGGCTAAATCCAGGTGTTTTTTATCCCCAAGTTCCTGTAAATCTACCACAAACCAAAGAGAATCACCCGGCGAGAGCTTAAAAGATGATATGCCGAAAGAATCATAGTGTACATTCATAGGTTCAATTGGAAGGCCATTTTCGTCTTCGATTTTGATTTTAAAATATTCTGATGCCATTAGATTGGGATCTGATGGCACGGGAGTATTCCCGCTGTTTTTTATTTTGAATTCTGCGTAAATTGGTTCGTCTTGAATATAAGTGGACTTATCCATTACAATATCAATTGAAAGGGGATAGGGTTGTGAGAACGATAGAACCGGGATTAAAGAAAAAACTAATAATGCGGATTTCATTTTAGTTACCTCCATGAATTCCATAATAACTGTCCATATGTGTAAGAAATATGCCAAGGCATCCCATGTCAGATTTTTGCATGGGTTCATATGTCTGATCTTCAATCCAAGATGGTCTACAAAACTTGGCCCTGTTTTCATCATATGCCATTTCCACCGACCATTTCCATATAGGCTAAAGATGCGTCTGTTCTTCGACCATATATAATCGTGTGATGCCATCCATCCAGTCTAAAAAATACATCCTCGGAACCATTAATTCTCATTGCGTTAAAATCAACAAGATATGAAAATTCATCAGTTGTCAAGGTGCCCGGATCTTCAAGGTTCTGGATCCATTCTTTACAGAATGTTCCATGCTGAAGCCCTTCAAACCAAAATCCACCATCAAACTGTACAGGCTAATATGCATTTGGTGCACTCTGCCCAAAGTGTCAGCGGGCACTTGAAACTGGGCCACTTGTGGGCACTTCAAAGTGGGCCACCCTTTGAGCGTAGTTTAGCTGTCTGATTTCTTCTTCTCCAACTTCTTTTCTTCGATATTCATTTCTCCTTTTGTGATGTTTCT
>JAIPJR010000054.1 GCA_021734045.1 Fidelibacterota bacterium
GACGGCATGGGCGGCTGCTCACCCAGTCCGGCCAATCTGGGTGATGATCCCAATGGTGACAACTGGCATTCTTTGTTCAATCCCGGCGGAACTGAAGCCAACTATCGGTGGGATGAGGGGGAAATGGGTAATGGCGTCTGGGATGGGGGCGATTATATCCAATACTTTGGTGACAATGTTCTGTACGATGTGGCCAGCGGGGAATGGTTTCGCGATATGGACCACAACGGAATTTATATTGATGGTACAGACTGGTTTGTTACCGATAGTCTCACCTTCGTGGACGCAAATGGCAACGGCGTGATTGATGGCGAGATATTTTACGATACCAATGGCGACGGTGCATGGAGTAGCGACTTTGGTGATGGCAACGCGGTACCCATGAGTCCCACTCACCAGATCTCGTTACAGGGCAAGGTAGCTTTCAAGCTGGGTAATCACATGAAGCTCTCGGTGAATACCATCTATAGTACCACCCGGAGTGAAGGGTATTCCCATAAGTGGAAATTCAATCCCGATGGGCGAGCCAGCTCTTTCCGTGACAATATGAATGTGAGCTTGAGTTTGCAGCACAACCTGAGTCCAAGCACATTCTATACGCTGAAAGCTTCTTCAGTTGTGAATATGACCCGGGGCTATCTGTTCGATATTTTTGATGTGAATTGGAGCGGAATTCTGCTGAAAAATGTATTCTCGCCGTTCATTTCAAAAAGTGACATGCTCACCGATTTCGGCTTTCCGGGTGAGAGCAATGTGGTGAACACCCAATTGCAGCAATATGCGGTGAGTGGTGATATTTTTACTGCATCATCTGGTTATAAATACTATCTGGGCGGTATTTCCAGCGGCCAATCCCAGCGCATGACGCACACCAATGTGTACAAGGCGGACATGACCAGTCAGGTCAACGACATTCATCAGTTTCGCCTGGGTGTTGAGTACCGTCAGAATGCCATTTTGAGCAGGAGTTTTTCCATTCTCTATGATCCCAATGGTCAATTCACCACACCAACTATTATCTGGCCGTCAGTGGAACCCACCAGCGGCAGTTTTGATCAGTTGCTGAAATTCCCCTGGGAGATGGCTGCCTATCTGCAGGATAAGATTGAGTTGCAGGATATGATTGTGAATGCCGGTTTGCGTTTCGAAGTTTTCGAGCCGGACGGCGGCGTTCTAAAGGATCCAGCTGATCCCAATCCCCGTGACCCGCTGAAATTAGTCAATAAATATTTCGATCTGGATGGATCCGGTACCATTACGGCCAATGAAGCCGTTGCTGACAATGCTAAAACGCTGGAAGACCGGTTGGAATACTGGTTTATCCCCGCGAAAAAGAAATACCAACTGAGTCCGCGCGTAGCCATTGCTTACCCCATAACGGACGAGGGCGCGCTACACTTCAGTTATGGTCATTTCTTCCAGATTCCTCCGTATTCATACCTGTATGCCAACCCGGACTTCGAGGTTGCCCGTGGTTCCGGAATTGGGACGACGCTGGGTAATGCGGACCTGGAACCGCAACGGACGGTTCAGTATGAGGTGGGATTGCAGCAGCAATTGAGTGAAAATATTGGTATTGATATAACCGGATTTTACAAAGATATCCGCAACCTGCTGGGGTCTAAAATTGTGGATACCTTCAGTGCCGGTGATTCTTACGCCCTTTATATCAATCGCGATTATGGCAATACGCGCGGCGTCACCGTAGCGTTACGCAAACGCATGAGCGACGGACTGGCCGCGAATATCGACTACACCTTCAGTCTGGCACAGGGGAACGCGTCTGATCCGGCTTCGGCCTACTTTGATGCCAACAATGGGATTGAACCGGAGAAACAGTTGGTATTTCTGGACTGGGATCAACGGCATACGGTGAACGGGTCGGTAACCTTTGGCCTTCCTTATGATTTCAATACCAGTTTTATCGGATCTTACGGTTCAGGATTGCCCTACACACCCAGTTTTGCTGGTGAACGGACGTCTTTCGAGAATAGCGAGCGCCGACCGGCGCAGGTTAACGTGGATATGCGGGTCACCAAATCTTTCCGGATGATTGGAACCCAGTGGACATTTAACCTGAACGTGTACAATGTTCTGGATCGCCGCAACGAGGTGGTTGTCTATTCAGATACTGGGCGTTCTGGCTATTCACTAATACCAACCTATACTCCGGAAGACCAGGGCGTAAATTCGCTCAGCGATTATCTCTATCGTCCTGATTATTACTCGGCACCCCGGCAAATACGCATCGGCTTGTCCGCAGCATTCTAATGAGGAATCCCATGAAGCTAAATTTGAAAACAACTTTCAGTTTAATAATCCTGGTTCCCGCTTTGGTTTGGGCCGCGGGGCCGGGGAAGGCACAACCGTCTGTGGTAACAGCTCAGCTGGCGCGGGCGAATGGTCTGGGTGCTGATGCCAACAATCATGATTCACGAAAAATTGCCTGGCATGACGGCAACAAAATCCTGACCCGTTTTTACAACTACGCAGCCATCTCCAACTGGCGAATCACCGGGCGCTATGATTGCGGTATCTATCCCATTGGGTCGGGGCATTCGTATATGGCTGAATTTACCCCGCTCATTGCAAGCCAGGTGAAGGATGCCACCGGACTGACGCAATACATCATCAGTGATGGAACATCCGCTTCTGCACAGGATGTGGCACCCTCCGGATATCTCTATCAGTTCGAACCGGTGCTGGGATACGCCAATCCCAACGACTCACTGGTGGCCATGAGTGATGATTCCATTTCCTGGCCTGATTCCTGGCCAGGGAAGCCTTCCAGTTGGGATGGCAAATGGAATGGTCAGTACGGTCAGTATAACCGGGCGGACCAAGAGAGCTATTTCCACGTGGATGATTTCAATAATGATGAATTCAAGTACTACTCGTTTTACAGAGAAGGTTTTTCGGATTTAAATGGCCAATTCCTGGCTGCAATTGATGCGGACAACTCGCGCTATGGGTATCTGATTGATGCCGATGTGGATTTTACTACCGGGGTAATCGATTTGGCAACATCCAAGGAAGTGGATACTCGTGGTGGTGACCGGCCAGATGTGGTTCAAATCAATAAGGACCGGTATTATTCGGTGGAAGCGGTTTTAGACGAACATACGCTCCTGCTCCAGTCGGTACGGGCTTCCGCTGCGGTCGATGTACCCAATGCCGATTACACGGTCTGGAACGGTATCAAACGAGGCTTGGGAATGGATGTATCGGCCCGGGGTTACCAATGGGCGCATCCTGCTGCCGAGGATATTCTCATTTGGACGTATTGGATTGAAAATGTCTCCGACCGGGATTACGAAAAATTCGTTTTTGGTATGTACGGTGACGCCGATGTGGGGGACGACGGCGATCAGTACGATGATGATTCCATGTTTGAAACGGTGGATGACATTGTTTACCAATGGGATCACGACATGTGGTCACCGGTGAAAGGCGGCTTTGTACCAGCCTACTTTGGTTGGAAGTATCTTGAGTCGCCGGGAAACCCTCTGGATGGTGTTGATAATGACGAAGATGGCATGATTGACGAAAGCCAGGACGATGGTATTGATAATGATGGCGATTGGGATCCGCGAATTGATGATGTGGGGACCGATGGCCTGGGGCCGCAACATGGTGAGTATATCGGTCCGGATGATGATGGTACAGAAGGAAATGGTGTCCCGGATCCCGGTGAACCCAATTTTGAGTACACTGACAATGACGAATCGGATCAGTTGGGATTGACCAGCTTTACCGCTGCTGCATATCCGGCAATCGCGCCTAGTGATGACGCACTGACCTGGACCCAGTTGGTTCCGGGCTCGTTTACGGATATCGCACAGACCGTTGATATCACCTTTATGTACGGTTCGGCGTATTTCCTATTACCGCGAGGAGAGGAGCGGAAATTCGCTGTTGCTATGCTGTTTGGAGAAGATTTTCCGGACATTCTGCGAAATAGTCAGACCATGCAGCAGATTTATAACAGCGATTACAGTTTTGCCAAACCACCTCTCAAACCCACCGTTAGTGCTGTGCCGGGTGACGGCAGGGTAACGCTTTACTGGGATTCCAAAGCTGAATTAAGCCAGGACCCCATTTATGGGCGTGATTTCGAAGGGTATCGGATTTATCGTGCTACGGATCCGGCTTTCAATGAAAGTTGGGTCATTACAGATGCCTACGGCAATCGCACATTCAACAAACCTATTGCGCAATTTGATATTGTGAATGGCTTGACAGGTCCACATCCCATCGGCCTGAATGGTCTGCAAATGGACATGGGTACGGATAACGGGTTGGTCCATTCCTGGACGGACACGACGGTTGAAAACGGCCAACAGTACTATTATGCGGTCGTGGCTTATGATCAGGGGTACGCCAATACTTTCTACGACGAGGGCATTAGTGATATACCCAACCTTCAGGAAATATCTCCCTCAGAGACGAACAAAAAAATCGAGGTGAGTGCTTCTGGAACGGTGGTAGCCTACGATGATAATACCATCGGGGTTATCCCCAATGCGCCGGCTATTGATTATGTGGCACCCGAAGTGGTTGCAGACACATCCCGGACACTGGGCACCGGCAGTTTCGACATCCATCCGGTGGATCCGAAAGCCATTAAGGATGATCATTCATACGAAATACGCTTCAAAGACTGGTCAAACGATGGCGTAGATAACGATGGAGACTGGCAAACATTCACGGATGATTCGCTGTTTATTACCATGAGTTCTACGCTCACCATGATCATTCCGCCCAATAGTGATACTTTGAAGCTCCAGTTCAGTGGTAGTCGCGCAACGGTGACAGGACCCAATGTGACGCGTTTTACAGCTTTTGGGTATTTCTGGGAAACCACCTCGGTATCTGTGGATTCGAGTAACGGTACAACTTTTTACTTCGTTGCTATCCCCGATACGCAATTCGTCATCCCGCCTACACTGGGGATTTGGAATGGCACCGAGAATCTGTACGATGATTTGGGTGTTGATGGGTGTAATGACCAATACGAAGATGGTTCCGGCGGCTGCTTGGATGCACCGGATCCCGGCTATATTGTGGGCACTGATCCGAATGGGGATAACTGGCATCCCACCACTAACCGATTTGGTACCCAAGCTAACGGTCAGGCGGATCCAGGTGAGCCACATCTGGACATGCGGGATATTGACGAGATTGTACGCCACACCTCCTGGTACGACGTGGTAAATACCACGACTGATAGGATGTTATTGCAGGGCCAGACCGAGCTAAGCGGTGAAAATCGTGGTGAGGTTGTGGAAGGGATCCAGGTTAATCTGACCAATGATGTCATTAGTCTTGATTCGGATGGCAGTGGCTGGTCAAGAAGCGGTCTCAACCTGTTAACCCGTCTGTTGTTGATTAATTATGGAAATTTTAAGGCTGTGGCCATGCCATTTGATTATGTCGTGGAAATTACACCAACGATTGCTGACACAGCTTTGAATATGAAGCCCACGACATTCACCCTGTATGATCAGACCAACCAAAATTCGGCTGATTTTATTTATCTGCCGGTGGAAAATGACACCTTGATTAAGGATGGGGGAAAACTCTATCCCTACATCGAGGTTGAAGGTCAGCAGCGTGTTGGATACCAAATGGAATTCGTCGCGATTGCCGCCAACATCAACCACATAATAAAATGGCAGGATGTGATGTTCTTTGCCACAGGTGACCGCGGCTTAATTCTTTGGGATGGCGCAAATTGGTTACCAATAAGGCAGAATGACGGATTGGCGGCCAACGCCATCTACGACATGGTTGTAGATGCGTCCGATCGGCTCTGGGTTGCAACCAGTGGTGGTCTGAATCTGCAAACACCCTACGGTTGGGAAACATATGGAATCCCCAAGGGCGATAAAGGTGCGCTGACGGAATTCAACAATCTGGCGATTGATACTGATGGCAACCTTTGGGCTACCAGCCCGGATGGCGTTTTCAGAACCAGTCTGGGTACCATTGAATGGACCAATTACGACGAAGATAATGATGGTCTGGCCCAACTCAGCAACGTGGCTATCGTCGCGATGGATAACGGCAAAGTAATGGCCGGCAGTAAGAGTCGCGGTTTAAGTCTCTATCATCCCGCCACCGATACCTTCACGGTAATCGACCGGAATAATTCGGACCTGCCTGATAACAATATCCAGGTTCTCCGCCGGCGCGGTAACCGCGTGTTCATCGGTACCCGTTTGCAAGGCTTTGCCGTGTATAATGATGACGACGGGACTATCGAATACGCCAATAAGGACAGCTTATCGGATCGGGGCGTCAGTGACATTCTCATCGGTGAAGATAATGTCATCCTGCTGGCAACGAAGAACGGGGTGGATTCGGTCACCTATGTGGATAAAGACCAGGTCACATACCATAATCCCATCACCCGCGAATCGGATCCGGGTATTTTGAGTGATGCTGTTCAAGCCCTCTACATGGACGGGGACGAATTGTGGCTGGGAACCCGGTACAATGTCGCCCACCGCACGAGTGCTGGCTGGGAAAACTTTAATCCTAAGCCGGGTGACAAATATGTCATGCGCACCACCAAGCCATTTTCCGGTTTGGATACGCTTCGCTTTACATCCTATGGAGCACAGGTCACCAGTGGTCTCTCCAGCTCGGTTCTGGATGACATTGCAGTGGTCCCCAATCCCTATGTGGTAACAGCCAGTTGGGAGCCGCAGCACCTGTACTCTTCCGGTCGGGGCACGCGTAAAATCGACTTTATCCATCTGCCCAGTAAATGCACTATCCGGGTCTACACCCTGAGTGGTAAACTGGTGGATGTGATTGAACATGATGCACCGGCACAGAATGGTGCCGAAAGTTGGGATTTACTCTCCCGCGATGGACTGGAGATTGCCTATGGTGTTTATATCTACCACGTGGATGCACCTGGCATTGGTACTAAAGTTGGTAAATTCGCGGTGATTAAATAGGAGGCCATGATGAAAAAGCTACTGATATCAGTTGTTATGATGATGGTTGGGGCAACCTATTTACCCGCCCAATTTGTGCAGAATGTTTCCAAGGTAGGCACCACCGCCGGATCATTTTTGGAAATCGGCATCGGTTCCCGTGCCATGGGTATGGGAGAAGCCTATGTGGGGATGGCAAATGACGTGACCGCACTCTACTGGAATCCGGCCGGATTGGCGATGATTCCCCGGAATCAGGTCACTTTTGTTCATACGCAATGGCTGGCGGATATCAATTTCAACCACATTGCCGGTGCATTCCCCTTGGGCAGAACCGGAACTCTGGCGGCATCCTTAACATCATTGAATATGGGTGAAGATAAAGTCCGAACGGTCTTTTACCCCGAAGGAACCGGAGAGATGTTCACCGCATCCAGTATGGCCATGAGTGTGGGCTTCGCCCGGCGATTTACCGACCGGTTCAGCTTTGGAGCGGCCGGGAAGTATATCCGGGAGCAAATCTGGCACATGAATGCTTCGGCGATGGCGGTGGATATTGGCACACTCTTCCGTACCCAGTTCAATGACATGCGTATTGGAATGAGTATTTCCAATTTTGGCACCAGCATGCAACTGGAGGGCCGGGATACACAAATCACCCATGACATTGACGAATCCAAAGAGGGGAATAATTCCAAAATCCCGGCGCACCTGGATACAGACGAATGGTCACTTCCACTGCTGTTTCGCGTGGGAATTGCCGGTGAGGTTATTCAATCCAATCATCAACGGCTCACGCTGGCTTTGGATGCCAACCATCCCAACAATTATGCCGAGAGCGTGCAAATTGGGGCGGAGTATGCCATCAGGGAATTCGCCTTCCTGAGAGTTGGTCAGAAATTCTATCTGAATGATAAAAATGAGGATGGCGATCCCAATTCACCCGAAGGTTTTACCGCCGGCGCGGGAGTGAACCTGATGATCTCCCGTAATACCCGGTTCTATCTGGATTATAGCTATGGTGATTTTGGATTGCTGGACCAGGTGCAGCGATTCAGTATTAACCTTGAATTTTAAGCAATAACCTGAACCACGAGCCTTACCGGGATGCTGTTACGAAACAAGAAGTGGCAGTATCCCGGTTTTTTTCAACCTAATCCCACGCGCACTTTCAACCGATTTGCCGGGTTTTATCACCCCTGATTTCCATCTATATTCCCACTGCATCATTTCACCTGCCTTGAAGGAGCTATAACGCCATGATCAGCGTTTTCCGTAAATTTTCCATACCCGTACTCCTGTTAATAACATTGGCGAGAGTGGGGCAATCCCAAATCCTGCCCGCTGGCGATAAGCCGGACCCGGTGAGATTCTGGCTCTCTCATCAGGGGGAACCTTGGGGATACGTGACCAAGGAAGCTGTTTTTCTGAAAGAGGACAGCGGTTACACATATAGCCGTGAACTGAAGGGAATTACCCAGGCGCATCTTTCACCTAATGGTCAACTGGCATTATTGGCCGAGCATGAACCGTATCGCAGCAGATTGCACCAGTCCCTCATTACCCGGTTCCGGCTGATTGACCATAAGGGTAAAGAGTGGTTAAACTGGCAGGAATCCAATGCGGCTGACGAAACCCGCTGGCAAGCTGCCGTTAGCATTACCGGTGTTCTGGCACTGTTTGACCCGGGATATGCCCACCTGAAACTAATCGCTTCAAATGGGCAGATCATTCTTGACAAAAAATTAATTAAGCCAGCGCCGCTGACTGAACACACCCCCGTCTTCAATTTGGAACGAAAAGGTCGCCTGGGCTGGGTCGATGAGCAGGTCGTTGTGGTATTGGAGGAAAAGGCTTTTCAGCCCAAGCATGCAGATAATATTCTGGTAATGGCGTTTGATTCAGACGGGCGTATCACCTGGGAGACAAAGTTACCGCTGACTCAAATTCAGGGTGCCTTGTTTGATGAAAATGGGTTGTTTATTGCCGGGTATGATTGGCAGGACACTGATTTGGGTCGCGATTTCCGGTTTCAACTCATTCAAATAGATGTGCGCTCCGGAGAGCGTCTGCAGCAATGGCAACGTCCGGCTAAACAGATGACCATCTCTCCCAACGGTAAGTGGCTTGCGGTTTTAGCAACAGCTGATGCCGGTTACCGAGTTGCGTTAAAAAATGGTGATGTGAATGACTTTCAGTTGAATAGTGAGACTGATTATTTCCAGCATCTTGTGGTGAATGATGAGGGTGATGTTCTAACGCTCACGGTGTCAAAATCCAATTTTCACCCCCTGGAGATATTTAAAAGCAATCAAATTAAACTGGTAAAACCCTTTTCCGGTGATGTGCTGGAGCTGCGAACTACCGGTATCGGGCAGGATCAATTGCACTTGCAAACAGATGGAATAAAATTTTATCTCGGCGATACCCAGCGATGGCGGGAGGTTGGGGAATGATGTTGCGGCGCCTATTTGTTATCTCACTCGCCCTGACCGTTTATGCTGAATTTCCATGGCCGCTGGCACCCATGGATGAACAACACCGGGTATCGGCTACTTTTGATGAATGTCGCGAGAACCGGGACCATTTTCATAGTGGCACCGATATTCCACTGGCTCAGGGTGGGGCAGTATTGTCCATTGAATCTGGTCAGGTCACCGGCTTTGATCCCAATGGTATTAATGCCTGGATTCGTGTGGGCCGCTACGCCTATGTGCATGTAACGCCCAATCCAGCATTGAGTGTTGGGAATTATGTAACTCAGGGTGATGTAGTGGGCTGGACCAATGACCAAAACCATATCCATTTGAATGATGGCGGTGGCGTCAGTGGGTATGCTTATGCCAATTCACTCCGTCCCAATGGCCTGGCACCCTTCGAGGACCCTTTCCATCCACGGTCGCCCGTTATCACAATTCGCCAGGATGGTACCGACACACGCTTCACAGGTAGTGAAATTTCCGGCCGGGTGGATATCTGGGCGCAAGCCGCTGATACTACCGATATCTGGTCCAGCATCGATATGAACAATGGGGTTTATAAAATTGGTTGGGCATTATACAATGCTGATACAAGCGCGATTCTGGAAGGTCCATATTTTCATTTTCAGGCGGATAATTTGTATAACTCCAATTATATCAATAACCTTTATGCGCCTGGTAGTAATACAAGCACCTACATCCACATTCTTACCAACAGCCTTTACGCTAACGGCTATCTGGATTGTGATGGATACGACCCCGGGGATTATGTCGTTGCGGTGATGTCAGCAGATACGCGCAGTAATTGGGATACCACGCATGTCCGGGTAACCTTCACTGATCAGGATTTGATCGCGCCGGATCCGCCGATCTTTCAGTTTGCCGGAACAAATGAAATGGGTGAAATGACTTTGAAATGGACACCCCCCGCTGCACCTGACCTTGCCGGCTACAAACTCTATTTTTCCTTTGACGGGAATAGCTGGACAAATAACCTGGGGCCGGAAACGCTGACGGCGGAGATGACCAGCTATACCTTTTCTGGATTTCCATCCAATAGTTTTATCCATTTGAAATTAACAGCAGTAGATGGCGCGCCCATTCCCAATGAGAGTGAGTTTTCAGACACCTATGCGGTCCAAATGAATGCCAATGGCAGCCGCGTGCTGATTGTGGATGGATTTGACAGAACCACCGGCTCGTGGACGGCAACTTCCCACAACTTCAGTACGATTTATGGCAAGGCCATTCGTGATGGGATCCCCGATGTGAATATCTCCGCTGCGGCAAATGAATGGATTGTTGCCGGTGAGTCATTAGAAAACTATGATGCAGTCGTATGGTTCGTGGGGGATGAAAGCCGGGATGATGAGACCTTCTCACCCTCGGAACAAACGATTATCCAGAATTACCTCTCCACCGGTGGCAAGGTTCTGTTGTCCGGTTCTGAAATCGGCTATGACCTTTCCGCTGGCGATTCCAACGACCAAGCATTTCTCTCAGATTGGCTGGGATTAAGTTATCAGGGTGATGCAGCGGGAAATTACGCGCTAAACGGGCTGTCGCTATTTTCCGGATTTACCGCATCTTACGGTAGTCAGCCCTATGAGGATGACTGGCCGGACTATTTTTCCGCCAGCAGCACGGGCCAAGTGTTCGTTGATTATGGAAATGGTTTTCATGCCGGTATTGGAAATTCAATCGTGAATGGTGAAACCACCGGCAAAGTTTTGACGCTGGGGTTTGCCTGGGAAACCGTCACACCCGCCGCAGCGCGAACGGAATTCATGGGCAAACTCTTTGATTATTTTGATACACCGGTAAGTACTTTCGGGGAAGATAATCCCTCCGTTGCCCACACCTGGTTTCTCTCTCACTCCTATCCCAATCCGGGCAACGCACAGGTCGCACTGGATATCACGATGCCCGTGACGGAAAAAATCCTGCTGCAGGTGTTTAATTTAAACGGTCACCTGATATGGGAACGAGCGTATGACTTCGTTTCGGGGCACCATCAGATGACCTGGAATACCCGGAATTTGCATGGGGCAGAAGTGAGCAGCGGAATTTACCTGATAAAAATTCAGGGTATGTCACAACATTGGCTGCGTAAGATAACCCTCATTAAGTAAGTATCCGTATGGCGCACACCATTAATCAGTGGATTTTACCATTATTGATTTTGCTGGGCACTGCTAACGCTGAGGATGTTATCCAGTTATCCGCCAGCCTTGAGTTTCCGGAACCAGTAATTACGGTCCATTTTAAACCGGGCCATGGTCCTTACGGATTATGGATTGTACAGCAGAGCGATGCGATCCACATTTTCAATCGCGAAGGTCGTCGTGAAGCAACAATCACCGCTTCACCGAAGGATGTGGTCATTGTATCGCCTTCTTGCCGCTACTTTGCTCTTATTACTATTTTACCAGATAAGACAGCCAGCGCAGCTGGTCAGATACTTTCAGCCCGCGTATTTCATCACACCGGTTCAAGCCTGTATCACCACACTGTCCCATTCAATTCTGTCTTTAGCCGCCCTCATCTTGTCCTTACCGATAATGGGTCACTGGTACATGCGGATTTGAATGGTTCCGCAATTCGCGAAGTGTATGACGAGACGGTACTGAACAAGATTGATCTGAGCCGGCTATTTCCAGATTGGCGTGCAGGGAGCGGACTATGGTTGAGCGCCGTTACACCGGATTTGGGATATTATGTTGTCAGCTCAATCGTTGATTCCGTTACTGGGGCAGCTGCTGCGCGGGTTGCCGCTGTGAGTCCTCGACTGAAACTTCTATCTCGTTATCAACTTTCCGGACGACCACAGCGATTGTTTCCCCTTACCGGGCAGGGAAATGCCTGGCTGGCATTCGAAGTGGAAGAGGGCATCACACAATTGGCGCTATTGGGACGTGATAGTGTGATTGTTAAGCGGAATGCGGTGCCTCAAGCGATTTACTCAACCGGTGATCCTGGACGCGCGCTGTTTATGTCACGCCGGGGCTTCCAGATCATGAATTGGCAAGATGGTATGATCGAAACCGGATATATCCCCCAGGGAATGGATAGAGTGATTACTGCCGCATTTCTCCCGGGTGTGGAGGGCTATCTGGTTTTGTACGGCCGACAGCGGTTACAGGGCGAGAATATTCGATACGGGGAATTACGAATGGACCTGGTGAACAAGGTGGGTGAGGTATGGTTAACCCGAACATTTGAAGGCGAAATGAAGTATCTGCCGGCAATAACCCTGATAGATGATAAAACCGTATCAGTGAAAACCGATCACCAGGTTGACATTTACACTTTACCAATCCAGTTACCCAAATAAACTGATAAAAATGAGAATGGAATGAAGATAGAAAGAAGACAATTCATGACGCGATTTTTCCGGCTGAGTTTAATAGTGATGACGACGATTCTGATTGTGGGGTGTGGGAATAAGATTGATTCTGTCAATGGGCTTCCTAATAAGCTCCAGAATGTCAAGCAACTGACCCATGAAGGGGATAATGGTGAAGCTTACTGGTCACCGGATGGCGAAAAAATCATATTCCAAAGTAAACGAGACGGGCGGGGGTGCGATCAGATTTATATCATGAATGCCGACGGATCTGACCAGCACATGGTGAGTAACGGACTCGGGGCATGTACATGCGCCTATTTTACCAGCGACATGAGTCGGATTGTTTTCGCGTCAACATTTGGTGTGATTGACAGCTGCCCACCTCGACCACCATCGCGACCGGGGAAATACATCTGGCCACAATTTCCCTACGAAATTTATTCAGCCAATCCTGATGGGTCTGATTTGCGCAAAATTCGTGAAAACCCGGGATATGATGCTGAGCCAACAATCTGCTTTGCCAATAACAGAGTTATTTTCACCTCCCAGGTAGACGAGGATTTGGAATTGTTTTCCATGAATGCGGATGGATCTGATGTTCAGCGGATAACCCATCGATTAGGATATGATGGTGGCGCCTATTTTTCACCAAACGGTAAGGAAATCGTTTGGCGTGCCTGGTATCCTGAAAATCACTCGGATTCACTCCGTTGGATTAATAACATGAAGGAGAGTTTGGTGGAAGCGGTTCCGCTGGATGTGTATGTGATGAATGCTGATGGTACCAATATTCGCAGATTAACTCAAAATGGCGCGACAAATTGGGCGCCATCCTGGCACCCTGGTGGTGAATACATCATCTTCTCCTCTAATATGGATGATTGGCGGCGTGAATATGCCGGCTATGGGCATAATTTTGAACTGTATCTCATCAAAAAGGATGGGACAGGACTCACCAGACTCACGTTTAATAAAACATTCGATAGCTTTCCCATGTTCTCACCCGATGGAAAAAAGGTTGCCTTCGCCTCCAATCGAGACGCCCAGAATCCAAGAGCGACGCATGTCTATGTAGCCGATTGGGTCGAATAAATAAAGCGTTACCGAAGCTGAATGCTTAAAAAAATCCTGCACCACTACCTGCCCTATGGCGCCGTAGATTTATTCTTGGCTACTGCCATAATTTCTGAAATCGTCTTCGAAAACTACCATTTGCTCTGGGCAAATGTTCCGCTACTCCTGCTGGGATTGTGGTCTTTCTCAAGAAAACTGAACAGTATTTCTGATGTTTTTGATAACTGAACTGGTCATTATTGGTATAACCGGAATTCTACTGGTACATGCCATACAGGAAAAATCACCGGAATTTGCACTCTATTTCTGGTTGGGTGGTGCCTGGTTTGGATTTATACGCGAGCTCCTTGTCGCCAATTATTCCCATTTATACATGTACGGCGGATTCACTATCTGGCTCTTTAAAGTGCCCGTAATTTTTCTGGTGTTCTGGACCAATTTTACCTATGTGGCCTTTGTATGGAGTGAGAACGCGTTGAACGAAACGGTTATGAAAAATGGCCGCTCGCCAGGTCCCAATTTTTATCCACTGATGTTTCTAATACTGGTGGTTCTGGGAATCATGGTTGAAGCCTTTGGGAGTCAGTTCCAGATGATTTACTGGCAAATCGATTCTCCGTACACGCTGTGGGGGGGTGTGCCGGTCGTTATTCCATTCAGTTATGGTCTCATGGGTATTCTGTATTTGGCTGGGTTTCGGGAAATCTGGACGACAATCCAAGATCCGGTCAAGCGGGCATACCATCTCACGGCATGGGCGCCACTCCTGGTGCTGGTACATTTGGGTGCTTTGTTCCTGGTCAAGATTGCGACGGATATTTTTTCAGGTCAACTTAAACTTCATTGACAAAGCTACTCTCCCCGTTTACTTTTGCCCGCTTTTTGGCAGCCCAGGTGGTGGAATTGGTAGACACGCTAGGTTCAGGGTCTAGTGCCTATTACTGGTGTGCGAGTTCGACTCTCGCCCTGGGCACCAAAATATGAAAAGCCTCTAATTATTTGATAATCAGAGGCTTTTTCATTTGAGTTAAACCCCATTTATGCTTTCGAAACCACCCTTTTTATCTTGATTGCTCTTTCTGTTATTGGAATTTGCCCGGGCTGAAAATGATTGGTACACTCAACTGGGATTGTAAATTGACCCACCATGAGAAACCAATTATCCACAAGCTAAAAAGGGGGTGATTATGGGACGAATCATTCATTTTGATTTGGAGGCACAGGATCCGGACCGGGCCATGCGTTTTTACACAGATGTATTCAACTGGCAATTTGAAAAATGGGATGGTCCGCTTGAGTATTGGTTAATCAAAACCGGTCCTGAGGAAGAACCTGGCATCGACGGCGGGATGTCGCGGACTGAAGGTGATAAGCCGGAAACCACCAATACTATCGCCGTGGAGAACCTGGACATGGTTTTGGAGCGACTGCGCCTATCCGGAGGTCACATCGTACGAGAAAAAAGTGCCATTCCGGGTGTGGGCTGGATAGCCTATTGCACCGACACTGAGGGTAATTATTTCGGTGTGATAGAAAATGACGCCGAGGCAAAATGATGGACGGCCAGAAACGAACTTTTATTTATCAGATTAAACTCAAGAACCCAGCGCAGGCGGACATGCTTTCTGAAGATGAAAAATGCATCGTGAGCGATCATTTTGAGTATCTAAAAATGCTCCTGGATGAGGAAAAATTGATTTTGGCCGGGCGCACTGAAGGAGCGGAATTCGGGATTGTCATTTTCGAAGCGGAGCATGAGAACTCAGCGCGGGAAATCATGGAAAATGACCCTGTGATAATCAACGGGTTGATGCATGGCGAATTGTACCCCTACCGATTGGCCTTTTGGCGCAGACATTAATCACCGACTTAATCACAGGATGATTATTCATTCCGTCGGCTTGTTGCCTAATAACCGTCAATAACGCTGCATTTGAGAAGGAGTAACCCATATGGCTAAACCCTATAAATTCGAATTCGACGATGATGAATTAATGGAGTTAAAACAAGTGCTGAAGAAGCTGGAAACCAAGGAGCCCAAGACTGAGGTCAAGGTGAATGGCTACGTGCGTAGTTTTGCCAAAAATATGCTGCGCGCCATTCAGGAGCAGGAAGATTTTTATAAATACGATCAATGGTAGATAAACCGGTAATCCTTGCATCTGCCTGCCTGTTGGGTGAAAAGTGCCGCTATGATGGACAAGACAACTATACAGCTACCGTGGAACATGCACTGGCAGGACACGAAGTCATTACGGTCTGTCCAGAAGTAGCCGGTGGATTAGGGGTTCCCCGACCGCCGGCAGAGATTGTAGGAAATCGGGTTCTCCGGGAAGATGGCACCGATGTCACCGCTGAATATGAGAAAGGTGTTGCTGCTTGTGTTGAGATTGCCGAAAATTTTTCAGTAACCCAAGCCATCCTGAAAGCGCGCAGCCCGGCCTGTGGGTGTGGGCAGATTTACGATGGGCGGTTCAACGGGACGCTTATCCCCGGTGATGGCTTGCTGACACGAGCACTGAAAGCAAAGGGCGTTGCGTGTGAAACCGAAGAATCCCAGCATAAGTCAAAGTGATGAGCACATTTGATACAAATATTACCCGGGCAGCCCGGTTGATGCACTCTTCGCACTACACGGTGGCATTTACCGGTGCCGGTATTTCTGTGGAATCAGGGATTCCGCCTTTCCGGGGTGGTGACGGGCTGTGGGATAAGGTGGATCCTTCTTTTCTGGAAATTGACTATTTTTACCAGCAGCCTGAAAAATCGTGGAAAGTGATTCGGGAGATATTCTATCAATACCTGGGTAAAGCCCGCCCCAACATTGCCCATTGTGTATTAGCGCGTCTGGAGGAGAATAACCTGCTCCACGCGCTTATCACCCAGAATATCGACAATTTACATCAACAGGCTGGAAATCAGGATGTGATTGAATTCCACGGGACAACCGGCCGCCTGATCTGCACCAGATGTGGGCAGACCATTGGTGAATCAGACAAAATCAACCACCTGATTGAAATACTGCCGCCCCGCTGTCCTGAATGTGGTGGTTTGTTGAAACCGGATTTTGTCTTTTTCAGTGAAATGATACCTGAATCCGCTCGTGATCGCAGTTTTGCCGCTGCTAGAAAGGCGTCGGTCTTTATCATCATTGGCACATCGGGTGAGGTCTTTCCGGCTGCCATGTTGCCCACTAACGCGAAACGGGCAGGTGCTACGGTAATAGAAGTCAATACAGAACCTTCATCCTACACGCACCAGGTGACCGATATATTCCTGCAGGGTAAAGCCTCCACCGTGTTAGAAACATTAGAGCAGGCGTTGAACAGTAATAATCAGGTCAGTTAATTCAGTGGAATATCCCGAGAAAACAGGGTGGGAAAAGGGCATGCGCGTCATTGGTGTGGATGAAGCAGGACGCGGTCCACTGGCCGGCCCGGTGGTGGCTGCTGCAGTGGAACTAAACCCTGAAAAATTGCCCGTGGGCATCAGGGACTCCAAAAAGCTTACTGCCAAAAACAGGGAGGTGGTTGCTGTTGAAATTCAGAAAAGTGCAGCGCGGATTGGTATTGGTATTGTCCATGAACAGGATATTGACCGTATTAATATTTTACAAGCTACTTTCCGGGCGATGCGTTCAGGTTTGGAGAAGATTGACCTGAAAAATGCGCAGGTTCTTGTTGATGGGAAATTCACGATTCCGAATTTAAATGCAGCCCAAAACGCGCTGGTTAATGGAGACGATCTGAGCATCTCCATCGGAGCAGCATCGATTATCGCTAAAACTTTCCGGGACAGAATGATGTTGTCTTACCATGTTCTTTTCCCGGAATACGGGTTCGACAGTCACAAGGGCTATGGTTCCAAACGGCACTTGGAAGCACTGGCGGCACTTGGTCGCTGTCCAATCCATCGCCGCTCATTTCATCCGGTCAGTAATACCACCAACCAACGCTTTCGGATGCGTGACAACCCCCAAAAAGCAGGTTGGTTAGGCGAAATTTACGCTGGCATGTATTTTATTCGTAATGGCTATGAATTGTTGGTTCATGGGTATCATGGCAGCCGGGATGGTGAGATTGACCTCATTGCCCGAAAGGGACGGGAGGTCATTTTTGTGGAAGTGAAGAGTTACCTGCGCTCCGCTGAGGCGGAGCCAGCCCATTATCGGGTCACGCCGGCAAAACAGCGAAAAATCGCCGATACCGCCGAGCATTTCTATTCCAATGAAAACTATAAATCACAGTACCCCGAAGAACCTGACAGCCGCTTTGATATTGTTACCGTTGATTTCAGTAGAAATAAGCCTACCCTACAACATTTCGCCGATGCTTTTTTACCCCTTTAGCCGGGATTGAGATTGGAAAAGTTGGTTTGGCGATTATGTTTCATCCGACTCCGACGAAAGCATCAGGGGAGAGGAAAACCAGATGACCCGATTATTTACCTTAGATTTTCCACGCATTAGCCGAATTTTGTTTTTCGTTCTCATCACCACAAATGGTCTGATGAAGCCTGTATTCGCATGGGATCCACCTGCTTATGGACAGAATGGGATGGTGGTGGCGCATGATGAATTGGCTGCCCAGGCAGGTAGAGACATTTTAGCAGCCGGGGGAAACGCTGTTGACGCGGCCGTGGCAGTAGGCTATGCGTTGGCGGTAACCTACCCACAAGCAGGTAATATTGGTGGCGGTGGGTTTATGGTGATTCGAATGGCGGACGGGCGTATGGCCGCCATCGATTATCGTGAAAAAGCTCCAGCCATGGCTACCAGAGATATGTTTCTGGATGATTCGGGTCGTGTGGTTCAGGGATTAAGTCTGCGTGGGGGATTGGCAGTAGGCGTGCCCGGCACTGTGGCCGGATTACAGATGGCGCTGGATAATTATGGAACTATGAAACTGAAAAAGGTAATCGACCCGGCCATTACACTGGCAAAGCGCGGTTTTCCTGTAAATTTTTATTTGTCACATGCCCTGCATTATCTGAATCAGGCGGCTGCCAAATATCCCGAAACGGTACGGGTATTCGGTCGCAATGGCAACCCACCCAAACCGGGGGAAATATTCAAACAACCGGATTTGGCACGGACACTCAAAACCATCCGCCGCAAAGGACCTGACGGGTTTTACAAAAGTAAAGTTGCCCAAAATCTTGTTGAATCTGTTCAAGCCGCCGGTGGCATTATCTCGCTGCAGGATTTGGAAAATTACCAACCGGTTTTGCGTCGGCCGGTGACCGGTGAATACAAGGATTACGAGGTTTTATCCATGCCACCGCCCAGCAGTGGTGGAATCGCATTGATATCCATGCTGAATATGTTGAAGCAATTTGAACTGGACACAATGAGCTGGCATGGCGCTGATTATGTACACATCCTCACGGAAGTTGAACGACGGGCATATGCCGATCGCAGTGTCTGGCTGGGTGATGCGGATTATTGGCCGGTTCCCACAGAAACACTGTTATCCATGGCGTATGCCAATTCGCGTATGTCTGATTATGTCTGGGGCAAAGCCACACCCAGTAGTGTGGTTCATCCCCTTGGTGAAGCAGCCATGGATTCACTAAAAGCGTTTCTGCAGGAGAGTGAAGAAACCACCCATTATTCAGTTGTCGATAAGTGGGGCAATGCCGTGAGTACCACCACAACCCTAAACTGGACTTTTGGCTCACTGGTGACGGTGAATGACTGCGGGTTTTTGTTGAATGACGAAATGGATGATTTCAGTGCGAAGCCAGGCGTTCCCAATGCCTTTGGGTTGGTGGGGAATGAAGCGAATGCCGTTCAACCCAATAAACGCATGTTGTCCAGCATGACACCAACAATTTTCGTCAAAAATGATAGCGTACGGTATATTATCGGAACGCCGGGTGGTTCAACCATTATCACATCTGTAATGCAGGTATTTTTAAATGCTGTCGAAGAAAACATGGGTATCGTGGATGCGGTTCGCATGCCCCGGGTGCACCACCAGTGGTTACCGGATGTCATCTATGTCGAACCGTACGCCCTGGGACCTGAAACCGTAACAGCGTTGGCGGAAAGAGGCTATCAGGTGGTGATTCGCGGTACGATCGGGGAAGTGAATGCCATTGCCTGGGATCCCATTTTCAAT
>JAIPJR010000055.1 GCA_021734045.1 Fidelibacterota bacterium
CCTCTTTTAGATCCAGTAACAATTCCCGGATCTCCCAGGGCGGAACGATCCCCAGGATTTTCGTGTATAGTTCTTTTTCGTTCATGCCCTACACTAAACAAGATTCACACCCTTTTCCACTCAATTTCCCGAAGAGCCAAAAAATACAGCTCATCCACGGCACCTTTGAAGTACCACGGCGGCGCATCGTAATTGGTATCTTTTTTCCCCATTAAAGCGGGACCATCAGAATAGGTTAATGATGACCCAAATCCGGAATAATTACCTTTGACAGGTTTTCCGTCAATAACCAAATCAATCTTTTCCGTGCTGTAAAAAATGGCTGTAAAGAAATACCAGTTATGAAGCTGTAATGTATCTTGTCCAAAAAAAGACCGCCCTCCCAGTGGCGTTGTTAACCCGCCATTTCCGAAACTTGCAATGGGCTGGCCGATTCCGCCAACACCGGCCCCCAACCAAAAACCATTGTAATAATCTTCATCATAATTATTGGTGAAAAACCATTCACCCCAAAAACGCTCGAATGTCACCCAGGCGCACACGGAAAACGGAGGCTGGGGTTTTAATCTTTTGGAATTCCCCAAATCGATGTAGTCGTCCACCCCATCAAAATATAATGCCCCCGCCGGGTGTCCATGTCGGTCACGGGTGGGAGACGCGCCAAAAGGAACACCATGAAGATTGTGGCTACCTAAATCTCGTGCATTTCCATCCAGAGGATAGTAGGCAATCAAAGATTCACTTGATATCGGGAGACTTATCATGGTTGAGTCATCGGGATTTGTGTCAGCATTTGCTCGCAACGCAAGCGCACTCATCAACATACAAAACACAAGTCCGGCTTGGCGCGTGATTGTATTTGTCCCGCTTTCCCTCATAACTATTGAACACCCGGCATGGAGCAAATTAACGCATTCTTTTGATGTTGAGCAAGGAAACATGCCATAATACAAGTCAGCCTTGTTGTTTTTTTGCTTTTAGTGAATACACGGGGTGCAGCCTTAAACATATTCGGTATAGAATACAGAATGCCTCGAAAAGATGTTTATAGGAAAAAAGCGCAAATCTAAACGCGAAGGCTGTAGAGGTTACTTTTTAGCCGCGGATGTCGCGGATACTCACTTACTCGCTTATCCATTTACCAGCAGTGACTCACCAGGAACTTCATGCCGTATCCCGGCATTGAAGCGTCATTGTGGCCAGTGAACAAGAAGGAGTACGAAATATGCCCCCGCAATTTAAAGACCTGCTGGAAATTGGCGCTATTGCAGCCGGATTATTGCTAATCCCATTGATAGCAATGGTTTTAACCAATGAGGTGGCTTGGGGGCCGGGTGACTTTGTCATCGCATGGGTTCTGTTGAGCGGTGCAGGAATCGCGTACAAGATAATTTCCAGCAGGGTAAGTCACACCGCCTATAAATACGCCGTGGGTATAGCGGTCTTCACGGCGCTGCTGCTGGTCTGGATGAATCTGGCGGTGGGACTCATCGGAAGCGAGGATAATCCCGCCAATCTGCTCTATGCCGGCGTGTTGGTCATTGGCATTGTGGGCGTGATGTTGTCTCAATTCCACGCTCGCGGGATGTCCCGGGCATTGTTTTTCACCGCCCTGGCCCAGGCTCTGGTGCCCTTCATGGCTATACTGATTTGGAAACCGCCCATGTCCACGACAGAACAATTGCTGGGCGTGTTGGGGGTTATTGTTTTAAATACGGCTTTTGTTGTTTTGTGGGGCGTTTCAGGTTGGTTGTTCCGGAAAGTAGCCTTAGAAAGCGTGACGCTTCAAAATTCTGTCGCTTAGGTTTCTAATACACATCCGTTAATCAAAAGAGTACCGTATAACCGGCGCTCTTTTTTTCACCCTCAAGTGAACCTGCGGTAAAAATCCGGCCTGTTATTCCCCTGTAAATTTATGCCACAAATTACCCACGATAAGGGTCACACTGCTGCCGATAAGTGTGTACCAGGTCCAATTCACCAAGGCCGGTTTTCCCAAAATCATGGGAATCAGGATAATGAGTAACATCACGGCAATGCCGGTGCTAAAGCCCACGATGGCACTGGTTTGTTTGGGTCCTTTAAACAGCACACCCAGTAAAAATGTCCCCAGCAAACCGCCGTAGGTGATACTGGCAATGCCCAGTGCAATTTCCACCACCGATGCCAGGACATTGATAAATAACAGCGCCACCGCCGATAAAATCACCGCCCAGAAAATCGTCAGCATTCTGGAAGCCCACAAATCCTGCTTATCGGTAGTATTTTTCCCGAAATAGGGTTTGTATAAATCCATCATGGCCGATGAAGAGAGCGAACTCATACTGCCGGCCAGTGTGGACATGGCCGCCGCAAACAACCCGGCGATGATAATGCCCTTTACACCCGTGGGCATGTAATTGATAATGAAGTAAGGGAAAATTTCATCCGCCTTGTGGAAGGGTGCCGCAGCCGCACTCATATCCACACCTTTGAGCTGGAAAAACACATAAAGCAGAACGCCAACAACCAGAAACAGGGCAAACTGGAACATCACCATTACACCGCTGCCGATGAGCGCCTTCTGGCTGTCTTTGAGCGATCGGGTTGTCAGTAATCGCTGCACGATCAACTGGTCCGTTCCATGGGATGCCATGGAGAGGAATGTACCACCGATGAGCGCGTTGATGAGGGTGTAGGGTTGGCGGAAAAATTCACCAATACTATTGCCGAAATCGAAATTAAAGACCTTGAATTTGTGCATGGGTCCTGCCACGTCGCGCACCGTTTGCCAACCATCGGGCAGGGAGTTTAGGATAAGAATACCGGCCAGAATCGCACCGCCGATATAAATGGTCATTTGAATCACATCCACCCAGATAATGCCCTTCATACCACCAGTGTAGGTATAGATCAGCGTCACAATGGCAATAATTACGATAGAAAGGACATAGATCTCCATGTTGGACCATTCAGCGAAAAATGCCGACGTTTTAAAAATCACTGCAATGGGAATGGCCGTTGCAAACAGCCGTACACCATCCGCCGCTACCCGGGTAAACAAAAACACGGTGGAGGCATAGCTGCGGGTCTGATGCCCGAAACGATTTTCCAGTAAATGGTAAGCTGTACTCAAATTCCCCTTCTTATAAGCCGGCAGAAAAATGAAGCTCACAATCACCCGGGCGATTAAATACCCAATCGTAAGTTGGAGAAAAGTCAGGTCGGTCACATAGGCCAGACCGGGAATGCTGATAAAGGTCAGCGTGCTGGTTTCAGCCGCCACAATGGCAAAAGTCACCGCCCACCAGGGGATATTGGAGCCACCCATGAAGTAATCTTTAATGGTACGCTGTTTTCCTCCGGAAAAACTCCCAATGACAGCAATCACCACCAGGTAGCCCACCAGAATAATAATGTCCAATGTCTGAAAACCGCTATTCTCCAGCATCATCCCTCCTGAAATTTCATTTCACTTTCAGTATTATCCGGCGTCTGCCTCATCCAGCACTGCCACATCTTCTTCGTCCGTCTTTTTTCCGAATTCCGGATCCAGCGGTAGGAAATACAACAGAATAAACCCTGGAATGGTTGCCAGCAGTACCCAGATAAAAAAGTGCTGGTAACCGATAATCTCCTGCAACCAGCCACTGAACATGCCGGGAATCATCATTCCCAGCGCCATAAATCCTGTGGTAATGGCAAAGTGGGAGGTTTTGTACTCACCCTCTGAGATAAAAATCATATACAGCATGTAAGCCGTGAAGCCAAAGCCATAACCAAACTGCTCAATCCCCACGCAAATATTGATAATGAGGAAGCTGTCCGGCATTGCATGGGACAGATAGATGTACAACGCATTGGGCAGATTAATGGCAATGGCCATCCACCACAGCCAGTACTTTAATCCATTTCGCGCCGCCAGAAAGCCGCCCAGCAAGCCGCCGACAGTGAGCATGAGAATACCGATGGTGCCATAGACGAACCCAACCTGGCCGGTGGTTAACGCCAGCCCACCCACTTCCTGGGCATCCAGTAAAAAGGGTGACGCCAGTTTGACCAATTGCGATTCTCCCAGCCGGTAGAGCAGCAAAAACGCGACGGAGAGCCAAATGTGTTCCTTCTTGAAGAAGAGGGCAAATGTCCGGAAGTAATTTTTGAAAAATTCACCGGCACTATGCACGGTACGGGGTACATCGGTCACCGGTCGCGGCAGCATGAATTTGTGGTACACAAAAAAGAGGATGAACAGTCCGCCGAGGAAAAAGAAGGTTACCGCCCAGGAGAGCGGGATATTACCAGCCTGTACACCGAATGTAGCCGCTGAAGCGGTGCGTAATTTGGGATCCAGCTGGATCACCGCCATGGCCGGTATATTCCAGTTGCTGGCATTAAAGACAAACCGTTCCCCCTCCACCAGAGAAATGGACTTATCGCCGGCGCGGCGACCAAAATTCACCACAAAAGATTTCCCCGCCGGTGGTGGCGCGGAGAGATAAAAGTAAACGACCCCCACATTTCCCACACCGTCACGCGTGTTCACCGCCGCCTCAGCCACACCAAAATTCCGTCGTAGCCAGGACTCCATATTTTGGACCACAGCCCGTTCCCACCAAGACATTTCAGGGGTTGTCTCTGATGCTGATGAACCGTTTTTATCACCGTTGGATACTTGAATATGGCCATTCGCCAGGTTCCATGCTCTGGCCACCTGTAAAATGGAATCCACTTTTTCTTCAGGTTGGCGGTCCGTGTGAATCACCAATTCCTCCGGCGCATGACGCAACCTGATTTCCCCGCCTGTTTCCGCGAGATTCAGCGCATCCCGGGTCACCGTGCGTACCTGTGCTGTGTCAGGTGTGGCTTTCACCGGAATGTCCAGGGCACCCAATCCGCTGTGGCTTTCGATAAAACCCGCCAGAATGATTAACAATCCCTGTCCGGTAATCATTGCAAAGCGGTAAAACGTGCTGCGAACCCCCACGAACCATGCCTGGTCATGCTTGGACAAACCCAGCATATAAAATCCGTCGGCGGCAATGTCATGGGTTGCCGAGCTAAAAGCCATGAGCCAGAAAATGGTAATCGTAATAGTAAAATAGCCCGGCATGGGAATGGTTAATCCCACCGCGCCCAATCCGGCTCCCACCAGTAGCTGCATGGTAATAATCCAGAACCTTTTGGTACGGAGCAGGTCCACCACCGGACTCCAGAAGGGCTTGATAACCCAGGGCAGGTAGAGCCAGGAGGTGTAAAGCGCGATGTCGGTATTGGAAACGCCCATGCGTTTGTACATGATGACTGATACCGTCATCACCACCACATAGGGGATGCCCTCCGCGTAATACAGCGATGGTACCCACCACCAGGGAGAACGCGTTTTTTTGCCGGTCGTTTGCTTTACAGCGCCATTGTCCTTACCCATATTGCCCTCATTGCTGCCGGGGATGCGTCACCCGGACTTGCTTGCTCGATGCGACTTGTGTTTATACCGGCCTGACCAGAGCGCTGGCCGGTGTGGTGATTTCATGACCCGTCAACGCTCGTTTTGTTGCAGGGATTGTACCAAAAAGGCGAGACCTTCCAGGTAAGATTCCAATTTTTTACCCACGACCTGGTGGATACACACCGGCTCAATCACCGATACGCGGCGAAAATCTTCCCGTTCATAAATGTTGGACAAATGCACCTCCACCACCGGCTTCCCGATGGCTTCAATAGCGTCCCGGATGGCGTAGGAATAGTGGGTCAACGCCCCTGGATTCAACAGAAATCCACTGGCCCATTTGCGCCGCCGGTGCAGTGTGTCAATGATGGTTCCCTCATGATTGGTCTGCAGAATACGAACCTCCACCTGCAGCTCACGGGCGTGTTTACGGATGGCCCGATTCACCTTATCCAGCGTCAGGGTACCATACTGGGACGCGTCCCGCCGTCCCAATAAATTGAGATTGGGTCCGTGAATAATCATGATCCGCATGGGTTTGGTATTCTTTCCCGGGGTTGACACGGCTGGAATTTACACGGCATAACCACCGGGGCAATGAAATTGGGGGAGAGATTCACCACCACGTCACAACCACTATGGAGAAGATTTCACCACAATGGCTCGAATAACACGGGAAAAAGAGGCAACCGCAGAGATGCCAAGAAGGCGCAAAGTGCGCTGAGGTAAAATTTTTCTAACCCGTCACTCTGAATTTACTTGCCGAGCCGAAGCTCCGCGAAGGCTGGTTTCAGGGTCTTCGGACGGATTAAGATGCTGAAATGAATTCAGCATGACTGGGTTGCCTTTTTAGAGAAAGTGGAAAGTTGAAAGAGGAAGAGAAAGTGCGGGTCGAACACGAGCAGGAGATTTGAGATTGTTGTGCCGCAGATAACGCAGATATAGCCCCAGTACTGATTATTCTCCCCTTTTTAAGGGGAGACACAGAGGGGTTGTCCTTTTAGAGAAAGTGGAAAGTTGAAAGAGAAAAAGGCAGTTATCCACTGAGATCGCAGAGCGTGCGCAGAGAACACAGAGGTGAAATTAATCTCCGGCCGTCGTTCTAAGAAATCTCCCCTTGAGGGGAGAAAAAGAGGGGTGTTGTTTTAGAGAAAGAGGAAAGAGCAAGAGTAAGAGTCCGTCTTCGTCCGGCAACTACCGGACTACGCCGCGACAAGAAAGAAGAAAGGAATCCCGGCGGGATGTCAGATGCGTAGCCCCGGGTTTTAGACCGGGGGAATTAAAAACCCCTGCAAATAATCAGGTTTTATCCCAACAACGCTTGTGAATTGTTGGGGAAAAACCGAGCACGTGACCTACTCCCCGGTTGGCTCCCTCACTTCATCGAGGGGCAACCGGGGCCAGATAAAAAAGAAAACCACAACCCGGATGAAGTGAAGGGATCTCGCCGGCAAACTGCAATCGCTGGGCTGATGCAAAAATTAGCACCACAATTCATTGTGGTGGTCGCTGATAAACGGTTAAAACCGTTTGTGTTACTTGACGGGTAACCGGATCACCCGAATAAATTCGGGTGCTAATTTTTCCAAGAGACAATCAAACCGTTCTAAGCCTGGTGACACAGCCACCCTGAATTTACATGCCGAGCCGAAGCCCCGCGAAGGCTGGTTTCAGGGTCTTCTGAGCTGACGGGGACGAGAATGGGTACGAGTAGGAGCACGAGAACAAACCCTGCGGGTCACCCAACAACATTTGACACAAGAAAATTTTCTTTTCACCCCTTGACTCTCACGTAACGTCAGACCTTATCTTGGTTATTGTTGCCAGGGAAATGCGTCCCGAATCAACAGGAGGATGAAAGTGAAATTAACGGTGAAACAGTTATCGCAAACAGCCGGCATCAGCATTCGGACGCTGCATTACTATGATGAAATCGGATTGCTCCATCCCGCTGAAACCGGTAAGAACGGCTATCGCTATTACCACGAAGCCAATCTATTGCGTCTGCAGCAGATCATGTTTTACAAGGAACTGGGACTGCCACTGGAGAAAATCGGGGAGATCCTGGACGATCCCCATTTTGATACCCTTCAGGCGCTACAGGAACACAAGGTAGCCCTGCAGCAGAAATTTCACCGTATCCAGTCACTCATTGCCACCGTGGAGAATACCATTAAACATGTTGAAGGAGAGAAAATCATGACCAAGCACGAGCTATTCAAAGGCTTTAGCAGTAAGGAAGAGGAACGGAAGGTTCAACAGGAGGCGGAAAAACGCTACAATCCTGAGTTGGTGAAACAATCCTATCGCAACTGGAATAGTTATTCCGATGATGAAAAAACCGCCATTATGGACCGGGGGAACGAGATTTTCCGCAAGATTGCCGAATCCATGGAGCAGGGTATTGACTCACCGGCGGTTCAAGAGCAGGTAGATGCCTATTTCCAGTACATCAATACCTACTATTACGATTGTTCATTGGAAATTTTCCGTGGTCTGGGCAGCCTGTACGTAGACAGTCCCGACTTCCGTGCCAATTTCGATAAAATGCATCCGGACCTGGCACCTTTTTGCCGGGATGCGTTTGCTCATTACTGCGACGCGCGGGAGAAATAATCTCTTCCAATATCAGGAAGCAAAAACCCTGGTTTGTTGCGCCAAATACTCTGGCCAGACAGCCTGGGGGTTTCCCCTACCTATTATTTGGAGGATATACAGCTCAATTGGGAGGACAAATCGTGATTTAAGGCGTGCTCGATAGTTAGCCATTGTTTATTTAATGAGAGCAACACGTGGGCAATGTAACCGATTCTTTCTACACAGCCGTAAAAATCACGGCCCCACTGCCGCCTTGACCCGCGCGAGAATTTCGGTCCATTTCTCCGGGTTGATTTCAATTTGAACAGGTAGGTAATAAATTTGCTGTTCAGCCACAAATGCCTTGGGCAATTTCACAAAATCTTTCTGCGTCGTAACCCATCTATTCACCCTTGCGTGAACAATCCGTGCCCGGTCTGCGTCACCGTATGCACAATGATCCGGGAAGGTCAATTCCACTACCGGGGAAATGCCCGCCTGCGCCAGTGTCCGGAAAAAATGCCACGGCTGACCTAACCCGCAAAAGGCACCGATTTTTTCTCCGGATAAATCGTCCCCGTTCAATCCCGGCGACTCGGTACTCCGTAATCTGTCAGCAACTGTAAACCGGAGATTGTCTGACTCGGAAACCCGTGATTCTTCACCACTCGGGAGCTTGGCATAAAAAATTACATCTGCCCGCTGTAGTCCGCGCCTGGATTCCCGCAAATTTCCCCACGGCAGAAGGTGTCCCATATTTTCCGGCAGCCGGTTCAGAATCACCACATCCAAATCCCGGTGCAATCGCCGGTGCTGAAAGCCATCATCCAGCAAAATCACCTCCACACCAAAGCGTTCACAAAGGGCATTCCCAACATCCCGCTTATCCGCGCCAACCATCACGGGTACACCGGCCAGGTTCTGTGCCAGCAGAAAGGGTTCATCACCGGCTTCCTGCGCTGACAGTAAAACTTTTTCACCATCGGAAACCACCTGAAGACCTTTTGACCGACGCCGGTAGCCCCGTGAGGCAATGCCCACCCGAAAACCTTCTGCTGTGAGCATTCTGGCCAGCGCCTCCACCAAAAGCGTTTTCCCGCTGCCGCCTACACTAAGATTCCCAACGCTGATAACGACTGCCGGAACGCGCTTTATCTTCAAAAACCGCCAGTCATACAACCGGTTTCGCAACATCGTCACCCCCCAATACACTCCCGCCAACGCCATGCGCACTGGCAACAACCACAGCGTCAGCCACCTGGATTGAAGGGAAAGGTTCGGTGGATTTGGTCGGGAGTCAGTCATGGGAGGTATACCGGTCAGCCTGCTCCTGCAGCGTGATACATCTGTCATTAACCTGTTCCAACAGGTTTTGGAATTCCGAACGTGACAAGCACGGCGGTATTTTGATGGGTTCGCCAAACCAGATACGCGCTTTACTGAAGGGCAGTGGTACGAAAAATCTGTCCCAACTGTCGGCGCGCAGGGCGTATTTGGCTGACATGGCGATGGGAATGATGTATCCATCAGTTTTGCTGGCGGCAGCCAGGATGCCCGGCTTGAGTTGGCGACGTGGTCCCCGGGGACCATCCGCGGCGAAGACATTAATGGGCATTTCCCGCTGGGATAAATGGCGCAACATGGCTGCAAAGGCTTCCCGTCCACCCCGCGTACTGGACCCACGAAAAGTATGGAATCCAAACCGCTCCAGGGTGCTGCTGGCGATTTCACCGTCACCATGCTGACTCACAATGGCTGCCGGCCGGAATATGCTGAGGTAATACCAGGCAATGAACATATCCCCGTGCCAGACTTGCAGCGTAATCTGCTTTTTCTGAATGACCAACCGCCAGACGGCCTCCCAGCCACGCCGCTCCAGGCGCAGGGTTTTCACAATGCCCTTCACCAGCAGATAAGCCCAGCGTTCAGCTTGAAAACGCAATTTATCCATCACCGGACTCATGGACGGCCTGCATTTAAATCATTCAGGATACCGTCCGCAACGCGCCGCGCCCCACCCGTCTCGCCCAGCTTTTCCCGGATGGTATGAAGTTTTGATTTCACTTCACCGGTGTACACTTCATCATTCAGATAGGTAAATATCCACGACGCGATTTGAGCACCATTGGCCTGTTTTTGGAGCAATTCGGGGACCACCCGGTCGCCGTAGACCAGATTGGGCATGGCAATATGCTCCACCTCTACCAGCAACCGAGCCAGCAGGTATGAGAGCGGTGAGACTTTGTAAACTACCACCAGTGGTGTTCCCAAAACGGCGGTTTCCAGCGACGCTGTTCCGGATGCTACCATGGCGGCGCCCGAATATGCCATGATTTCGTAGGGATGACCCGCAATCAAGCGCACACTGGGGTTTTGACTGATCTCGCTGTAAATGGCATCAGGTAAATGACGAACCCGGGCGATGGCGAATTGAACTTCCGGCATGATGTCATGAATAATCGTCACCGCGTCCAGGCATGGCTTCAACAGTCGTGACACTTCATTGCTTCGGCTGCCGGGCAAAATTCCAACCAACGGCCGGAGTGGATCCAGGTCAAATTCGTTATAAAAATCCGCTTTATCCTGCAGCGCCGGCATCTCTTCAACCAGCGGGTGACCAACGAATTCCGCCGGGACACCCTTCCGGGTGTAGATTTCCTCCTCAAAGGGAAAAATCACGAACATTTTCCGTACAAACCGGCGAATCATATCAATGCGTCCACTGCGCCAGGCCCAAACCTGCGGGGAGATGTAGTAGTACACCGGAATTCCCAGCTCATGCAGCTTTTTACCCAGGCGCATGTTGAACCCGGGATAGTCCAGCAGAATTGCCGCGTCCGGTTTGTCCCGCTCACAGCGCGTTACCACCCGGTTCATAACCTCCCGGAAAAAGGACAGGTGTTTCAGCACTTCCACGAATCCGGTGACGGACAATCGGTCCACGCTGTAGAGCTGCTCCATTCCCACCGCCAGCATCTCTTCACCGCCAAGTCCCCAAAAAACGATTTCAGACTCGCGGTGCCTGAGTTCCATCATCACCTTGGCAGCGTGCTGATCGCCGGACATTTCACCGGCTACGATGAGCATGGATTTAGCCATTGATTCAGCTTCCAATTAAATAAGGTGCAGACATGGTTTTAGGAGAATATGTGTAAAAGCCAGCCAAATAATAATCGCATGCTACGCGCCCATTCATTAGGTAATCAGAGCGTAAATTTTTTCCGCAATGCGCAAGGCTTCCAGTCCATCTTCGCCACGCACCAAAGGCGTTACATTCTTTTCAATGGCCTCCACGAAGGAGATTTGCTCAGCCTGCATGGCGTCGCTGTCGGGCAATTCTGGTTTGTTGTACACGATTTTCCGGTCTGTACCGGCAATATCAATGCTCATGGCTGTGGAGGGAATATCCCGGGCATTTTTCAATTGGTAAATCTCGGTCTGATGTTGCTGGAAATCGATGGTGATATAGGTTTCAGGCTGGAAGATGCGCATTTTTCGCATTTGTCCCAGTGAAATGCGACTGGCCGTCACGTTGGCTACACAGCCATTGGCGAAGGTGAGCCGGGCATTGGCGATGTCGGGCTGGCCGGTCACCACGGCTACACCGTTAGCGGCGATGTCTGTCACCGGCGATTTTACCAGGGACAGGATAATATCAATATCGTGAATCATGTTTTCATGTACCACGGCCATCTGTGCGCCGCGGGGATTAAATGGCGCCAGGCGGTGGGATTCGATGAACAGGGGCCGTAAATCCAAGTCATTGAGCACCATGAGCGCCGGATTAAAGCGCTCGATGTGGCCTACCTGGAATTTGAGATTTTTTTCTTTCGCCAGCGCCACCAACTCCTCGCCCTGCTGCACCGATTCGGTCACCGGTTTTTCGATGAAAATATGTTTGCCGACAGTCAGTGCCTGTAGGGCCAACGAATAATGGGTTTTAGTGGGTGTGCAGATTAGAATCGCGTCACTGGCAGTCAGAAGTTGTTCATAATTTTCATGGACAATACCACCGAACTCGGCGCTGATTTCGCGTGCACGTTCCGGACGGATATCGAACATTCCGGAAAATTCAAACGCCGTCTGACCTACCAGATGCCGGGTGTGGAACCGGCCAATATGCCCCACGCCTACGATGCCTACTCTGATTTTCGATTGTGATGTGTTGGTTTTTGTCCCATTACCTGACATAGCGGGAAAATTTAAGTCCGCTGGTTCAAAGCCAAAGAAGTTTAAACCACAGATTACACAGAGAGAGCACAGATTGGAAAGACAGAAGAGAAGCCACTCATGCCACGAATTTCTCGAATTGACAGGGGAAAAACAGAAAAACGCAGACAACATCCCCTCCAACGGAAGGGTGGTCTGGCGAAACGCAAGGTGAGCCAGACCGGGGTGGGTTGATTAGAGTAAGAGAAAGAGGAAAGAGAGAAAAAAGAAAGCGTCCGTTTTCATCTGACAACTACCGGACGACGCCGCGACAAGAGAGAAGAAAGAGAAAAAGGCAGTTAACCACCGAGACCACAGACCGTGACATAAATCTCCCCTTGAGGGGAGAAAAAGAGGGGTGTTGTTTTTAGAGAAAGAGAAAAAAATCCCGGCGGGACGTCAGTTGCGTAGCCACGGGATTTATCCCGGGTGATAGAGAATCCATTATCCGAGTACGAGCACGAGCACGAGACCTACCTGTCATCCCGACCGTAGCGAAGCGAAGCGGAGGGATCTCGGGCTGCAAACCGAAAGCGTTGTTTTATAAAATTAGCACCACAATTCATTGTGGTGGCTCCAACATCCATTGTAAACGGGGAAACCGTTTGTGTTACTTGACGGAATACCGCACCACCCGAATAAATTCGGGTGCTATTTTTCCCAGGAGACCATCAAACCGTTCTATTGCCATTGCCGCTGCCACCGTCCCCCTGATTCGCTTGCCGCTCCGAACCCCTGCGAAGGCTGGTTTTCCGGGTCTGGGTCAGCCACGACACCGTGCGTTTTTACTTTTTAAAAAAGACGACCTGCTTAACTTCCCGCGGTTGAACACCAAAATCCCGCACCGCTTTGCTCTGCGGCTTTTGCCAGCTGGTTATGCAAATGTTAGCCGCATAGGAGGACGGATGGCAGCAGAGGAATCAAATCTGAGACGCCCCAGATATTCGATGCCCGGCTTTGTTAAGCAAGCGCTTGAGGAGCATCGGTTGATGGCTGAATATCAAAAACGGCCGGCGTACCAGCAAAACGACTACATTGGCTGGATAAACAGAGCAGAACGTCAAGAAACGAAGGAAAAGAGGCTGCACCAAATGCTAGAAGAGCTTGAAAAGGGTGGCGTTTACATGAATATGGCGCATCCCCCATCAAGAAAGAACAAGAAGGGGGAATAAATAGAATGAGTGTCGAGTATTTGTGTCCAGATGGCTTGCATAAAAATCCTGCTTTCTCGCAGGTGGTTGTAACGCAAGGCAAAGTACGCATGGTCTACATCGGCGGTCAAAATGCGGTTAATTCGTCCGGTGAACTTTGTCATTACCTACGCTAAATAATTGTATCACTCACTCGAAAGTAAGGTGAAATCGTGTGGTCTAAAATTAAATCAGGGCTGCTTTTCGCAATTGCCCTGGGGTTCGTTTTGTCTTGTTCCGAATCACAGATGCCGTCAAAACCGGTGGATCCGAATAAATATCAAAATTCATTTTGGATGCATACTGAGACCGGGCATGCAAAGGATTATTACATTCAAATTTCTTTACCCCGGAGCTATTACGACACTAAAAACAAGCAGTATCCCGTTATTTACCTGACAGATGCGGACTATTGTTTCAATATGGCAGAAGATCTCACCCTGGTATTGGACTGGCCACAGCGGGAAGTTATTGTCGTCGGGATAGGGCTCGGTTCACCTGAACGACTCCGCGCATTTAGGGAGGCTGAATATGGTGATATTAAGGATGCGTCTGGTGAACCTGGATGGGTTCAGTTCCTAAATTTCATTGAAGAACAATTAATTCCCCATGTTGAATCGAAATATCGAATCAATCCTTTTAACAGAACCTTGTACGGGTGGTCCCTGGCAGTTCAGTTTATAACCAATGTTTTAGATGAAAACCCATTACTTTTTCATAATTACATTATTGGAGGTGGCGGTAGAAAGCCACTTTATGTTGATAACTTGTATAGTAAATGGCCCGATTTGCCTGTGAATATTTACTTCGGGACAGGCGAATATGATGGCAATCTCCACATTTTGATGAATTTCACTGATAATATTTCAAGTAAGCATTTTTCAGGATTGGAAACCAAGCGAGAGATTTATCCGGGATTGGGTCATGAAATGATTACCAAGGGTGTGCTTCTTGATCGAGGGATGAAATGGTTGTATTCAAAAAAGCCGATAGAGCCTCGGCTTAGACTGGCAATGAAATCTGGTGGGGTCGAAGCATGTCTGGAAAAGTTTAACAAGCTGCAGTTAACCAATCCGGATGACTATGATTTCAATCCAGTACATCTGGTGAACTATGCTGAATCACTAGGCAATGAAGGAAACACTGAAGCCGAGAAAGCTATTTTAAAATATGTTCAACAGGCGTACCCAGTTAGAAATGTAACCATTCATGTTGTGACGGAAGCGATGCCGGACTCAGAAACCATATATATCACAGGTAATCATGCGGAGCTCGGAAATTGGAATCCAAAAAAAGTTGCGCTGAAGCAATTGGATGCAAGGGTATGGGGTGGAACATACCAGATCTTTTCGGGGGATGAATTAGAATTCAAGATTACCCGGGGGAGCTGGGAGACACAAGCCGCTGATTCAACTGGTTTGGAATTAGCGAATTTTGTGGCGAGCATTACCACTGATACGCTGATTACTAAAGTCGTTGAGGGATGGGTGGATAAAAAAACGGGCAGTTAAAGCACCAGCGGTCAGCTCAAAGGAAGTTGTCTGGCGCCGCGCCCTTAATCTTACTCAATCCACACCAGGGAAGGCTTCCTCTGCACTCGGCCGGAGAATTTTTCGTCTCTGTGCTCTTGTTGCAACCCGGGTGATTTCTATGGTTAAGGTTAATCAATCACTCCCCCGTACAGCAGGAACCATCCGTTTCCATCATCATTTTGCCATTGCCGGAATTGTGCTGCATTTTTTCCATCTGCAGCTTCATCTGGGCTGGTGTTTTCCCACTCATTTTGGGACTGATGTAGGGAATACCCAGAGACAAGCCCCGCAGGATGAATAGCACCGCCAGGAGCACAGCGCCCACCGGGACCAGTTTCTGGATAAATCGGCGCACCTCAATCCCCACCCAGTTACCCGCCAGGGAGGTGGCCAGCATGATGGGGAATGTCCCCATACCGAACAATGCCATGTAAGCGGCACCGGACCACACACCACCCGTTGACATGGCGCCTGCCAGGCCCACATAAACGAATCCGCAGGGCAGAAAGCCATTCAAAACGCCGATTGTGAAGAGGGATGGATGGGAATTATTCCGGAACAACCGTCCCCAAAAGTCGCGCACGCGCACCATGAATGTCTGAACCGGTGAGAACGGCAGCAATTTGGCGGCATATTTTGAGGGTAAAAATACCCCCAGGAGAATCACAACCCCCAGCGCGATGGAAAGACTCTGCTGATAACCTGCCAGGGCGATTGATTGACCTATGATGCCGAAAATAATCCCCAGCAACGAATAGGTGACGATTCGTCCCAGATTGTACAACACCCGCCCAAAAATCCAGGCGCGTTTTTGCGCGTAGCCCCCCGGCAAAGCCAGCGTAATGGGACCGCACATCCCCACGCAATGAAAACTTCCCAACAATCCGATGATGAAACCTGTCCAAATATCCATGTGATTCATCCCCTTCAGATGATTATTTGAACCAGACGGTTTTGTATCTGAATATTCTATCTAGCATTCGATCTGCATTTGCTATACAAGCTTAGCGGTCTCTGCGATTATTTTTTTAGAGTCTCTTTGCGTATCTGGCGTGATTCTTTGCGCCTTGCGGTTAATTTCTTAATGCCGCCGCCAGTCGCTCCCGCACCTTTTCCCTGCCGAAGATCTCCACAATCCGCGGCAACTCCGGCCCGTGGACCTGTCCGGTTAACGCGATTCGCACCGGCATCCACAACTGCTTGCCCTTCACCCCAGTCTCCTGCTGGATTTGCTTCATCATGGACTTGAATGCGTCCGCCGTCAAGGTTTCAATTGTATCCAAAATTTCCACCGCAGCCCTGTAAACGGTTTGGCTGGATTCTGCTTTCAGCATGGTGGCCGCATCGTCATTCTCCGGAACCGGTATTTCAGTCAACAATGGCTCCAGATGGTCCGGCAGATCGACCAGCGTGGTAAGACTATCCCTTACCAGCAGGAGCAACTCATCCGATACGACTGCATGTCCCTGGCCTGCCAGCCAGGTGTTGGCGCGATTCAGGTAATCGTTCACCTCCAGCATGCGGATGTATTGGCCATTCATCCAGTACAATTTTTCAAGATTAAAAACTGCGCCGGCTTTATTCACCCGCTCCAGCGAAAAAACATCCACTAGCTCTTCCAGGCTGAAAACTTCTCGGTCATCGCCCGGATTCCACCCCAGCAGCGCCACAAAATTCACCAGCGCTTCCGGAAGAATGCCCTTGGTGCGATAGTCCTCCACCGCCACATCGCCCTGGCGTTTGGATAATTTGGAGCGGTCGCTGTTGAGCAAAAGCGGCAGGTGGGCAAATTCCGGAACCTCCCAGCCCAGATATTGATAGAGCAAAATATGTTTGGGCGTGCTGGGTAGCCATTCTTCACCCCGAATCACCAGATTCACCTGCATATAATGATCATCCACCACATTGGCCAGATGGTAGGTGGGAAAGCCGTCGGTCTTCAACAAAACCTGGTCATCCATTTGATTCAGGGGATAGTTGATGTTTCCCCGCACCCGGTCTGAAAATTTCATCTCACCGGTTTCGGGAATTTTCATCCGCACCACATGGGGTTCAGACTTGGCACGCTGGGCTGCTTCAGCTTTGGGAATGTGACGGCAATGCCCATCGTAACCCGGCTGCCGCTTGGCGGCAATTTGCCCCTGCCGCACCTCCTCCAGTCTTTCGGAAGAGCAGAAGCAATAGTAGGCATGATCCTCAGCTACGAGTTGGTCAATGTGACGATGATAGATATCCAGACGCTCTGACTGAAAATAGGGTCCAAAATCACCACCACGCTCCGGACCTTCATCATAATCCAATCCCGCCCAGTGTAAACTCCCAATCAGATTCTGCACGGCGCCGGTAACCTTCCGGTTCTGATCCGTGTCCTCAATGCGCAGAATGAACTGCCCTTTGGTCTGGCGTGCCACCAGATAGTTGAACAATGCCGTTCGTAAACCGCCCACATGCAACTTCCCCGTGGGGCTTGGTGCGAACCTAACTCTCATGTAATGTCGCTCTCTTCCGTTGTTGTTTCACGCGCCAGTGATATCCCAACCAGGTTGCGATAATCACCAGAAACACAATCGTCGCTATACTATTATATTCTGCCAGATAATGGCGTACAACTTCCCAGTTTTTCCCCAGCCGGGCGCCCAGCCAGATGAGGACGCCATTCCACACCAAGCTGGATAAAAAACTCAATCCAAATACTTTTCGCCAGTCCAGATGACCCACACCGGCAAACAGGGCAATCACGCTCCGTAACCCGGCCATAAACCGGTTGATCAGCACCACGCCGTATCCCCAACGATTAAAAAGCTGGTCCACACGGGACAGCGCTTTATCCGAAAACCATTTCTGCTGCCGCTCAAAAATAAAGCCGCGGCCATAGCGGTGCCCCATGTAGTAAATTGTCATGAATCCCGCCACGCTGCCGACCAGTGTCGTGACCAGCGCCAGAGAAAAGGAAAGATCACCCACGCCCACCATATAAGCACCGAAAATCAAAATCGTATCACCGGGTATGGGGGGGAAAATATTCTCAATATAGGAGGCTAGGAGAATGATGGTGAAAACCACCAGCGGAGATGCATTGTGAACAAACTGGGTGATGGCTTCCAGCATGGGTTGCGATTACTCGGTCACAAGGATTAGCGCTATCGCTTGAACCGCCACGCCTGCGCCCGTGCCGGTGAAATCCAGCCCTTCGGTGGTGGTCGCTTTCACGGAGACCTGTGAAATATCACACCCCATGGCGCGCGCCAGGTTCTGCCGCATCGCTGCAATATACGGTGCCAGTTTGGGCGCCTGCAAAACGATGGTGGCATCCACATTTCCCACCTGAAAACCAGCCTGGGTTAATTTTGCAGAAATATCACTTAAAAATGTCAGGGAATTGGCGCCGGCGTACTGTGCTTCCGAGTCTGGAAAATGTTGCCCAATGTCGCCCATCGCTGCCGCACCCAAAAGTGCGTCACAAACAGCATGGGTTAACACATCACCATCCGAGTGTCCCAGCACACCTTTTTCGAAGGGAATTTCCACACCACCCAATATGAGCGGGCGCCCCGCCACCAGGCGATGGACATCATACCCGATTCCGATGCGAGGTGTGGCAGATGGTTTCATGGTGTTGATTTTCGTCCGGTGTACCGCGTTAATGAATCAACATGGCATCACCATAGCTGAAAAAGCGATATTTTTCTGCAATGGCGGCCTGGTAAGCCTTCATAATCATGTCCCGGCTGGACAGGGCAGAAACCAGCATGAGCAGCGTGGATTTGGGTTGGTGGAAATTGGTGACCAGGGCATCAATCACCTTAAACTCAAACGGCGGTTTAATAAATTTGTCAGTCCAGCCATGCGCTGCTTTCAGACCATTGGGTTTCATCACAGCGGATTCCAGCGCCCGCACCACGGTGGTTCCCACACCCACGACACGCTTTCCGTCCGCTTTCGCTTTTTTAATGGCATCCACGGTTTCCTGGGGCACAGCGTATTCTTCAGCGTCCATATGATGCCGGTTCAGATCCTCCACATTCACGGGACGGAACGTGCCCAATCCCACATGCAACAGCACCGGTTGTACCACGACGCCTTTGTCTTTGGCTTTTTGTAAAATCTTATCGGTAAAATGCAGTCCGGCAGTTGGTGCTGCCACGGCGCCATATTCCCGGGCATAAATGGTCTGGTACCGCTCCTTGTCCAGCGCTTCGGCCTGACGCTTGATGTAGGGCGGCAGCGGCCAGCTTCCTACCTGATCCAGCATTTCATAAACGGTTTCACCGTTGGATTCAAAGCGGATAACGCGGCCACCGGAGACGGTATTGTCAATAACATCTGCCGTGTATTTACCGTCAATCACCAGCTTATTTCCCACCCGAACTTTGCGGGCCGGCTTAACCAGAACCTCCCACAATTCCTTCCCCAGCTCCCGCAGCATGAAGACTTCAACCTGTGTGTCGGTTTTGTCTTTGATCGCGAATAATCGGGCCGGGAAGACCTTCGTTTCATTCACAATCAACACATCACCGGGACTTAAATAATCCACCACATCGGGAAATTGCTTGTGCTCAATGGCACCGGTCTTTCGATTTAAAACCAGAAGCCGGGAACCATCACGCTTCTCCGCCGGGTATTGGGCAATCAACTCCTCCGGGAGCTCATAATCAAAATCAGACAGGGTCAGGGGTTGAACTTGATCAAAAAACATGAATTTCTTTACCTACTTATTTCTCACCAAATAAATGCTGTTGCGTTGTTGCGGTTAACTTGATTCCCAAATGCTTGTATGCCAATGGCGTGGCCTGGCGCCCCCGGGGCGTCCGGTCCAGAAATCCTTCCATGATCAGGAAGGGTTCATAAACCTCCTCAATAGTGTCCGCCTCTTCACCCACCGCCACCGACAAGGAATTCACACCCACCGGGCCGCCACCG
>JAIPJR010000056.1 GCA_021734045.1 Fidelibacterota bacterium
TCCAGACTTTGTGAACAAATTGACTGTCTACACTTACAGAGATAACCTCTACACCCAGTTCCTGTAAGGTCTCATACTTGGCAGCGACCGCTGACACTTCGGTCGCTCAGACAAAGGTGAAATCACCCGGATAAAAGCACAGCAACACCCATTTCCCCAGGTAATCGGACAATTTCACATTGGTGAAGGTCCCCTGGTAATAGGCGGGTGCTGTAAAATCCGGTGCCTTGGTTCCAACTTTTACTTCAGACATCTTGCGTGTCTCCCCCGCTTGTTCGGTTTTTAATGTTTCTTTGGGAATTGGCGCTCCCACCTGAGCGCCGGTAGGCCGGGCACAACCGGCAGATTCTTCCGCCACAAATCCCCCCTTTCCAATTTCTCTCCCCTGCCACACGCCGTCGCAATAGAGATTGCTGAAAGTTACCGTACTTCCGTTAGAAAAACTAAGCGATTTGCTTGTTATTATTGACTATACAATCGGATTAATTGTCAATGTCAGGTAACCGGGAACCATTACCGGGCGTCTCGCAGTGGAAAATACTCCACCTCAAAAACCTCGGCGCAGGGTTCCTGAACAGCCAGTTTCTCTGCAATCTCTCGGTTTACCCGGAGAATCCGCTCATCAAATCCGTAACCGCGGGTTTTCATGTTCCGGTTTTGCTGAGAAACGTGGTGCCGCAGCAATGCCGCCTTCCATTCAGCCTGCTTTTCATCAAATGGCAGATACCGGTCAAAGCGCATATCCTGGGTCTTGGGATCACAACTGAGGCAAGCGGTGACCGGAAAATCAACGGATATGGCAATTTGACGGAAAAAGCGATACGTCAACCGATGGGTGGCATTTTTATCATTCCCGTGGGGAAGAAAGACCGTATCCGGGTGAATATTTACGAAAAACTCCCTGATGATGGCCAAATTCTCAGCAGAATCCGTGGGATGGTGGGTATCATCCTCCACCAGCGGGAGAAATGTGATGCGAGGTCGTTCAAGTCCAAAGTACGCGCAGGATGCCAACTGCTCTGCCTGTCGCAGTGCGATTTTGTTGGCGATAGTGGGTGGATCACAGGCGTCATCATCCACACCGCTTACCCCGGAACTGACCACGGCCAGGTGAACTTCACTTCCCTTGTCATGGAAAAATTTCAGTGTCACACCCATGGCGTCAAAATCATCGGGATGGGGTGCAAGAACCAGAATACGACGAGGAATATTCGCCAGCTTGTTAATTTCCTGTGGCATTGGAATCTCCGGTTTCAGATGTGCGTCTATTCATCGTTTTTCTTGCATCATCAACAATGGAAGGATCTTCTGATTCGCTTTGGGGAAGGCAAATTGTCTGAGCGCCTCCGGTTTGACCCAGCGCTGAGCGGTGGCGGCTTTAGGGCGGGCGGTACCAGACTGATACATGCAGATAAAGCAAGCGAGGTGGATTTTAAAATGGGTGTAGGCGTGCTTCAACTGTGTCAACTGCCGGTCAATTTTCACTTCCAACCCGGTTTCTTCCCGAATTTCCCGTATCAATGCATTCTCCGGTGTTTCACCATCGTCGACTTTCCCACCGGGAAATTCCCACAACCCACCCAGCAATCCTTTCGGTGGTCGTCGCTGAATCAGAATTTTCCCGTTCTGGTAAATCACACCCACCACGATGTGATAGGTTGGGGTTGGTTTGGCTTTGGATTTAACGGGGAATTCGTCTGTCCGGTGTTGTTGGTACGCGCAGCACAATTCCCGCACCGGACAAGCTTGGCAGATGGGCTGGCGCGGCCGGCAAATCTCCCGACCCAGATCCATGAGCGCCTGGTTAAAATCGCCTGGACGATCCGGCGGGATGGATTGGGATAGTGCCTGACGCACGCGGGATTTGGTTTTCGCATACCGGATATCTTCGGGCTCACAGGTGAGACGGCTGTAAACACGCAGGACATTCCCATCCACCAGCGGAACGGCTTCTCCAAAGGCAATGCTGGCAATGGCGGCGGCTGTGTAATCCCCAACACCCGGAAGGGTTTTCAGTGTTTCAAATGTGGCAGGGAAACGGTCTGCATGGTCATTCACAATCTCCCGGGCGGCACGCTGCAGATTGCGGGCCCGGGTGTAATAGCCCAATCCTTCCCAGACTTTTAGCACCGTATCCAAATCAGCCTCCGCCAAAGCCGTTACAGTTGGAAATTTCTCTAACCAGCGATGATAATAATCCACCACTGTACCGATTTGGGTTTGCTGCAGCATCACTTCGGAGATCCAAATGCGGTAGGGATCGGGATCACCCCGCCAGGGCATCTTAGCTGTAGAAGCCAGCATCTCCCGGTCGTACCAATCCACAAGCACTGGTGCTAATTGACTAAGAGATTTTTTTGTGGTCACAGGAAGAAATTATTGGGGGTCGAGAGACTACCAGATCATTTTGCCACAGCGTTATTTCCGGCCAAATGCTTACTCAATGCGGTGATGTGCTTGTAATTGGAGCCACAGCAGCCGCCCACAATTTCAGCCCCGGCTTCAATGACCTCACCAGCCCACTGGGCGAACTTTGCCGGCGTCATCACTTTCCCCATTTTACCATCATGATGATCGGCTGCACCCAAATTGGGATAGGCGATGAGGGGTAATTTTACCACGTCACGCAGTCGCTTGATGGCATCCAGGGTCACATCCGGTTTGGAACAATTCACACCAATGGCATCGATGCCCATGTGCTCCAGTCGCTTCGCCAAATCTATGAGATTATCACCGTTGAGCAGTTGTCCCTTATCGTTGAGCACAAAGCTCATCCAGACCGGTTTTTCCCGCTTAAGTGCCAGATCGGCGATGAGTCGGGCTTCCCGGCTGGAATTAATGGTTTCCGCCAGGATAATGTCCACCACCTTGTGGGCCAGATTGTCCAACTGGGCATCGTGCCAGGGACGGCCGGCGATACTGCCGGGAAATTCGGAGGGTGTGTAGCAATCGCCCAGCGTAGTTAAAGACGCTGCAATTTTCACATCCCGACCCGATTCCTTGATAACCTTCTGGGCGATACGAATCGCTAATATGGTGAAACGTCTGGCACGGGTGTGGGCTTCTACCCCGTTCATGAGTTTGTGAAAAACGAAAGGCGTGGTGCGAAAGGTATTGGTTGTAATGACATCAGCGCCGGCTTCGATATTTTCCCGGTGGACTTGTTCCACCGCTTCCACATCGTCTTCCAGCACCATGGCCGACCAGGTAGGCGCTTCCAGCTTATGCCCCATTTCAATAAGACGGGTCCCCATGGCAGAATCGAGCTTAATGATACTCATAGCCGCACCGTCCTCAATTCCACCGGGGGTGGACATCCCAAATAGTACTCGTCGATTGTCGCCTGTTCCATAATCCCATCCTATCCGATCTGATTATGGTCAATGTTTTTGATTTGATACCTAATCTCCAGATTGGCCTCCCCGACCCACCGGTTGGAGCAATTGGATGACATTCCCGTCCGGATCGTCAAATGATGCCATTTTGTCACCAGCACCGATCTCGCGTTTATCATACAGCTTAATGCCTTTACCTCTGAGCCATAGCTCGCTTTGCTCCAAATTGTCCACCGCCAAAACCACCGCTCCCAAGGGATTGGCGTTAGTGGCTTTGAGTCCGTGAATCGCCAATTTCGCACCCGGGCTCAGGTAAAATTCAGCCCACTTCTGCTCCCAGTTAATATCCAGCGGCTTTAGCTCCAGCTGCTTTTCATAAAATTCGACTGCCCGCTCAAAATCGCTCACCGGGAGCCAGCTGCAGTCAAATTGTTTAAACCATTTCACGGAAATACTCCCTTCGTTCCAGAAACGCCTGCAGTTGGTTAAAATGCCCAATCACACCATCCGCAATTTCAGCCAGACGGTCAGCCGGAATTGTGGTCGTGATACCAACCGTTTGGCAACCGGCGCGGCGGGCTGAGTGCAATCCCAACAGGGAATCTTCAATGACCAGCGCCTCTGCTGGTTCAATCCCCAGGCGTTCACACATATTCAAATAGGGATCAGGTTCCGGTTTCCCCCGCTCCACATCATCAATCGTACCCAACTCAGTAAATACATTCTCAATACGGGTGTGGGCAAAAATCCAGTCCATAAAATCACGACGCGTAGATGTGACCACTGCCGTCTGAAACCGCTCAGCCGCCCAGTGGAAAAAATCCTGAAAACCCGGAACATAATCCAGATGGTCCCGGAATTTCTCTTTCAACAACTTCCGTCCCCACTGTTTCAGTTCAGCTACCGATTTTTGCGCGCCATATTGATCAATCAAAACCTGATAAAAGGCGTCCTCACCAATTCCTTTGTTGTGGTGGAAAAAATCATCCGGGATCTTTAAACCCATTGCCTGAATTAATTCCATTTCCGCCTTTTCGTACAGCGGCTCTGAATGCACCACCACACCATCAAAATCAAATAAAACCGCCTGAATACGCGACCATGTAATTTTATGACTATTGATCATTTCCTGCTTCGTATTCAATTCAGATCAATCTCTCTTTCTTCTTTCCCCTAATCAAATCACCATCCCATCAGGAATTACCGCACCCTTAGGCACAATCACCACTCCGTCCCGGATGGAATAACGGTCATCATCATAAAATTCCAGGTTGTCTTTATTAATGATCTGGACATTCTTGCCGATGCGGGCATCCTTGTCCAAAATGGCCTTACGTATCAGTGTGTTTTCGCCAATACCCAACGGAACCGCTTCCTGGTGATGATTGGTGTAGTAGTCGGCCCCCATCAGCACCACATGATCCAACTCAGCACCATCACGAACCACACTGCGAATACCGATGACGGAATTGGATAATTTGGCATGATTGATATAACAGCCTTCGTTAATGAGACACTCGTGAATTTCCGAATTTGTAATGCGCGAGCCCGGTAAAGAACGGGGTCGGGTGTAAAAAGGATGTTCATCATCGTAAAAAGTAAACGGTGGTTTGGGACTGGTGAGTTTCACATTGGCGCGAAAGAATGCCGCCACTGTCCCGATATCCTCCCAATAGCCGTCAAACAGAAAGGACTGCACCTGATAATCTTTCATGGCTGCGGGAATAATATCCCGGCCAAAATCATCTTCTTTATAGGTCTGCAGCGCATCAAGGAGCACTTCCCGGTTAAAAACATAAATGCCCATGGAAGCCAGGTAGGGTTTTTCTGACGTCTCCGGCAAACGAAATTCATCACGAATATCGGCTTCCTGAGGTTTTTCGCTAAACCGGGTTATGCGACCCGATTCATCCACCTTGAGAATCCCAAATCCCGGGACCTGGTCGGCCGTAATGGGATAGGTACCAATGGTGACATCAGCACCGGTCTCTTCGTGGGTTTTAATGAAATCCCTGTAATCCATTCGGTAAAGATGATCCCCCGCCAGAATCAGGAATTGATCCACATCCAACTGACGAAAATGATCAATGTACTGCCGGACAGCATCGGCTGTGCCCTGGAACCAAAACTGATTCTCATTGGTCTGTTGGGCAGCTAGAATTTCAACTAACCCGCTGGAGAACCGGTCAAAATTGTAAGTCTGGAAAATATGCCGGTGCAGCGAGAGGGAATTAAACTGCGTCAGGACATAAATTTCCTTCAGATTAGAATTAATGCAATTACTCAGGGGCACATCCACCAGCCGGTACTTTCCGCCGATGGGTACCGCCGGTTTAGCCCGAAAACGGGTGAGCGGCCACAGCCGCGTACCCTGTCCACCGCCCAGGACAATTGCTGCAGTTTTACGCAAGTTTCCCCCGATGATGTTTACTGATCGTTTTTAAGCCCCTTCCTGCGATTTCCACCCCTCACGGAGCGGTTCCGGTGGAAGGTTGAAGATGGTTGTATCGTAAAAATCAACGATGTAATCCACAATATCCCGCACCGACACAAAGCCAATGGGTTTGTTCTGATTATCCACCAAAGCAACATGTCGGAAACCACCCACGGACATGCGATTTAAGGCAAACGCAATGGGATCATCCATGTGGAGGAATTCTGGTTCAGGTGTCATGTATTCACCAACGGTGATTTTCTGATGGTCCAGCCCGCGCCCCAGTATCCGTCGCATGATATCCCGTTCAGTGAAGATGCCGGCCAGTCGTTCTGCTTTTTCCACCAGGACACACCCAACACTGTTCTCCAGCATGGCTTTGGTCACGGCTGCAATGGTGGTTGCGGGGGATACAATGACCGATTTTTGTAATCGTAAGGATTGGATCGGGTCTCCCAGCGAAACGGCCACATTCAGTTTCCGGTTCAACTGATCACTCGATTCATCCATCTGTTTCAGTTCATCATCCACTGGATTTTGATCCATAACACACTCCTCATCCTGTTTGTAAATATACGAAATGAATTCCATAAGTGCATGTTCCAACCTGTAAGAGGTTATAACGATAGGAAAATGGAGAAACGGGGTTAGGTGTTGGGACTTCTTGCCCGGAATCTTATCGAGATTGTAATTTCCGCTCCTGAAGCGTCCACTGACGGCGAATTTCATAGACCATAATGCCGAATGCCACGGCCACATTCAGCGAGGATTTCATGCCAAACTGGGGAATTTCTACTGCCAGATCACACGCTGCTGAAATCTCATCTCTCACCCCCACGCCTTCGTTACCCACCACGAAAACCAGGGGGAATTGATATTCAATGTCGGTGTAGGCCTGGCTTCGGGTGGTATGCTCCAAGACCACGGCCTGATACCCTCGTTTTTGCAGAGCCTGAATCGCCCGTACCGGGTCATTTACATGACGCCAGGGAACCGAATATTCGGAGCCAAGCGCTGTTTTGGAAATTTCCTTCCGTGGTGGTGTCGCAGTATAGCCTGCCAGAACCATCTCCTCCACCCAAGCGCCATCTGCAGAGCGAAACATGGACCCCACATTCCACATGGATCGGATATTGTCCAGCAGCGCGACCACCGGCATGCGGAGACGCCGCTCCAATAATTCAAGTGACGGTTGATTATCCCGAAATACATCATGGGGAATGGTACGCAACGGAGCGATGATTTTATCTGGAGTGGGTGATGTCATTACAAGGATTCGATAAATTCAGGGATCACATCGTGAAGTTCACCCAACATCTGGTCATAGTCAAAATACTGGATCGCCCGTATGCCCAGGTCACGGGCAGCCCGGACATTGACTTCTAAATCGTCGATGAACACGATTTCATCAGGCTTGAAGGGCGTTTTGGCCAGAGCGGCCCTGTAAATTTCCGGTGACGGTTTCATATACCCTTCGATAAAACTATAGGTACCACCATTCACCAAATCCAGAATGTCAAACCGGTGCTGCATGAGGTCATAATGAAAATCGTTGGTGTTGGACAAGAGCCAAACCGGGTAGGCTTTTAAGAGCGTTTTAAGAAAGTCAATCTCAGCTTCCTTCGGGAAGAGAACATCCTGCCAGAGGTATTTAAAAAACTCAAAATCAATCTTCCGGGCGCTGTCGCAATTGTTGAGCATGTTCTGATAAAATTCATTCCCCGAGAGTTTACCGGTTTCATAATCCGCCAGTAATTGGGGTGACATGGCCTGCCGAACCTGCATGGGGGTTACATCCAGTACCTCCGCAATCTTCCGGATACTCTCGCTGGCATCCACACGCACCAGAACACCGCCGATATCGAAGAAGAAGCCCCTGATTGGTGTGGTATTTTTGGTCATTCTAATTATTCATCCTTTAATCCCAGCAGGCTCTCCAGCAGTTTCCGCGCGTCACCGTTTAGCTGCAAATATACCGCTGCATCCTGTTCATTTCCCGTTTGCATGTATTTTTGTAACGCCGCTGCTTCCTGGAGCAACAGGTCAGAGGCTTGTACCAGAATGTCCACATAAAGACTATCGGTTTTTAATGGTAATACCGTGCTATATACACGCAGTTCATCCCGGACGCCGCCGATAATTTGCATTACCGCGTCCAGATTCTCGTCCAGTTCGGTAAAGGAATAGGCGTCCACGGCATTCAGATCCGCCAGATAGCCGATGTTCAAATAAGACTGGTATAAGTAGGATGCGGCCAGTACACCAACCATTTTCAGTGAGAGCGTATCCGCCGCTGCCGGCTGCGGGAATGACTGGGCATTTACCACCTGAGGGGGTGCAATTCTGAACAGGCACGCTACCAGCCCTGCTGCCACAATAAAACGCCCCATCATAGCGCGTCCCTGCGACGAAACCGGATCGCCAGCCCCAACCAATGCCACACCAGTCGCGGAATCAATCCCAGGTAGAGCAGAAGCCCCGCCAGAAGATTGAAGAGCTGGTGATGAAACCGATCATAATATTTTTCCAGATAGCGGAAAAAGGAGATGTGGGACGAGATAATCATGGTGGTTCGGTTTTTTAGTACGGAACTACCCCCCAGATGCACAACCTGTGCTTCCGGCTGAAACAGAATTTTATACCCTGCAGCATGGATCCGGCGACACAGGTCCACATCGTTAAAAAACATGGGAAACTGTCGGTCAAAACCCTTCAGTTCCCGCAAGAGACTCCCCCGCACCATGAGCGCTGCCGCAGCCGGCTGATCCACTTCCCGGGGATAAGCGTGATTAAAATCGCCCATTTTCCAGCCATTAAAAAATCGCGATTCAGGCCATAACAGATTCAGGCCCAGACTATGGACCACCACATCCCAATGTGTTGGGAAACGACGACAGGAACGCTGAATATGCCCATCCGGCCACAGAAGCTGTGGCGCCACCGCACCCAGATGATTATCGCCCTGGATGGCGTTCAACAAAATTTCCACTGATCCCACCTGAACCTGCGTGTCCGGATTTAGAATCAGAAGATGCTCACCCCGGGCGGCTTCCAATCCCTGGTTATTGGCCACGGAAAAATTATAATTGCGCTGGTTCTTAATTACCTGAATCGCTTCAAAATCGGTGGTTTCATCCTCAACAATCGCAAGCGTGTCGTCCCGGGAAGCATTATCCACGATAATTATTTCACCACCCAGAAACGTCACTTGTGGTAGAAGCGAATGTAAACATTCGCCAATTTCATCGGCGGAATTATAGGTAACAATGATGACTGAAAGTGGAATAGAATTGTCGTGCTGAACAGATGTCATTACGGGTACGGAATCCGGCAGCCGGAATGCAAGCCGGTCAGGATTGATCCTCAGCGTCCTGCTGAGCCATCAGTTCCTGGATTTCTTTAATTTCAGCTTCCACCCGGTCCGTGTTGGGAGATTTTTCCTTTAGAATTTCCAGTACTTCCAGAGCATGCTGGTAGAGTCCCTGGTCCTTAAAAATCTGCATAAGGGTGAAAGTGGCCATGGAGCGGGTGATTTTCTGAGGTTTCAACTCTTCCGGTTCAGGTGTGGGCTGGACATTTATATGATGATTGGGCGCACCAGTGGTGTCCGCATCCTGAGTTTTCAACCGCGCCTGGGATTCTTCTTCAGATTCCTCTTTAAGCTTTTTCGCCTCATCCATCAGTGAGGGTTCGTCCGCTTCCTTCGGTGTGCGTTTAGAATCCGGACTGGTCTCTGCCTTAACTTTGTCGGTCTTTGCCACCTCTTTTTTCCCGGATTCCGCCGCATCCCGCTTCTCTTTTTTCTCACCTGAGGCAGATGATGCCGATGTCGCTCCCGTCATACCGGAAGCGTCCAAATCCTCCGGCTCTTCCGTGATACCGGTGGTCACCGACTGACTTTCCGGCATGAAATCCAGGCGATCCGGACGCGTGAGAATGCGGTCCACATCGCTGTTAAGCTTGTAGAATTTCACCACATCCGGATTCCCGCTGATGATGAACGACAAGCGTCGCATGAGAGCCGTTTCTTCCTGGGAGGAGAGCTCGGATTTCCAGTTTTTCAGGTAGGTTTGAATTACTCCGGGAAAGGGTTGATGACTCTGGAGTACCAGCGCGTATTCGGTGCGCGCCTCTTCGGTTTTGCCCTGCGCCAGATAGATATCACCCAGCAACTTGTGCAGTATAACATGATCTGCATTGCCTTTTAAACCCAGGAGGCAGATTTTTTCCGCGCGGTCCAGTTTCCCGATTTCCATGTTCTGCCGGGCGTACCAGGCATAGAGTGTTGAATTGGAATGACGGAGCAGGTATCCTTCCAACCGTTTTTGTTTCTGGAAAATCGTATCGCGCTGTGGGGTTTGAGTTGTCATGGGAAGCTCACTTCTTCAGTTCATGGATCAACACTTAAAGTGGAATATTACCGTGTTTTTTCCGGGGATTTGTATCCACCTTATTGGCCAGGCGCTCGAAAGCGCGGATAAGACGCTGTCGGGTTTCGTGCGGCTCAATCACATCATCCACATATCCCCGCTCGGCGGCTGAATAGGGATTGGCGAATCGGTCCGCGAATTCAGCTGTAAATTTTTCCAGGGTCGCTTCCGGATCATCCGATTTTGCAATCTCCTTGCGGAAAATGATTTCCGTGGCACCTTTGGCGCCCATGACGGCGATTTCCGCAGACGGCCAGGCATAATTAAAATCCCCCCGGATGTGCTTGGAATTCATCACGTCGTACGCACCACCATAAGCTTTACGGGTGATGACGGTGATTTTTGGTACGGTCGCCTCGGCGAAGGCGAAGAGTAATTTTGCACCGTGGCGGATAATACCACCCCACTCCTGGTCCGTTCCCGGTAAAAATCCCGGTACATCCTCAAAAACCAGCAACGGAATATTGAACGCATCACAAAAGCGCACAAACCGCGCTCCTTTTACCGAGGCATCAATATTCAACACACCAGCTAAATAGGCGGGCTGATTCGCTATAATCCCTACCGAATGACCATTGAGCCGGGCAAATCCCACCACCAGGTTCTGGGCGTAATCGGCGTGGACTTCGAAAAAATCACCGTGGTCAATAACGCGCTGTATCACATCCTTGATATCATACGGCTTATTGGGATTAACCGGGACCAACGTATCCAGCTCAGCGTCTGCCCGGTCCACCGGATCATCACAGTCAATTACCGGCGGGTCCTCCAGGTTATTCTGGGGAATAAAGGAGAGGAGGGTTTTGATTTGATCCAACGCCTCAATCTCATTTTCGGCTACAAAATGACACACGCCGGACTTGGTGGCGTGGGTCACCGCGCCGCCCAGTTCCTCTTTCGTCACCGCTTCGTGAGTGACTGTCTTTACCACCTCGGGTCCTGTAACAAACATGTAGCTGGTACCGCGACTCATAATCACAAAATCGGTAATGGCCGGTGAGTAAACCGCACCACCGGCACAGGGACCCAGAATGGCAGAAATCTGCGGAATCACACCGGAAGCAGTGGTATTACGCAGGAAAATATCGGCATAGCCCGCCAGGCTCACCACACCCTCCTGAATCCGGGCGCCACCGCTATCATTCAATCCGATGACCGGTGCACCAACCCGCATGGCGTGGTCCATGATTTTCACAATTTTTTCAGCGTACGCCTCCGAAAGGGACCCGCCGAAGACCGTAAAATCCTGGCTGAAGACATACACCAAACGACCGTTGATAGTGCCGGAACCTGCGACCACACCATCGCCCAAATATTTTTGTTTATCCAATCCAAAATTATTGGAGCGGTGGGTGACCAGCATTCCCATCTCTTCGAATGATCCTTTGTCCAGCAGTAGGTCCAGGCGTTCGCGAGCGGTTAGCTTTTTCTTCTCATGCTGAGCTTTAATGCGGGCTTCACCGCCGCCCAACAAGGCTTTTTGTTTCAACTGGCGCAATCGCTGGACACGGGGGTCTTTACTCATGACCGATTTTCCTTCACCCAGGTCTCGATATAGCTGATAATTTCCTTCAAACTGGCACCCGGTCCAAAAAGCCGGCCCATCCCCTGCTTTTTCAGCGTTTCCATGTCTTTTTCAGGAATAATGCCGCCACCGGTCAGGAGCACGTCATCCAAACCTTCTTTTTTCATTAATTCCATCACCTTGGGGAAAATGGTCATATGCGCACCGGATAAAATAGACAGGGCGATCACATCCACATCCTCCTGCAAAGCGGCGGATACAATCATCTCCGGCGTCTGGCGTAACCCCAGATAAATAACCTCCATGCCCGCATCTCGGAACGCGCTGGCCAGGACCTTGATACCCCGGTCATGCCCATCCAGTCCCGGTTTCGCCAATAAAATTCTGATTCTTCGATCCATTGCGTTTCTCTCCCGCTCGCTTCAACAAACTTCAACGCCACACCGGCAAAGGGTTAAACTTAGTCGGCAACCGCATTGGAAACCAAAACTTTATCCGGCGGCTCCCTACCGCTTCCGGGGGAATTTGACCTCGCTGTTGAGCACCATAGTCACGGGTCCCTCATTGCGAATATCCACGGTCATCATAGCACCGAATTCACCCTTCTCCACCGGGATGCCCAAAGCAGTCAGCCGTTGCATAAAGTACTCATACAGACGATTCCCTTTCTCAGGGTCCGCCGCGTGAATGAAACTGGGCCGACGACCCTTACGGTAATCAGCCAGCAACGTGAATTGGGAAATAACCAACGCAGAACCACTCACATCCTGAATGGAGCGATTCATTTTTTGGTTTTCGTCCTGGAAAACGCGCAACCCGGCGGTTTTTTCGGCCAGCCAGTCAGCATCCCGATCCGCGTCATCTTCAGCTACACCCAGCAGAATCACCAGTCCGGTTTCAATCGTACCGGTGACCCGGTCCTCAATGGTAACAGACCCGGCACTTACGCGTTGCAGGACAGCTATCATGGTTGATGCTCTCTACTTGGTAAACCACACATTGGATTCGCCATATTGATTTTTAAGCGAGGTGAGAAAATCACCATTGGCTGACACCCGGATATTTCTGGCCAGTACGATTTTCTCCTGGGATTTTGCGTGGCGCAGATGAAAAACCAACTGGCAGGGACCAGCATATCGGCGCGCCAACTGGTACAAATCATCCAGTTCCCGTGTGGTGCGTTCCAGCGGATCCAAGGCCAGGTGAATCTGCCGGGAGAAGGTGTTACGAGCCTCCTCTATTTTCAGAACCTGGGAAACGATAATTTTAGGATCTTCATCCGGCCGCTGGCTAATGGCACCCTCCAGAAACACAAGAGAATCATTAAATATCAAGTGTTTGTGGCGATCGTAGCCGTCACTGAAAATGAGACATTCAATAAATCCATCTAATCCGTTGAGTGTAAAAAAGGCCATCTGATTGCCCTTGCGGTCATAATGAATTTTCAAACCGGAGATGAGTCCACCAACCTTAACGGCATCACCGTCTTTAGCGCCTTCCAGGTTATCAATATCCAGCGTTGAAAAGGCCCGCACCTCTTCTTCATAACCCTGCAAGGGATGCCCGGTGAGGTAAAATCCAATCGCGTCCCGCTCCCGGTTCAACTTGTCCATGGTATCCCATTCCCCCAGTTCCTCCAATTCGGGTGGGCGAATGGTCTCCGGTTTACCGCCGGTGCCGAATAAATCAGTCTGATCCGTATTTTTCATGGCCTGAACCCGCTGACCATGTTGAAGCGCCATTTCTACCTTAGTAAATTTTTCCTGCCGGGTACCCGGTAGGGTATCCATAGCGCCGGAGGTAATCAAATTTTCCAAAACACCTTTGTTCACCATGCGGGTATCCACCCGGGACGTAAAATCAAATATATCCGTGAAGGGACCATTTTCCTGGCGATCAGCCTCAATACATTCGGCTGCCTTGGCGCCTACCTTTTTGATGGCATTCAGACCAAAGAGAATGGAGTCTTCACCTCCCGGAAAAAACCGCGCATGGGAGCGATTCACATCCGGCGGAATCACCTGAATGCCCATGTTCTTGCATTCATTCAGGAAAAGCAGGATTTTTTTCGAATCGTCCTTTTCGGACGTGAGGTTGGCGGCCATGAATTCCACCGGATAATAGCGCTTCAGCCAGCCGGTGCGGTACGCCACCAGCGAATAGGCTGCCGAGTGGGATTTATTAAAGCCGTACTTGGCAAATTTTTCGATTAAATCCCAGATATCGCGGGCTTTCTTCTCTGTAATGCCATTTTTTTTGGCGCCGGCGATGAACTTCACCTTCATCTCATCCATGAGGGCTTTGTTCTTTTTCCCCATCGCCCGCCGCATGATGTCGGCTTCAGCCAGCGAGAGTCCGGCGATGGCGGAACCCATCTGCATCACCTGCTCCTGATAGACGATAATGCCATAAGTCTCACGCAGGATGGGCTCCATGATATCATCCAGCAGCTCGATTTCCTGCTCGCCGTGCTTACGGGCGATAAAATCGTTGATATTATCCATGGGGCCCGGTCGATATAGGGCGTTCATGGCAATCAAATCACCCATTACCGTGGGTTTTAGCTTTTTTAAGTACTCCCGCATCCCGGTGGATTCGAACTGAAACAGGCCAATGGTAGTGCCATCACCAAAAACCTTAAAAACTTCCGGATCTTCCAGGGATATCGCTTCAATATCCACGCGCTTTCCACGGAATTGATTGATGAGTTCCAGTGCATCGTTTATCACTGTGAGGGTCCGCAGCCCCAGGAAATCCATCTTAATCAAGCCCACATCTTCCAGCGACTTCATGTCATACTGGGACATGATGGAATCTTCGTTGGCCGGTTTGTAGAGCGGGGCATAATCGGTGAGTTTTCCGGGGGCAATAACCACACCGGCAGCGTGCTTACCGGCATTACGATTCATCCCCTCCAGCACCAGGGAGTAGTCAAACAATTTCTTGTGGGTCTCATCAGCTTCAGAAGCGGTTTTCAATTCCGGATTTTTCTTCAACGCCTCATCCAGGGTAATGCCCACCTCTTCGGGAACCAGTTTGGCGACCCGATCCGTCTCAGCGATGGGAATTTCCAAAACCCGGCCCACATCCCGGATGACAGCCCGCGCTTTCAGTTTGTTGAAAGTGATAATCTGCGCCACCGATTCGTCACTGTACTGCTGGCGGATATAATCAATCACCTCGCCGCGCCGGTCGTAGCAAAAATCCACATCAATATCAGGCATGGAAACGCGTTGTGGATTCAAGAAGCGCTCGAACAGGAGATTGTATTGCAGTGGATCCAGATCGGTGATCCGCAAGGCATACGCCACCAGCGAACCGGCAGCAGAACCACGGCCTGGCCCCACAGGGATGCCATTTTTCTTGGCGTACATGATAAAATCCTGGGTAATGAGGAAATACCCGGGGAATCCCATCTCCTGAATAACCTTGAGCTCAAATTCCAGCCGTTCTTTATAACCGCCGTGTGGATTGGGGACACGTTCGTATAAACCTTCCCAGGCTTTTTTCACCAGGAAATCATCCAGCGTCGCTACACCCGCGTCCTTTGGGATGGGAAAATTGGGCATGTGATGCTTACCCAACTCCAGCTCAAAATTACACATTTCGGCAATTCGCAGGGTATTCTCAACGGCTTCTGGTACATCCTGAAATAGCGCAGCCATTTCAGCTGCCGTTTTGATGTAAATATCCCGGGTATCATACTTCAGCCGTTTGGTATCGCTGATGTATTTGCCATGACCGATACAAATCAACGCGTCATGCGCCAGATGATGAGCAGGGTTCACATAATGGGCGTCGTTTGTGGCTACCAGGGGAATACCGGTATCGGCAGAGATTTTACGCACCACTTCACGGGCGATGGATTCACGCTCAATATCCTGTCCCATGAGATTCCGGTGGCGTTGCAGTTCCAGGTAGAAATTACCCTCACCAAAAATCTCATAATATTCCAGTGCGGCTTTCTTAGCCTTTTCATAATCCCCCTGAGCAGCAGCATAGGTCACTTCGCCGTTTAAACAGGCGGTGGTGGCAATGAGCCCTTCCGAGTGCTGACGCAAGGCCTCTTTATCCATGCGGGGTTTGAAATAGAATCCCTCCAGATAACCCATGGAGGTGAGCTTCATCAGGTTTTTATAGCCGGTTTCATTTTTAGCCAGCAACACCAAGTGGTAATTGCGCTTGCCCTCCACCGGTGAGTTTTTATCGGTCATTTTCCCCTGACTTATATAGGCTTCACAACCGATGATGGGCTTGATGCCCTTTGCCCGCGCCTTCTTGTAAAATTCCACTACACCGAACATGTTACCGTGATCCGTCAGGGCGAAGGCTTTGTGTCCCTGTTCCTCCACGGTCTCTACAATCTGGTCGATTTTAGCCGCGCCATCCAGGAGCGAATAGTGTGAATGGTTATGAAGATGAATGAATTCAGGCATGAAACTTCCTGTCAAAATATGGTCAGCCGCCCGGGACGGCAGATGAATGAGTGAGCGTTGCGTTTATCGTCGGATTCAGGTCCCCAGCAGGATTGCCAGCAGACCTATGAAAATGTCGTATTTCAGAAACAGCTGCACCCGCCGGAATGTACTTTTCTCGGGTCTAACCCACAGAAAAATCAACGCACTAAGCAGGGGCAAATTCACGCCGACGATGACAAAAATCAAGTACCATCTATTATATATCCCCAGCCAGTAGGGTGAAAGGTCTGCGATAAGAAATATGACAATGAGTAGCGTAACAAATCTCAAAACAGCTCTTTGTCCCCACATGATAGGCAGGGTATGGGCCCCTGCGCTCACATCGCCCGCCTCATCCTCCAAATCCTTGATGATTTCCCGAATAATGGTAAAGCCAAATGCCAGACCAGCAAGTGGCAGCATGAGCGGAAAATTGCCAAACGCTGCGCCCACGTATACAAAGGTCAAACCCAACATCACCGCCACCACCACATTACCCACCAACGGCATTCGTTTAAACCAACGGGAATATCCCACCAACAAAGGTGTGGCGATGAAGGTTGTGATGATGAAGGTCTGCCAATTAATAAGCGCTGAAGCCAGGATACCGATAACGAACAGGATAGTGGTATAAATCCATGCGGTTGGGACTGAAATATCGCTCCCCGGTAAGGGTCGATCGGGTCGGTTGATCCGGTCAATCTCCAGGTCATATATGTCATTAATCACATTGCCGGCACCGTTGATTGTTACCACCGAAAGCAGCAGGAATAATAAAATTTGTGTCTGGTGAATTTCTTCCAGGATATACGTGGCCAGTAAAACTGCCAGCACGGCCTGAAACAGGTTGAGAGGGCGTAAAATTTTTATCCAGGGCTCCATGGCTGTTAGCTCCGGTAACGTCCACTGATAAGCCGGGGATTCCCGCTGTAATCCCGGGTGATTTCCAATTCAATATACCCGGCATCCATGAAAAGATTCAACAGCGCTTTTTCCTGATGCTCGCCACCAAACTCAAAAACAAAGCGTCCGCCCGGGTTGAGCAGGCGGGGTAAAATGTGGGCGAATCGGCGGTAGAAAGTCAATCCATCAGCACCGTCAAACAACGCCACACTCGGTTCGTATTCAGCAACTTCCTGCTGCAAACCGTCCCGCTCTCCCGCGCTGATATACGGCGGATTTGATACCACCAAATCCACCCGCTCTTCCAACCGGGGCAGTGCTTTCAAAATGTCGAATTGACGCAGGATGATCGCGGATTCCAGCGCGTGTGCGGCCACGTTTTGCCGGGCCAGTTCTAACGCAGCGTCGTCTGCATCCAATGCCAGGACGTGGGCACCGGAAATGGCTTTGGCCAGTGCAATGGCAATACAACCGGTGCCGGTGCCCACATCAATAATGCGTGGTGAGGGGATATTTTTCAAAAATGCCAGTGACGTATCCACCAACACCTCGGTTTCAGCCCGGGGAATCAGCGCGGCTGGTGATGTGGCGATGTGTAGTCCCATGAATTCGGTATATCTCAAAATATGTTGCAGGGGTTCGCGCCGGCCCCGGCGTTTTAACATGGCGCGGAATCGGGTCAGCTCAGGCTCGGTTAGTGGTCGGTCAAATGCCATGTACAATTCCACCCGGGACTTCTCCAACACTTCCGCCAGCAAGTACTCCGCATCCAGACGGGGATCGGGGACGCCCCGCTCGGAGAGCCACTTTTCGCTTTCGGTGATGATATCGATTACGCGCCATAAAGCCATAGGCAAGTATAACCCTTCTGTTGAATAATGTGCAGCTGGATCATGGTGCTATGCCATTATCCATCAAGTCTTGGAATTTTGTCCGGAACATATTAATTAGCCAAAGTTATGACTGAATACCTCATGAATAAACGCAAAATCAATCTAAAACCTCATTAAATGGAGATTCTCATGAAATTAGCGAAGCTGAATAAACTGGCGCTTTTCATTGTTAGTGTTGTTTTTCTCGGTGGTTGTTCCACCATGGGTGTGCATAAAACCCACGATATGCGCGCTGATCACACCATTCACCATGAAAAAATGATGATGGAAAAGACACACGACGGACACGGAGATACCTGCTGTGACAAGGACATGCCGGTTTTCACCAAAGCGGTGGCAGTCCTCAATCCCACAGCCGGTAATACCGCCGGGGGGATTGTGACATTTACCCAAACTGATTCCGGTGTGCGGGTCGTGGTGGAATTGACCAATGTGAGTCCCGGGAACCACGGCTTTCATATTCACGAATTGGGCGACATCAGCGCACCAGACGGCACTTCTGCCGGGGGTCATTTTAATCCGGCCGGAATGTCTCATGGCGGTCCAATGGCCGGTGAACGCCACGGTGGCGACATGGGTAATGTGGTTGCCGATGAAAACGGGATTGCCCGGCTGGACTATGTGGATTCCCACATCAAACTCAATGGTCCGGAATCCATCATGGGGCGGGGTGTGATTTTACATGCCGACGAGGATGATCTCAAAAGTCAACCCACCGGTGCTGCCGGAGCCCGAATTGCCAGCGGTGTCATTGGCATTGCCGAAATTAAAGCGTCTAACTGACCAATTCCCAGATTCACAAAAAGGCCGGGAGACATTCCCGGCTTTTTCATATTGGTGAGCCTGTATTGGAATAATATATTCGCCCGCTGTTTTAAATAGCATGGGCGCTTGGCTCAGTTGGTTAGAGCGCCGCCCTTACAAGGCGGAGGTCACAGGTTCGAATCCCGTAGCGCCCACTTTCTCCACCGCAATTACAACCATTTCCTTCATCAACTGCCCTCACCAGGCGGAGGTCACAGGTTTGAGCCGAAATGAGCGTCAGCGAATGGAGACAAGGGAGGACAGCGTCCGACCTAATCCCGTAGCGCCCACTTTCTCCACCGCAATTACAACCATTTCCTTCATCAACTGCCCTCACCAGGCGGAGGTCACAGGTTTGAGCCGAAATGAGCGTCAGCGAATGGAGACAAGGGAGGACAGCGTCCG
>JAIPJR010000057.1 GCA_021734045.1 Fidelibacterota bacterium
GTCTTGTTTGTCCATCTTTAGAGTATTTCCCATCTCTTTGGCTCCCTTTTTTTATTCGGAGAACCTAAAGGTTTTTCTCTCTAGAGGTGGCCTGTTTTCAACTGCCCCTTACTGGCCTATTTTGACTGCCCCCTGACAAGGAAGTTGCATGTTATGAAAAATACTTGCGACGATGAAACAATCGTGTAGGTTTCGCATTGAAAGCCAAACAATGCTCAAGAAACTCATAGCCCAATTCACAATACTCTTCATGGTCATGGCCAATGCCACACCCTTTCTGACACGGGAAGCACCGTGTGAAGAGAGCTGCTGTACCACCGTGTCGTGTTGTGAGATGGGTGGTGATGCAGCGAGCCAGTGCGAAATGGAAATGACATCCTGTGAAGCGCACGTATTCATTCCCTTAATCACGGCACCACTGGTGAAGCAGGAGCATCAGGTTCAGCTAACCATTGAGTCCCGTCCGGACCCGGTTCTGCTACCATTGATTACGCAATGCCAATTTCCCCCCAACACACATGAGGCCGATTCAGGTCCGGCTCCCTTTCGGACACTGCCACTTCTGATTTAGACAATTTTCCCGGATTGGGTACCCGATCCCTGCTAGCATCACGGGTACCGGTTATCACATCATGTCACCTGTACAAACGGTGAAAGATGCGTGCGGTGAATGCCGTAACAACGCAACGGGAGATGAAACCATTGAAATCAGATAAAAATCGGAATAACCATTTTAGGTGCACAGTCCTGGCTGCCGTGCTGCTCTCCATCCAAGCCGGATTTGGACAGCCACAGGTAACCAGACTAAGCCCGCCTTTACTGGATTCATTACTGCAATACAATCAGGGCGTTCAAGCCGCCTACACCAAATTCCAATCACGTGCGGCCGAGGTGCCGGCACACGGGGCTCTTCCAGACCCCCAACTTGAAGTGAGTACCTCGCTGTCACCGCTGGAAACACGCAACGGTCCGGTGACCAACCAGGTGATGCTGGGACAAAAATTCCCACTGTGGGGCAAGTTGAAGCGTGAACGCTCCCTGGCAACCTTGCAGGCTGACATTGCCTGGCAGGATTATCGGCGAACTGTTGTATCCACCACGTTCGAAATGACCAAAGCCTGGGCAGAGTATGTAAAATTGTCCCGGTCGCTGGAAATATTATCCCATTATTTGGAGGACCTGGAGGCCTTCCAAAATGTTGCCTTGACCCATTATTCCACGGGTCAGGGAAATACACAGCATCCTGTTCTGAAATTGCAGATTGAACAATCATTGATCCAGAGTAAGGCCAACACACTCAAAGGTCAACTGGAGGCGGCCACCCATCGGTTAGGTGCGTTGTTTAATGGCCATTTTCAACCAGCGGACTTTTCAGCAAGCTGGACGGAATATTCTGTTGACCACACGGAGCAGGAATGGTTGGATCTGGCGCGTCAGGTGAATCCCAATCTCCAGACCGATCGCATTCGGGAGCAAATCGCTATTCTTATGCAGGAATTGAACCAGCGGAAAAATTATCCCGATTTGGTGGCCGGTATGACCTGGTCACTGGTGGGGGACACCGATTTAGGTGGTGCAGTGGAATCCGGCAAGGATGCCCTGGGTGTGAAATTGGGTATAAATCTACCCCTTTGGCTCAATCGTAATGCAGCCCGGGTAGAAGCTGCCCGGATTAATGGAAAAGCAACACAGTTGGCTAGTACGGAATCCTGGAATCAGGTTCAGGCGACGATACAATCCCAACTTCAGGTGTTGGTAGAAATCGAGAAAAATTATCAACTGTATCAGAAAAATCTGCTGCCTGAATCGCGTCAAATGCTGGCGTCAGCTTACTCGGCTTATGAAACCGGCAAGATCAGTTTTTTAGACGTGCTGGATAGCGAGCGGATGACATTCACAGTACAACTGGAATTCGAAGCGGTTAAAGCCAGGCGCACCGTTGCTCGTGCGAAATTACTGAAAGCTGTGGGATTGCCTCTCAATGGAGAAAATCATGATTAAGAATAAAGTCTATTTTTTTACACTAACGATAATTTTGCTGGGTTCGGCGATGTTCTTCACCGGATGCGCCGAGCGTGATACGCCGGAAACCACACAAAATAATGAATCCCAAACCCTCTACACCTGTGGCATGCATCCCAATGTGATCCAGGAGGGGCCGGGGAATTGTCCCATCTGTGGTATGAAATTAACACCCATGGATGGTGGCGATGAATCCACTGCATCCGCCGATAAGAATGATTCCGGTAAAAAAGAAATTCTTTATTACCGGGCACCCATGGATCCCTCTTACATCAGTTCCAAACCGGGTAAATCGCCCATGGGAATGGATCTGGTACCGGTGTATGCCGGTGAAGAGGCTTTTGGTTCTACAGTGAAGATATCGCCGGTCGTGGAACAAAATATGGGCGTACGCACGGCGGAAGTCACCCGGCGCGATCTGTATCGCAAAATTCGCACGGTGGGACGCGTGGATTACGACGAGCGGCTTATCTCTCACATTCATACAAAGTTTTCTGGCTGGGTGGAAAAAGCGCATGTGAACACCACCGGTGGGAAAGTATCCAGAGGCGAACCGCTGGTGGACATTTACAGTCCCCAATTGGTGACCGCACAGCAGGAGTATCTGGATGCTTACAAAAGTTTACAAAAAGCAGGGAATCAGATCACCGACGCGGTGCGTAAGAACCTGACCGCCATGATGCAATCTTCCCGCATTCGCCTGGAGTATTTTGACATTTCCCAGAATCAAATCCGCAAGCTGGAGGAGACCGGTAATGTCACCAAAACGGTCACTATCCAATCACCATTTACCGGTTATGTCATGGAAAAACAGGTTCTGGATGGAATGGAAGTCAAGCCGGGCATGCGCATGTACTCCATCGCGGACTTAAGCAATATCTGGGTGTACGCTGATATTTATGAATTTGAATTACCGTGGCTGGAAACGGGGCAGTCAGCCCGTGTGACACTTTCCTATATGCCGGGAACCACGCTGGAAGGCACTGTGGATTATATCTATCCCTATCTGGATTCCAAAAGTCGCACCGTGAAAGCACGCCTGGTGTTTCCCAATCCGAATTTAACGCTCAAACCTGGCATGTATGCCAATGTGGAACTTCAGTCGTCACCGGTGAAAAATGCCGTGGCCGTGCCACTGGAAGCCGTGTTGTTTACCGGTGAACGGGCGCTGGTTTTTGTGGCGCTGGGTGAAGGGCGCTTTGCACCGCGGGAGGTGACCGTGGGTGTGGAAAGCGGCGATGGCTATTACGAAATCAAGTCCGGGATCACGGAAGGGGAGACCATTGTAACTTCGGGTCAATTTCTGCTGGATTCGGAAAGCCGGCTCCGGGAGGGCTTGGCAAAAATGCTGGGTGATCGCCAGTCTCCTGATCCCCCCGACGATGTGGATCACTCAGATCATCAACACGCTGAAGAGGATGATGATTACGACCATAACCGCGCTTTCGGTCACCTGGGAGCTGATGGGAAAATCACCACCTACACCTGTCCCATGGAATCCCACGCCTATGTGAAATTGGCTGAACCCGGTGAATGTCCTGATTGCGGGATGACATTGGTGGAAAAGCAGCTGGAGGATGACCCGGAAGGGGATTGGTACACGTGCCCCATGGATTCGCACGCCCATGTGGTGCAATCAGAGCCCGGCAAATGTCCCGTGTGTGAAATGGAACTGGTGCCTTTTGAACCGCAGTGGAATTAGGATGGTGAGGTTAACAATATGATTGAACGCATTATCGAATGGTCCGTTAACAATCGTTTCATCGTCATCCTGGCAACGCTGTTTGTGATTGTGGGCGGCTATATCGCCATGACCACCACACCGCTGGATGCCATACCCGATCTCAGTGATGTCCAGGTGATTATTCAGACCAAATATCCGGGGCAGGCACCGCAGGTTGTGGAAGATCAGATCACCTATCCGCTTACCACGGCCATGTTATCGGTCCCCTTCGCCAAAGTGGTGCGCGGCTATTCCTTTTTCGGAATATCCTTCGTCTATATCATTTTCGAAGATGGGACGGATATGTACTGGGCGCGGAGTCGCGTGCTGGAGTACCTGAATTTCGTATCGGGAAGGCTCCCGGATGGTGTGAATCCACAACTGGGTCCGGACGCAACCGGTGTGGGGTGGGTCTATGAGTACACGGTAGAGAGTGAAGTCCACGACCTGCAGCAATTACGCGCCATACAGGATTATTACCTGCGGTACGAACTCATGGCCGTTCCGGGTGTCTCGGAAGTGGCCAGTATCGGTGGTTTTGTGAAGCAGTATCAGGTGGATGTGGACCCCAGTAAGTTGCTGGCTTATAACATTCCGCTGAACAAGGTGAAAATGGCGATTAAGCGTAGCAATAATGATGTTGGTGGGCGCCTGGTGGAGATGGCGGAGACCGAATTCATGGTGCGCGGTTTGGGATACATTAAAAGTATTGATGACATCAAAGCCATCCCTGTGGGTGTGGATGACAATGGCACCCCGATTCTGATTCGCAATATCGCTGATGTGCATTTGGGCCCCGATCTGCGGCGTGGTCTGGCTGAGCGGGATGGCGTGGGGGAAACGGTGGGAGGCATCATTGTGATGCGCTATGGCGAAAATGCCATGGACGTGATTCGCAAGGTGAAGGAAAAATTAGAGGATCTCAAGCCTGGTCTTCCGGAGGGCATGGAGGTGAAACCAGCCTATGACCGGTCACTTCTGATCCAGCGGGCGGTGGATAATCTAACCGCCAAACTATTGGAGGAGATTATCATTGTCTCCATCATCTGCATCATCTTCCTGCTCCATTTTCGCAGTGCCTTTGTGGTGATTTTTACCTTACCGGTTGGCATTTTACTCGCCTTCCTGATTATGCGCTATCAGGGCATTAATGCCAATATCATGTCGTTGGGCGGAATCGCAATCGCCATCGGTGTCATGGTGGATGCGGCTATTGTCATGATCGAGAATGTCCATAAGCACCTGGAGCGGGATAATGGCGACGAAAGTCATTGGCAAATCGTCCTGAAAGCCTCAAAAGAGGTGGGACCGTCGCTGTTTTACTCTCTGCTCATCATCACCGTTTCTTTCGTACCCGTGTTCAGTTTGCAGGCGCAAGAGGGGCGACTTTTTCGGCCGCTGGCGTATACAAAGACCTATGCCATGGCAGCCGCGGCAATTCTGGCTATCACCATTGTGCCGGTGTTGATGGGCTATTTCATCCGGGGAAAAATTCTGCCGGAAGAACGCAATCCCATTAGTAGATTCCTCATCCGGATTTATCGACCGATTATCCGATTCGTACTGCATTTCCGGAAAACGACCCTGGTAATCGCAGGTGTAGCGCTCCTGGTGACTGTATGGCCGCTCCGGCAATTAGGATCGGAATTCATGCCCCCAATCAACGAAGGGGATCTGCTTTACATGCCTACCACCGATCCGGGAATTTCCATTACCAAAGCACGGGAGTTGCTCATGCAGACGGATCGCATTATCAAAGGCTTTCCTGAAGTGGAGCAGGTATTCGGTAAAATCGGACGGGCAGAAAGCGCCACGGACCCGGCACCACTGAGCATGCTGGAAACCACCATTACCCTGAAGCAACCGGACGAGTGGCCGGCCCGGAAATATGAAACCCGGTTTTACAGCGATTGGTCACTACCGACATTTTTGCGGTCTCCGCTGGAATGGATCTGGCCAACGCGCCGACCGGTTACCATGGACGAACTCACCACCGAGCTCAATGCCGCCATTCAATTTCCCGGTCTTACCAATGCCTGGACCATGCCCATTAGAACCCGGATTGATATGCTCAGCACCGGGATTAAAACACCGGTGGGCATTAAAGTCATGGGGAATGACCTGGATACGCTGAATGAGGTGGCCGGAAAAATTCAATCTATCGTGCAGAAAATTCCCGGGACACTCAGCGCCTATGCTGATAAGGTGACCGGTGGAAATTTCTTAGACTTTGAAATCCGTCGCTCTGAGGCAGCCCGTTATGGTCTCACGGTTGGTGATATTCAGGACATTATCCAATCCGCAATAGGCGGCATGAATGTGACCTACACGGTGGAGGGTCGTGAGCGCTATCCGGTGAATGTACGCTATAGCCGGGAGTTGCGTGACACCGTGGAGAAACTCCGCCGCACCATAATTCCCACACCTGTGGGCGCGCAGATCCCCATTTCCCAGGTGGCGGATATCCGGATTAAAAAAGGTGCTCCTGTGATAAAAAGTGAAAATGCCCGGATGACGGGATGGGTGTATGTTGACCTGAGCGGTATTGATGTGGGTACATATGTCCGGAATGCCAAAACGGTTCTGGCACGGGAAATTCAGCTTCCGGAAGGCTATTCGCTGGTATGGAGCGGACAATATGAGTACATGGAGCGTGCGAACAAGCGCCTGAAAATCGTGGTTCCGGTTACCCTGCTCATCATCTTTCTGTTGCTCTATTTCAACTTTCGCAACATGACGGAAAGTCTTATCGTCATGCTGTCCTTACCCTTCACGCTTATCGGCGGAATCTGGTTCATGTACTTTTTGGGGTACAATCTGAGCGTAGCTGTGGGAGTAGGCTTTATCGCGCTGGCCGGCTTGGCGGCTGAAACCGGCGTTGTGATGCTTATTTATCTGGATGGTGCGTATAAAAATCGCAAGCAAAATGGTCGCATGCAATCGGTGAAAGATCTCTACGATGCCGTTATGGAAGGCGCTGTTGATCGCGTCCGACCCAAAATGATGACGGTAGCGTCCACCATGCTGGGATTGGTGCCGATTTTATGGGGAACCGGAACCGGTTCACAGGTGATGAAGCGCATTGCTGCACCCATGGTTGGCGGTCTGGTAACATCCACCATTCTGACACTGGTGGTCATTCCCACGATCTACTTCATCTGGAAGTCGATTGAGCTAAAGCGCAAGAACTTGGAGGTATGAATCAATGAAGGAAATCAAAGCATATATCAGAACCAACAAGGTGGAGAAAACGCTCGCTGCGTTGAAGAAAATCGGTATCCAGAACATGACCGTTATTGATGTAATGGCCTTGGGGCAGGGCATGCTGGATCGTGCTGATTACAAATATTCCATGGCGCTTGTGGAGCGGTATTCTACGATTGCTAAACTGGAAATCATTGTTCCAGATAATCAATCAGAACGAACTGTGGAAACCATCCGTTCTGCTGCCTATACCGGTGAGAGTGGCGATGGCCTGATCCTGGTATCATCAGTTGAATTTGCTCAAAAGGTCCGCTCCGGAAAACAAGGGGAGACAATTGTTCAAGCCTGAAATGATTGTTCTCCAAAATCAATCTCTGTCAAATCAACGCTGATGTAAATGGAGAAAAAATGACTAATAAACTTCAAGCCACCGATCCAGTATGCGGCATGACCGTTGACCAGGAGGAGGCATTTTCAACCGTATTTAAAAGTACAACCTACTATTTTTGCTCGGAGCATTGCCTGCACAAGTTCCAGGCTGAACCGGAGAAATATGCCCAAACCGAGCAGGAGAGTGAGGACGAAAATGAGTACAAAGAAGAGCCGGTGCATCATCACCATCGCGCAGAAAATCATCCGGCTCAACCTGAAGCGGTAACACAGACCGGAAGTGTGAAATACACGTGCCCCATGCACCCCGAGGTGATTCAGGATCATCCTGGCGCTTGTCCTAAATGCGGTATGGCATTAGAACCCATGACGGTTTCCAGTTCTGACGAGGAAGAAAATCCTGAATTGGCGGATATGACACGCCGATTTAAAATCAGTTTGCTGCTGGGAGTACCCGTTTTGCTTCTGGCTATGGGAGAGATGTTTCTGCCGTGGAATTGGTTGAAAAGCCCGGCCATCCTGTGGATTCAAATCCTGCTGGCGTCACCGGTGGTGCTTTGGGGTGGGGCTCCATTTTTTGACCGCGGTTGGAAGTCGCTGGTGTATAAAAGTCCCAATATGTTCACACTCATCGGACTCGGGGTCGGTGTGGCTTATGTGTACAGCCTGATCGCTGCACTCTTCCCTGAGATTTTTCCCGAGGCATTTCGAGATGCGCATGGCAAGGTGGCAATTTATTTCGAAGCAGCGTCCACCATTATCATTCTGGTATTGCTAGGTCAGGTTCTGGAGTTGCGCGCCCGGAGTCGCACCAGCTCGGCAATTAAGGCTTTACTGGGACTGGCACCCAAGACCGCCCGCCTGGTCAGGGCGAATGGTGATGAGGCGGATGTGCCCCTGGAAAATGTTCAGCAAGGTGATCATCTCCGGGTCCGGCCCGGTGAAAAAGTTCCCGTGGATGGTGAGATTCTTGAGGGGAAAAGCATCATCGATGAATCCATGGTGACCGGGGAGCCTGATCCGGTGAAAAAAGCAAGCGGTGATGGCGTAACCGGGGGGACGATCAATGGTAATGGCAGTTTTGTCATGGTTGCCCAGCGGGTTGGCAGCGAGACGCTACTCAGTCAAATCGTCCAGATGGTTTCGGAAGCCCAGCGCAGTCGCGCACCCATTCAGGGCTTGGCAGACAAGGTATCTGCTTATTTCGTGCCAGCGGTGGTTATCATCAGTTTTATTACATTTGCCGTCTGGGCTTGGATCGGACCAGAACCCCGGCTCGCGTATGCATTGGTGAATGCGGTAGCCGTCTTAATTATCGCCTGCCCCTGCGCACTGGGTTTGGCGACGCCGATCTCGATCATGGTTGGAACCGGGCGCGGAGCAACTGCAGGTATTTTGATCCGTAACGCGGAGGCGCTGGAGGCTATGGAAAAAATTGATACACTGGTCGTGGATAAAACCGGCACGCTCACCGAAGGAAAACCAAGGTTGGTAGCCGCTGATCCTGTTGATGGCGTGGATGAAAATGAATTAATCGGATTGGCGGCATCACTGGAACAACAAAGCGAACATCCACTGGGGCAGGCCATTTTGAATGCTGCGAAAGAACGCGATTTGGCATTGCGCAAACCTTCCGAATTCAACGCGGAGACTGGCAAAGGCATCACCGGGACTATTGATGGGGAACAGCTTCTGGTAGGAAATCAGCGTCTGTACGAACAGTTGAATATCCCCATTGAGGAAGCAGTGGTTCAGTCCAAAGGCCGGTCTGAATCGGGTGCTACCATGGTATGGATTGCCCGGGAAGGAAAGCACCTGGGTGTTCTCGAAATTCGCGACCCAATCAAATCCAGTACAGCGGGAGCCATCAGAGGTTTGCGGGAAGCGGGAATTCATGTGGTGATGCTCACTGGTGATAAGCGCGAAACAGCAGAAGCAGTGGCCCGGGAGTTGGGCATTGATGAGGTGGAGGCTGAGGTGTTGCCACAGGACAAACACGCGGTTGTAAAGCGTTTACAGGATGAAGGTAAGCGAGTTGCCATGGCGGGCGATGGCGTGAACGATGCACCGGCATTGGCGCAGGCCACTGTTGGTATTGCCATGGGTTCCGGGACCGATGTAGCCATTCAAAGTGCTGGAATCACGCTGGTGAAGGGTGATCTGGAAGGCATTCGTAAAACTGTCCATCTTAGCCATGCCACCATGCGAAACATTCGGCAAAATCTGTTTTGGGCTTTTGGCTACAATAGTCTTGGTGTACCCGTGGCTGCCGGCGTGCTGTATCCCGTTTTTGGACTGTTGCTAAGCCCGATTATTGCCGCCGCAGCCATGAGTTTCAGTTCGGTTTCGGTGATCACGAATGCGCTGCGCTTAAAACGGATTGAACTATGAAGGAGGGTATAGCAGTGAAAAATAATTACGTATATAGGAGTGGGATGAACCACTCAACAATCACGGAGGTTAACGATGGTTTTTCATGGTGACATTGCAATCGCATTAACACTCATTGCCTTGGGTGTTGGCTATCTCGTTATGGTGAAAGCTGGAAAAGAGGAAAATAGTGGCTCCAGAACGATCGGTCTCATCATCGGATGGATCGTAATCGTTGTTGCTGCCATCACTTTCCTATGCGCATCCTACTACACGGTGCGTTATTGGGACGATGGGTATTATGAATCCCCGCGGCCCATGATGATGGAGGGGCGTAACCTGATGAACAGCGGCAAGATGATGCCGGGCATGATGGGTGGCCACGGGATGCGGGACGGCATGCCGGACAAAAACTGTCAGCACGAAGGTGGCATGCGCGACCATTGTAACAAGCTGCAAAAAGACCAATGCAGGCAAAAAATGCATGATAAAATGGGAATGTCTGGTAAAATGACTCCCGGTATGCATCATCCCGGTGGTGGTGGAATGATGCCGGGGATGCAAAATCCGGACAGCACGAATCAATAAGTATAAAGAATGAGTGTGGTATCAGGGAGTGAGACGAAATCAAGACTAATTCGCCTTGCTTCCTGTTTTCCCGGGAGCGTTAGATGATGTTCTCACATGGATGGTTTGGTGGGATGATGGGATGGGGCATTCTGTTCTGGATCGTTATCATCCTGCTGCTAATCTGGGTGGTCAAAACTCTGGTTGGTCGTCAGGAAACATCACCCACCACCAATGACAATGGAAACGATAACGCGGAAGCCATTTTACGCAAACGCTATGCGCGGGGTGAAATCAGCCGCGAAGAATTTGAACAAATGAAAAATGACTTAAGGAGGTAACGATGCGAAACACAATACTCATAACTCTGGCGGTGCCGGTGCTGGCGCTGCTACTGGTTGGCTGCAGTGGGAAAAAGGATGATTCAGCTGCAAGTCATGATCATCAACAAATGAACAATACCATGACCCACGACGCTGAAATGAGCGCTGAAATGTCAGGGAAACAGGCTGGTGAGCGCTTTATTTACTACACCTGTCCCATGCCAGAACACAAGCACATTCACAGCAAAGAACCCGGTCAGTGTACCGAGTGCGGAATGCCGTTGGTGCAGGCGGTGGTCACCGATACCGCCCAGATGGAATTCTGGGGCTGTCCCATGGAGGCTCATTCCCATGTGCGGCATGAAAATTCAGGGAAATGCCCGGAGTGTGGCATGAACCTGAAGCCCATGCGACTGGTGAAAAACTAAACCAGTTTCTCCATGACACGCCCGCGGAACCGGTGGGGAAATTATTCGCGCCGGTTTCGTGGGTTTGTTGTATATTCATTCTGAACGTGAACAGGAAAGAAAGGTGTTATGAATCACCACTCACCCGGATTGGTCCGGGATGAATCGTCAAATAGGGTGGACTAACATGTTTTGGACAGGATACGGTGCCACCGATGTGGGTCTGCGGCGCGATCAAAACGAAGATGCTTTCCTGGTTGATAATGAGCGGGGCTGGTTTGCTGTGGCTGATGGGGTGGGTGGTACCCCGGGCGGTGGCATTGCCAGTAAACTGGCTATTATTGAATTTAAATCACGCCTGTCGGAATTGGCAAAATCTGCATCTCTGGTCAGTGATGACACCGCCCCGGCTGTTATCAGGGGTATAAATAATGCCATCGTGGATTTTGGATTGACCCATCAATCCACACCAAATCTGGCCACAACTTTTACCGCTTTGGTTATACTCACTACCAATCAAGGGTATCTTTTACACGCGGGGGATTCCAGATTGTACGGATTTCATGATGAATTGGGGTTGACTGCTTTGACAGCAGAACACACGCTGGCGACCGAGCGGCGGAACCAGGGACTGGAATCCGGGCGTCCTGAGGACGAGAATGTCCTGGTCAACTGCATGGGTAATCTGAACATGAATTGGACTGAATACCGGAGCATTGACCTGGCGAATTATGATGCTTTTCTGCTCTGCTCCGATGGCTTGAATAAAATGGTTCCCCACGACCGGTTGGAACAGATTATGCGTGGCAATTGGCGTGACCCCCAAACCTGTGTGGGTCGCATGATTGATTCGGCATTGAATGTGGGCGGATATGATAATACCACCGCCATCATGATAAAGCGACAGAACGAGTGAACAATTAGCGTGAATCCGGTACGCACTATTCTGGTCAGTTGCCTTTTGTGTAGTCTTCTGTTCTGGCATTGCATGCAGGACGCCCCCCGGGATAATATTTTTGATCCGGAAAGTGGGTTGTACGACCGCAGTGGCGCGATTCAGGGTGTGATTACGGGAAAATATCCACCGTATGAACCCCTCGAAGCTGTGCTGGTGACCGTAACCCTCACCGAACTGCAGCTATTTACCACCACAAATGGAGCGGGTAAATTTGCATTCTCACAGGTTAAACCTGGTAGCGGGCTGATTACCTGTACTGCAGGTGACTATGTGACTAAGGACGATACCGTGCAGATACCGGAGGGTCAGGCTGTAAATTTATCTATTCGACTGAATGGTAAGCCGCGAATCGCCACGGTTAATCTGATTACAAAGCACATTTCCCACTGGCAGCCGGTAGAGGATGAATATGTTCTGGAAGTGGAGGCAGAGGTGAGCGATCCGGATGGTGCACCCGATGTGGATTCGGTGCGGTTCCAAATCCCGGCCTGGGAATTTGATACACTTTTGACAACCGGTGCAGATCAGGGGGTGTATCAGGGTGTTTATTTCGACGATGACTTCGGGGCAGCCTTCCCGGAGTTGGAGGGTGAATCGATTCGGCTGCGGTGTGGTGATCAATCGGGTGATTGGGGAGAATGGTACACCACTCAAATTTCCAGACTTATCGTGTCCGTTCCCCAAATTTTATCACCAGCGGGACTGGCTACGGTGGATTCGCTGCCCGTTTTTCGCTGGTCCCATTTTGATGCCGGATTTCAGGTGCAGTATCAGGTGGATATATTTCGCTTGAATGAGTTGGCCATCCCCCAATTTGTTCAATCAAGTCCCGCTCTTGCGGATACCACGCTGCAATGGCAGACCCAAGCGTCCCTCGCGCCGGCGCGCTACTACTGGACCATCTCGGTAATGGATCGCTACGGTAACATCAGCGTCTCCAAAGAAGCCGCATTTAGGGTGGATTGACATTATGACCTCACCCCGCCAGGACGATTTTTTTAATGCGCTGCTGAAAATCAGTGAAGCACTGCTGGAAGGTTCCGCTACACGCCTCTTACTGGAGCGGATTCTGGATATTGCCATGGAGGTAACCGAGGCAGAGCGGGGGTTCCTGTTCATCAAAAGTCTGCAGCGCGAGAATGATATCGTCCCGTCCATTTACCGGAATTTTGATCCACGGCATTTCGCAGAGAAGGAGCGCTACTCCATCGGCGTGCTGGAGCAGGTTATGCAGACCGGTGAACCGGTGGTCACAATCAATGCGGAGGAAGATGAGCGTTTTAAAGGCCGGGAAAGTGTGGTCATCAACAAACTCACCTCCATCATCTGCGTGCCGATTCGCAAACAAAAAATGGTGTTGGGATATATCTATCTGGACAGTCAGGAGCGGCGTGCCCATTTCAATCTGGAGACGCTGAATTTCATGCGGGTTTTTGCCAATCAAACCGCGATAGCACTTGAAGCAGCTGATTTTGTAAACCGACTGGCACTGGAAAATGAAGCCTTAAAAGCCCAATCCGATACCCCCTCGCCTTTCGAGGAGATCATTGGTGAGAGCCCTGAAATGCACGCCATTTTTCGTCTGACCCGCCGGGTGATGGAAACGGAATTGCCGGTTCTCATTCTGGGTGAAAGCGGAACCGGCAAGGAACTCATTGCCCGGGCGATCCACTATCGCGGTGCACGCAAGAATAAGCCTTTTATTGCGCAGTTTTGCGGTGCCTTGGCTGATAATCTTCTGGAGAGTGAGCTTTTCGGTTATAAAAAAGGCGCCTTCACCGGAGCCGGCAGGGATAAACCGGGCTTACTGGAGGCCGCGGATGGCGGGACATTTTTCCTGGATGAGATTGCCGATGTTTCCCTGGAGATTCAGACCAAATTGCTGCGCTTTCTGCAGGAGGGTGAATTTCGGCGGGTTGGAGACACGCAGGTCCGGACGGTGGATACCCGTATCATCGCGGCGACCAATAAAGATTTGGACCAACTGGTGAAAGATGGCGCTTTCCGCGAGGATTTGTATTACCGGCTCAATGTGGTGTCGGTAAAAATGCCTGCTTTGCGGGAGCGTCGTGGCGATTTACCCATTCTGGCTGAACATTTTCTGACGAAATACCGGGAGAAGTATCACCGTAATGTGGAAAAATTCAGCCGGGCAGCCATGGCAGCGATTTTACACCACGACTGGCCGGGGAATGTACGGGAATTGCAAAATGCCATTCAGCGGGCGGTGACATTATGTCCCGGAAACATCATTGAACCGGAGCATCTGGCCTTGGGGCGGGGTGATGCGTCATTCACTGCGGAGCCCGTGACAATGGCCGAGATGGAGCGACGGTTTGTGTTAGAGACACTGTCTGAAATGGGGGGAAATCGTACAAAAACGGCGGAACGGTTAGGCGTATCCCTGCGCTGGCTCCAGTATCGTCTGAAGGATTGGCATGTTGAAGATTAAGGGCTATCAGATTCAGAGCGTTCTGGAAGAGCGGAACGATTTGATTATTGCCAAGGCGATTCAGACCTCATTGGACCGTATCGTTTTTCTGAAAATCCTCACCAAAATGGCTGACGCACCGGACATCAGGGAACAATTTACCCGGGAAGCCAAACTGCTGGCCAGGCTCAATCACGCCAATATCGTGACCATCCACGAATTCAACGCCCATCATGAACCCCCCTACCTGGTGTTGGAATATTTTTCCGGTGAGGACATGTCACGGGTCTTGGCCAATCAGGGCACTTTGAAACCGGAAATCCTGGGGGAGGTGATGCGGCAGTCTCTGGCCGGTTGCGCTAAAGCCCATGCTGCCGGCATTCTACACCGCGATTTGAAACCGGCAAACCTGCTCATGAACCAGGATGGTCAGGTGAAAATCACCGATTTTGGACTGGCTGCAGTATTGGAGCAAACCCGGCAACCCGTTGCCGGATCGCCCGGCTACCTTGCTCCCGAACTGGCGTTGGGTGAAGCGCCCACACCGCAAAGTGATATCTACGCCCTGGGCATGACATTCTACACGCTGGCGACAGGTGAAAACCCCTTGATTGGTCAGAATCTGAATGACACGCTCAATCTGGCCATCAAATCCAACCCCAAAAATCTTGCCGAGATCCGTCCGGATTTACCAGGAGAGTTGGTAAAAATTATTCATCGCATGATTCGGAAAGAGGCTGGCGACCGGTATCAGGATTGTGAGACAATTTTGGAGCACCTTGGGGATTTGGCAGTGGTCAAACCCTCCAGCCGCAACTTACAGCCTGAACTTGGTCCTTCCGCATTCCGGCCCCGTTTCGGTAAAAATGACCCGGTAAAGGATTTGGACCTGCTGGATACGCCTTCCCGCAAAGATTGGCTGCTGGGGCTGGCGTTCTTTGTTTTACTGGTCATTGCAATCTACTCCTGGAGCAACAGTAAAAAGCCCGACAGTGTGGTTCCATACCCAGTGATGGTTCCTGAAACTTCCCGGGTGGATACCGGAACCATGTTTCAGTCACGCAGTCCCATACCGGATGATGCAAACGATCAGGAGACTAAAACAGCGTCATACCCAGAGGGAGAGGGCGTCACAACTGAGGCGCAGGAAACACAAGCTGAAGATACATCCACAAATGCTCCGCGCATTTTCAGTGAATCCAAATCCTCAGCTCCGGCGAATGAATCGGGGTTACTTTTCCTGGCAGCCATTCCCTGGGCACAGGTTCACCTGGATGGTGAGACTGTCGGCACAACGCCATTTGCAGAGCCCATTACCATGACACCGGGACAGCATACTGTGCAATTTTTGCATCCTGATTACCCGAAACTCACCAAATTGGTGGATATTCAGGCGGGAAAAACCGATTCCGTATGGTTGAATTGGCGAACGGAATTAGGATTTTTATCTATTAATGTTTTTCCATGGGCGGACATTTACGTGAATTCCGATTCTGTGGATGTCACGCCGATTGAGAAACCATTACCGCTGCAACCCGGTGAGTATCAATTACTTTTGAAGAATCCTGATTTTCCGCCCTGGCATCGTTTCGTTCAAATTACCGCCGGTGACACCCTGGAAATCACCGCCCGCTTAGGTCAGGTCAGCGCACCTTGAAAAAAGTATGGCACCCCGTTTGATTTATACAGAGATGAAATGAAGAAATTTATCGCAATACTAATCCACGTTGTGCTCTTGCGTGTCATGCTGCAGGCTGGAGATGGCTATTGGGTTGAGCGGGCATCCATTCCCGAATCCCGCTCCCAGCACGCCGCCGTTGTTGTGGATGGGACGGTGTACCTTACCGGTGGCCGAACTGCCGGACCAGCCATGATGGCGACCAGGTCACAATTGTGGGCATACCATCCTGATACAGATGAATGGTTCACCAATCTCCCGGACATGCCGGAACCCCGGGAAGATCATGTGATGGTGGCAACTGGTGATACGCTCTGGGTGTTTGGTGGACGGAACCATAACACCATGGTCACCTCTGTGGTTTACTGGATTGTGGGTGCTCCGGCCTGGCAAGAGGCTGGTGAAATGCCATTGCCAAGAGAGGGGATGGGCGCTACCACCTACGGTGGCAAGATATACCTGGTCGGCGGGAAAGCATCCCATGCCATGTGGGCTTCACCGGTATCGCGTGTGGATGAGTTTGATCCTCAAACCTGGCAATGGACCGTCAGCGATACACTTCAGCAAGCCCGTGTGGGCTTCGCCTGGGCAGCCCATGGAGATACAGTTCTCTGTGCCGGCGGACGATTTCTGGATCCGTTGGCCAGTGTGGAGCGCCGGATTGATGGAAATGCCTGGGAGGCAGCACCGCAATTAAACGGACCCCGTAGCGATGGTGCTGCTGTCTTTTTTGAGGGAAATTTCGTCCTGCTGGGCGGTGTCGGTTCTGAAGGACAATCCGGGAATAATCTGGTGTTCGACGGTACAAGTTGGCAGACATTTGAACCCAATTTGCTCCCCAGATATGAAGAAACAGCCGTTGTCGTCGATAATGCTATCCTGGTCATGGGGGGCCGGAATGGTAATCAACTTCTGGCATCCACTGAACAGTACATAATCCTCACCGCGTCAGCGGAGGAACCGGAATTACCAGCTGAAATGGTGTTGATGCAGGCCTATCCCAATCCCTTCAACGGGTCGTTGCGTGTGGCCATCACCCTTGATGAGCGTGTTTATTCTGTGCATGTTGTGGATGTTTACAATTTACAGGGACAACGGGTTCACTCATACGCAGTGCAGGCGGGCGGCGGATCTGTCCTGACCATGCGAATCCAGGGCGCTGATCTGGGGGCAACCGGGGTTTATCTCATGGTATTGCGCTATCAAACCAGCGATGGAACGCAACACCAGCTTCTGCACAAACTCACCTATCTGAAATAATGTCTGCCATTACCCGGCAATTTGTTTTAATACTCCTACTCGCGATCGCCGTTGCAGGTCAGGACAAACCTCTTGCACTAAATGACGTGCAACAGCTGTACGAAAATCTTCAGTACCATCAGGTGGTTTCACAAGTAAAAGCGGAACTGGAAGCACGTCCCCAGCAACCGCTCGTGCGCTTGGAAGTATTGCTGAAATATCTGGCCCTGGCGCAAGTTTCTCTGGGACGGGAAGCCGAAGCGCGGGGAACCCTGGCATCGTTGGTTTTGGTGAACCCGGATTTTCAATTTCAACCCACCGAGGTCTCTCCCAAAATCATGGAGCTCTTTGACGATGTGCGCAGTGAATATGTACGATCCGGTTCCATCGGGCAGTCTCAACCAACCTATCTGGTTCAAACAGACCTCCGCTCTCAACTCATTTTAAAGTCACTCACCTTTCCAGGTTGGGGACAGATTAAGGCCGGCAAGAAACGCGGTTATGTCTGGGGAACCGTTTTTGGTGCCGCCCTGGCCGGTAGCGCTATCGCAGCTTACCAGACCCAACAAACCCACACAGACTATTTAGATGCCTACACATCCCATGAAATCAGCACCCGCTATAACACTTACAATCAATGGTATCAAACACGCAACACGCTGATTCTGAGTGCCATCCTGATATACACCGGCAATGTGCTGGATATCTCGTTTTTCACCACACCATAAGACCCAAAACCATCCGTTTTTCCCGCGCCACGCAAAATCTGCGTGCAGGCCATGCAAAATCTGCATATGACCAGGCAGTTTCATGGGATAATAACCTGAAAGAATGTCATAAAACTAATAGAAACAGCATCTAAGAGCGATGGCACGAAAGTTGGTCTATACCCTAGCAGAATTTGAATACAAAGGAGTTTACGATGAGAACACGAATGACAATTTTAGCACCAGCAGCACTGGCAGTAATCTTTGCGTTCACCAATCCGGTGTCGGCGCAGGGTATGGGAGGACCGGGCGGAGGCCACGGACACATGTTCGATTCTGA
>JAIPJR010000058.1 GCA_021734045.1 Fidelibacterota bacterium
ACGAATCATCTTGAAATTACCTTTGTCTGCAAGGGTTTTGGATATAACGGCTTGTTTTCCTTGCAGATAAGTTAATATTATAACACTCTAAGTCAATGTATTTATTAATGGTTAAGGCTTCTTGAGGAGACCCTAATTAGCCGAGCATGACCGCAGCGCCTTCATATCCTCGATTTATTCTGGAAAATCTTACCTCTGCCCTGGTGGATACACCGGTTGTGCTAATCCATGGGCCAAGACAGTCAGGCAAATCAACCCTGTCCAGAATGCTTGATGGAGCGTACCATTATATAACATTCGACAATGAAACAAACCTGACGGCAGCGAAATATGATCCAATCGGTTTCTTTCATCACCTGCCCCAAAAATGCATTTTGGGCGAAGTCCAATTGGTTCCGGAAATTTTTAGGTCATTGAAGCATTCGGTTGATGAAGATCGTCGGCCGGGGCGTTTTGTATTAACAGGTTCGGCGAACATTCTGCTCTTACCACAAATTTCGGAATCACTGGCAGGGCGTATTGAGAACTTACGCCTGCACCCTTTGGCGCAAAGTGAGATCCAAGGTGTAAGGCGTAATTTATTGGCCGATTTATTTGATGAAAAATTTCCCACAGACGACATGCCGCTAAACTATGATGATATTGTGAAACGGATTCTGTGGGGAGGCTATCCTGAACCAAATAAACGCAATGAGCTTTCCAGAGTGCGAGCATGGTACCGTAACTATATCAAGACTATTATTGAACGAGATTTATTGAATCTCACAGCGATCCATCGTCCGGGTACACTTCCGAGGTTACTCCAGTTGTTAGCAGCTCAATCAGCTCAATTACTCAATATTTCCAAGGTTGCACCGGCCTTTCAGCTTACAACTCCAACTGTTCGCCATTATACAGATTTGTTGACCAGGGTATTTTTGATTGATCTGTTGCAGCCATTCTATAGAAACCAAGTGAAGCGACTGATAAAAACACCTAAAGTACACCTTACGGATTCAGGATTACTGTGTGTCTTACTCAATGCTTCCAGCGAACACCTCCGGAATAACTCAACATTATTTGGTCATATTCTGGAAACCTTTGTCTATAATGAATTCAGACGGCATGCCAGTTGGTGGCCTGAAGAAATAAAATTTTATCATTTTCGTGACCGGGATGGCTACGAGGTTGATTTGGTGATGGAAGACAGCCGGGGAAGAATAGTAGCGATAGAGGTGAAGGCTGGCGCAACCATTAAAAAAAGTGATTTCCGCGGGTTGCACAAATTCCACCGAATCGTTGGCGATCGGCTTGTTCTTGGTATTGTCATGTATCTGGGGGGACAGACTGTCCCCATGGGAAAGAAGATGTGTGCTCTCCCAATTAGCTCATTTTGGCATTTCCAGAGAGAAATGAACGAAAGCCCGGCCTAAACGGGTCGGGCTTTTCTGTTAATCCGCTTTCTTGTGATTCTGATTCTACCTAGTTCCCCGCAAAACTGACCCCGTCGAATAGTAGTGAGGGCGATCGTAACGAAGAATAGGTGTAGGGGTCGTTTCCGGTTTCCACCAGACTATCGAACAACTCGATGAAATTCCCCGAAATGTTCATTTCACTCACCGGCTGAACCCGCTGACCCTTCTCAATGAGCCAACCGCTGACACCCAGCGAAAAATCACCGGTGGTGGTGTTAGCATTTCCACCGATAAATCCGGTTACCAAAATACCTCTGTCCAGATCGGCTTCCATCTCGGCACCGGATCGTTTACCGGTTTCAAATGTCACATTCGATGACCCGCTTGTAGTGGGTTGCATCCCCAGTTTCCGTCCATAATAGACATCCACATAGTAGTTCTGGAGGACACCATCTTCCACCAAGACCAGTTTTTTCGCCGCAATACCATCGCCGTCGTAGTAACGACTGCCCAGTCCGCGTACGATTAGGGGATTGTCAACAAGAGTCAAATGTTCAGAGCCAATGCGTTTCCTGTGCATGCCCTCCAGGAAGGATTGTTTCTGCTGAATGGCATTGGCAGTGAAGGGATACAATACCCGCCAGAAAAGTCCACCGGCCGCTGAATTTTCCAGCAACATGGGCATTTTACCCGATTTGACCTTTTGCTGACCCATACTGTCCAGTGCGCGTTGAAAAGCTTCGTCAGCAATCTGCTGCGCAGCGGGGAGGTCATTTAAATGACGCGCACCATAGTACCGCCAACCCTCCGGCTTTTTATCATTCTCACCACGCAATGACACCGATGCGCCACTAGAGAAGCTTGAACTTTCGTAATTCCCTTCAAACCCGTTGGATTTGAGGTGGGTGTTCTCGTAATGGCTGTCGCTGAATCCACTTGAAATGGAAATGAGCCGCTCATCGCGTCCCTGAATGAGGTCGTGCAGCTCACGGGCCCGGGCAACGCGGTCCTCTGGCGTCACGGTGGTGTAATGGGCATCGTAAAGCTCCAAATCCATCGTTGGACGGCCTTCATAAAGTGACGGATCAGGGAGTGACTGATACGGATCTTCACCCAGGAATTTGGTCATGGTAATCGCATCAGAGATGAACTTCTCCAAAGCGTCCTGTCGCAGATCATTGGTGGAGTGGGTACTATAGCGCCCACCGGCAAAGATTTCTATCCACAGTGAATTCTGGGTGGATTCCTTCAGCTTATCAATCTGATCATCACGAAAGTCCACATTGATGGAGCGATTACGGCTGATAACGATACTGGTATCTTCCGCGCCGTGCTCCAGGGCAAACTTTTGCGCCCAGTGGGCCAATTTTGTCTTATCCGGTGCTGAATTTTTTTTGATAATGTCCATGTTTACCCCCTGCCGCCAACCGTTATGGATGAAACCAGACAGCTGGGCATTCCCTGTGAAACGGGCACCATTTGGCCGTTTTTCCCGCAGGTCCAGCCGCCTTCAGATAGTTCAAGGTCATTGGCTACCATGGTGACCTCTTCGAGAACCTTTGGCCCATTTCCAATAATATTCACATCCTTAATCGGTGCCGTTACCTTACCATTTTCAATCAATGCGCCGGACTTCACATAAAATGTAAAATCTCCCGGACCGATATTCACCTGACCGTTGGTAAACTGGTCGGCGATAATACCAAATTTCACATTAGAGACGATTTCCTCAAAGGTGTGCGGTCCGTTGAGCATGTAGGTATTACGCATCCGCGGCATGGGGTTATGTTTGAAGGATTGGCGGCGCCCATTTCCCGTGGGTTTCAGCCCATAATGTTTTGCTGAAATCCGATCGTGCAGATAGGTGCGCAGAATGCCATTCTCCACCAGGAAGGTTTCCTGTGAAGGAACACCCTCATCATCCACATTAATCGTTCCCCGGGTGTAGGGATTGGTGCCATTATCTACAATAGTCACAAAATCAGCGGCTACTTTCTTGTTCAGTTTTTCCGAGTAGATGCTGGTTCCAATGCGGTTGAAGTCGGCTTCCATACCGTGGCCGATTGCCTCGTGGAGCAGAATGCCAGCGCCCCCTGCTTTCAGCACAACTGGTAGCTCACCGGCGGGTGAAGGTTGCGCTTCGAAAAGTTTAATGGTCCTGGCCACGACCTCTTTAGGCATCCGCTCCAGTCGTTCCGGTGTGAGAAACTTAAAGTCATCACGGGCTGAATAATCAAAATAATTGCTCTCCCGGCTGCCATTGTGTTCCGCAGTACAAAACGCGATGAGACGAATCATGGGTTGGTAGTCGGTAGCAAATTCCCCCAGCGAATTGGCAATTAGGATGTAGTTTTCACTATCACTGTAGCGCAACCCTGCTTTCACTACCCGGGAATCCTGCTGGAAAATGGCATCATTCACCGACTTGAGCATGCTCACCACATTCTGCACGCCCACATCTTCATAGGAGAGGTTGGTCTGGTAGTGATTGGTAAGTTTAATGGCTTTTAATTCCGTGGGGGGTACCCGTTTACTACCCGATGCAATATTGGCGGCGGTCCGGGCGGCAGCTTTCATACTGTTCAGGGATAAATCTTCTGTGAAGGAATACCCGGTTTGGTCGCCCTTCAGGACACGGATGCCCACACCCAACTCCACCTCTGTGCTGGCGGAATTCACGATATTGTCTTCGACCCGGATGCTGTTGGATAAGGTGTTTTGAAAAAAGATATCGCAATAATCACCCCCGTGCGCCAGTGCCTCGGACATCACTTTCCGGATAATTTCCGGGTCCACCCCAAATCGCTGGAAATAGAGTTCATGGGGCTGACTGCCACCTGCCATTCCGGCTAAGGTTTTTTGCATAAAGCCGGGAATGGTTGTCAATGCCAGTCCCGTTCCGGTAACTTTTACGAAGTCTCGTCGACTCATAATCCTCATCTTTCGCTCCTTGTCCCGGTCCGTGTTCAAACTAACCAGGATCCGTTTGAGGTCAGACTACCGTGCTTTCAGTTTTGGGATAAAAGAATCAGGTTGAGAGCCCGGAGTCAGGCGTTAATTCGTTATCAATGTGCCGTGCTTGCGCGGCTTTGACCCGCCATTAATATGATGGTTGTCACATTTATTAACGCACAATACTGATTTTTTGGGTCACAAAGCTGGTCTGACCCGTTATGCTGGTAAATTGAAACTGGCAATGATACACACCGGAGCTGAGTTGTGCTGCATCAACGTGCCAATTATGGGACCCAGCGCTTAACGTTCCCAATTTCTGCGCCATGACCCGTTGTCCTCGCAGGTTGTAGATATTAACCCACACCTGGCCGCCCTCAGGAATGGTAAAGGTGGTACGGGTGGACGCGTTGAAGGGATTGGGAAAAATGTTATCAATAGTGAATTCGGCCGGCAGTGTGGCTGTGTCGGTCTGTTCTAAAGCCGTGGCGCTTTCCGGGAAAAAGGTGTAGGCGACACCGCCTTTGGCGAACCAAGCCTGGGAAATGCTGGATTTGTTATACACATAACTGTAGCCATTACTGCGGGCCGGATCGTGAACGATGGGTTGGCCGTTGCTGGTGAATCCGGCCAGCATGAGCAGGTGTCCGCTGTAGAGTGGCTGTCCGATGGACATTGCAATTCGCCCACCAGTGGCCAGGACCTCATAGGCCTCACTCCAGGTGCGGTACCGGTTTACATAGCCTTCCACACCATACCGGCTGGCGCTTTGGACTGCGCGGGGCCAGACACCGAAGATGTGATAGTAGGGGTCGTAGGTATCCCACGCAAATTCCAGCATATCCACCGTTTGGCCAAAACTGGCCAGAATCATGGCGGTTGTGGTAGGCGAGCAGATGCGCCCCCCGATCTCCGGATCTACACCGATTTGGTAGATAAACTGGGTGGGGACAAAAATCTGGGGTGGATTATCGGCAATGATATTCGTCAGGCTATAATTGTCTGTGGAGGCTTCATCGCTCACCTGCATGGAAAAACGACGCAGGGTGGGTGATTCGATGCTGGTGTTATCCCGTTGGAACTCCACCTTGGCCTGCCATTCTGTGCGGTCATAATAGAGAATACCGGTATCGATGTTGATATAACCGCCGGCATAGCTGGTGGTCTTGGTGCCTGACCAATAATTGGTCTGCCAGAAGCCGATTTCCAACCACGGTGACCAGCCGGTATTCCAGGGAAAGCGCACAAAAACACGGAATCCGGCCTGAGATTCGGGTGCCGAACCATTCCAGGAGGCGATGACTTCATTAAAGGGGTGTTCCATTTCCACCGGGTTAAAAATCACATAACCGGAGAGGGCATTATCGGCAAGCTGAATATTCTCGCCAGTGTTGATAACACCTTGTGAGGAAGCCACTTGCTGCCATACGGTATTGGCATCCGGCCAGGTGAGAAATTGGTCCGGGTGGGCGCCATACGCGACAGCAAGTAAAAGGGAAAGTGAAATAAAAAATCGGTTTAATTTATTATAAAACATAATGTTAAGTAGTTATTCCTAATTTAAGAAAACGGGCAGGCTCCACTGTGGAATCATGGAAAAATTATAAAATTACCTTGTACAAAATGGCAATGCCGGCTGCGATGAAAACAACGCCCCAAATCAGGCGTTGAGCCAGAATCGTTTCATCCGTGGAGAGGACCCGATTCACATATTCACCCAATCGCACCACATTGCGCGGGAAAAATAAAAGTGCCAGACCAAAGAGTAGTCCGATAATGCCGATGATGAGTAGTATGATATCCATTATTCAGCCCCTTTTTTATTTGGTTCGAGCGTGGCTATCTTAAACAATTGTTTCTGGTATTAGAAATAATTTTTACATTCAAGTAAATGCTAAAATATATCTCGCTATACCCCATAAATGACAATAAGTGATGCCGAATCTACCAAAACTCCAAAAAAATGAGACCCCCGACTTGTTTGACGAACGCGGTTTTACACTCATGGAAACCATCACGGTATTGGTGTTGATGGCTGCCCTGGCAATAGTGATTGTGCCCAACATGTTCTCTTCTTATCAGTCCTTCATACGGTCCTCAGCCCTTAATCAGGTAGGAAGAGATTTGCGTTACGCTCAGGAATATGCTATTTCCCGAAGGGATACGGTCTGGATTGCCTTCAATGTAGGCGGAAATTCCTATGCTGTGTATGGCGGGGATTCAACCGCGGTGAAGACACTGTTAAAGAGCCATACCGAAGGAGACTGGGTCGTGCAGATGGGGCAGCGTGAATATAAGTACCTCACATTGGTTGACGCAGATTTTGACGGGGGCTCAGAATTGGTATTTGATAATTTTGGCAATCCGATTTTGACAAGCGACGGATTACTGGAATTTGGGGATGGCTCTACGATCACAGTGCAGGCGGAAACGGGAAAGGTATCAATTCCCTAGGTGTAATATGCGGAAATCCAAAACAAACCAGGGAATCACAATCAGCGAACTCGTCATTTTCATTGTCATCGCCGGTATTGCTTATTTGGCATTGATGCGTGTATTCATTTTTGCCAATGAGCTCTCAATGAAAAATGAAGTACAGACGACGATGATTCAACTGCTCCTTGATCGGTTGGAAATTGTAAAAAGTAAACGATTTGATGAAAAGCTATACCCCAGTTGGTCAACCACTCTGGGTCCGGACACCGGTGAGCTAGCGGAAGCGGATTTTGATGATTGCGACGATTACCAACACTATTTGGAAACCAACATCCCGGGTCACGAGGGCTATCAGCGTTACACACGTGTATTTTATGTCAATCCGGCTATCAGCATTAATGACAGCATTCCCAATGTGATGTTTATGAAAAAAATCATCGTTCGTGTAAGTCACCCCGATTATGGGAATTTGGATATGAGTTCATTAATAGCCTCACGCTCCGGACTGTGAGTATGAGCAGTATGCTGCATAAACGATTGGTAAAGCAACTCTCTCCAGGCTACACACTCATGGAGCTTGTAGTGGTTATGCTCATCATTGGGATTGTAGGCAGCATGAGCTTGCGGGTGTTAGCCAATATTTCCAAAGTTTATGAAAATGTCCTTATTCGGAGCACGCTGGTAGACGAGAGCCGCACGGCTGCACTGCGGTTCTATCGGGAAATTAAGACGATTCCGTTTGCCACGTCCCTTTCAGTGGCCGAAGAAAAAAGCGTTGCCTGGGGACTGCATTCTGGGAAAGCGTATACCTATAGCCTGAACGGCACCACCTTGCAGCGAACCGTAGACAGCGGGTCACCGGTAGTCCTGGCAAGTCATTTGGATGTTACCAACTCTCGTTTTTACTACTTTGATTCAACGGGAACGGAATTGACGACGTTGCCCCTGAGTGCTGCGGATCGCCAGAAGGTTCGCCTCTTAAGCTTTCAATTTAAATTTTCCCTCAGTGGTGAGGACTATTGGATTGGTCACGCCCTGTTTTTGTCCAATTTACGGAAACATTAAAATGCAGGCTGCTTCAAAATTTCGGAAACTTTTGTCCCTCTCTTCCGGTGGTCACCGTGGATTTGCGTTCATTGGGGTGAGTATTATGCTCATTCTTCTTACTGCTGTTATTTCCATATTCCTGTTTACGACTGTGAATCGGATGGGTGCTGGTTCCACAGACTATTATATGGCGAATCGAGCGTATCAGTTGGCGTTTTCCGGTGCCGAATACATGTTTGAGATGATTCGAACTGCTTCACTGAATGTTGGTTCGTATGGCCCTTACCAGATGGATGGTGGCACATTCACGATTAAAATCAACTATGTTGAAGCGGATAAACTGAAAATCACCATTACTGGCCGAATTGATGAATATGAACGGGTTGTCGCCTATTATGCCAAGGTGGAACAGTCGGGGGTCTTTCCCGAATTACCCCTGGTTAATTATGCACCGGACTGGTGGAAATCCGGTGCGCCACAACTATTGGTGATTGATGACCCGGCACGATTTTCCGATTCGTACATTGCCGGAAATGCGAACCTCAAGGGGACAAATTTTGGAAGTGAAACTTACATGCAGGTGGGATATCTGTATAATAACCCCCGCCATGGATTAATAGCTGCCGCGCTGGATCAGATTCCCACGAATCGAACCATTGATGCTGCCTATTTGCAGCTGGCAACGCAAGATGGTACCGATAATTTAGCGCACAATATTGCGGTTCACCGTCTTACGACACCATGGGATGAGTATACCGTAGCCTGGCGGAAAAATAAGCCCTGGTCTACGGATGGGGGGGACTATATAACCCCTGCCGAAGTGATTGATCAGGCTCAGTGGACCGGCTCCAGCCTGTATTATTCATGGGATGTGACCAGCTCCCTAAGCGATTTTTATAACCTGATTATCCCCAATTATGGATGGTTGCTAAGGTTCACAGGTTCTGAAAACGAATATATTGACTTTCATACCCGAGAGAGCGGCATCAACCGTCCCCGGTTGGAGATTTACTACTCCGGTGATCCCGAGCCGGCAGGATTGGAAATTAAACCGACAGCCAGTTTGTACGGAAATCTGTATGTGGGCGGAAATGTGGTCGCCCGGGATGGTGCTACCATTGGTGATCCACCCTTGGATCCGGTGGTTATTTACGTAAGTGGTGAGGATACCGTCTATAGCAATGAATTTGATACATACTTCAGCTGGGGCAGCCTGGCTTATCCGCCCACAATATCTTTTTTGGATTCTACTGTTGTGGACAGTGTTGACTCGCTGCTTACTGTCGCTGAAAACATATCCTCCAGCAGTGGCAACAAAATCTCCGGTAGTCGGTCATTTACAGTGCAAACGCTAGATTTCAATGATTATGCGGAGAATACGCTGTTTGTGAAGGGTGACATTTCCATGACCGGTACCACCGTACTCTCCATGCCCTTTGAGGCTCCCGGAAAAATGGTGGCTTCGGGTAATATTTTGATGGAGAACCATCCCGGTGGAGGTGTCACCATCGGGGATAATATGATCTTTGTTGCTGGTGGCAATATCATTATTACCGGCGATGCTCAGTTCGGAGTTGATCACTCAGCTACAATTCCGGCGGAACGTGAGGTAACCACGAACCAGCTCTGGGCTCGGGATTATTTAAATACTGGTACAAATGGTTATATCACCATTCAGGATAATGCCGAAGTCTGGTCGGTTGTCATATCGGATCGGACAATTCATCTCAGCGCAGATTTGTACGGCGCGGCATTCACGCCCGATACATTGGATATGAGTTATGCTACTACTTATCTGGAAGGGGCATTCTGGTGTGGACAGGTTGTGGGGGATTCTCTGGGACTGGGAATTTACAATCTTACCAATATCTACCCTCAGATCATATTTGCCGGGAAGTCCGTGTCCGTTGATGATTTCGGTTTGGTCGAGGAATAGCCAATTCCCTCACTTCAGGGCGATCTGGGGTACCAAAATTTTTTATCAGATAGAAAAATACCTATGGTCTGAACTTGACCTCGAAATTGTAATCAGGGTCTTTGAGGGCGAAGCCCGGTGTGTACGTTGAATCGGGTGGCAGGGTATAATAGAGGTAAGGATTGTTGTTGGGGTTATAGAGGATTTCCTCTTCCGAGAACAGGTCTACCGGTCTCAAGCCATTGTCCAGAATGGTATTCTGTGACCATTCGGTAGTAAGCTGACTGTCGGGTGGTGTGGCAGGAAATCCGGCCACTTCACCTTCCAGCAACATTTGGTAATAATAGTTGGCGAATCCGGTTTTCAGCGTTACCAGATTCATTTTGGTTTTGGATATCCGCGCCTGGACCGTGAATTGATTATACCGCGGCAGGATAATAGACGCCAGGATAGCAATGATACCCATAGTTGCCACCAACTCCAGAAGTGTAAAGCCCCTCTGTTTCTGGTGGCGAAGTCTGGTGTTTTTATCCTGACTCATGGTTTTTGTGTCACAGTCCAACTTTCGAAAATTGGTGAGCAGTTCAGTGGTAAAGAGAGAAAAAAGCCCCAGAAAGAGTCCGGGGCTTTCACGCTTTAGCAGGATTTAGTTATCCTCACTTTAAGAAACTACTACCGTGCTGTCCAGGTTCCTAAGGTGAAGGTGGTACCTGTGGTGTCATATGTCATATAGTAATCGATACCAGAATCCGTGAAATCGGCATCTGAATTACCATCATACAGGAAAGTATCAGGATCAGCACTAGATCCAGCCGCAAAGCCGAGTTCATTTGAAGATTCTTCAACAAGATCTGTTAACGTGAACGAATTGTTGGGAGGATAGCTTTTGGCTCCATTGGAAGCCAACTGCTGCAGACCATACATCCGTAAAGCGCTGTTGATTTCTACCCGAAATTGCGCACGTGTCTTGCTTTTCGCTGTGTCTGTAAAGTCAAACAGTTTCGGCACAGCGTAGGCGGCCAACACACCCAGGATAACCATCACAGTGATGAGCTCGATCAGGGTGAAGCCTTTGTTTTTTCTTGTCTTTGTAAGCATCATGTTGCCCCTTTCTTAAGGATTTTTTCTTATTACTTACTTATTTATTTTCATTAAAGTTTTAACTGGATGTTGAACAATGTGGAATCCTGGACATCCCAGATTTTGATCCGGGCAGGTTGAAAATTGGAAATATACACGGTCCCGGCAGCGTTCTGACCAAAGGTAATGCTGGCTTCCTGCTCCCGTTGTATTTTATAGGGCAGATCGCCAAAGGGAGAGACCGGCGGACGTTTGCCGAACATATCCCCGAACTTCACGGTCTGAGTGGCACCGTTAAATTCATAGGTGATCACAGCCGTGGAATCACTAACATCCTGTGCTGATGCTAACGCAGCATCAACCTGAGGGACAGGATTAGCTCCCGATGCCCGGGAGACCACTGCATCGTAATGCACTTTAATCACATTGGCGATGGTATTGAGATTGTCCGTTGTTTTTACCGTTTTAGACTGGGCTTGCTGCTCCAGAAAATAGGGAATCGCCAGTGCGGCCAGGGTGCCCATGATACTCATGCTCACCACCAGCTCCATCAGGGTAAATCCCCTTGTCTTCCTGCTTCGCTTAATTTTCATCAATCTCATCACAACTTCCTTATTTGTTCTCAGGGTGTAATACGACAAGAGTTGTGCCAATTCATAAATCATTGAAAAACAATAGTTAACGAAATATTGTAATTAAAGGAGTGTCACAAGAATGAACAGTATGTGTATCATAATGAAACACTTGCTGCTTTTTGATGCAGCCAATTATGTTTTACTGATGATCCAAATGGCAATCACGAGAAAATAGACCACGAAAAGAATTGCGTACATCCAGTTGGGATACTTCTTCTTGAATATGAGGTAATGCAATCCCTTCTCATCCGATCCAGCCATAATAACTCCCTGGTTGATTTTTGATTTCGCTTAGTTTACAGGATGGGGTCTTCTGGTTCAATTAAAACTTTTTCGTCTCCAGGTATTGGATTAAGCCCCGCATTAAAGCCGTCCGGGAACCGGGCTCCACACTCTCAAAAGGAAATCCCAATACGACTAAACGAAAATTCTGGTCAGGGTAAAAATACCCTGCTGGAAACTGGTTATCTCCATATCGAAATAGAACAACAGCATCCCGCCCAACCTGTAACGCATCTGGCGATTCAACAATATAGATGTCATCGAACTGACCCTGATTGAATTGAAATTCAGGTAATTCAAGCGCCAACAGGGAGTCGGAGACGATCACATCTCCCGAGCGGTTCGCGTGGTCGGAGATCCACCGGAGATTTAAAACCGATTTAACAAAGCTGCGGGTAGAGTCGTTGGAAAATTCTCCCATCAACGGATCGGTAGCCACATAAGCACCAGAAATCAGCACGCGCCGTTCGGCGGCTTTCAACATTCTCAGCCGTTGCTGCAGATTCTCCGGTAAGACGCGATACCGCACCTCGTTTGGTGGAACTAAACTGGTTTTAACCGCGCGCTGCTCACCCAGACTCAGATCAAACAAGGCATAATCCACACTGAACAAAGAATCCGCAAGCCAGCCATCGCGGGTTACCGAACAGAATGAGTAACCATTCGCCAGGAGCGCCTTTCCATGAATGCGGGTGTAATCACGGGTGTTGCCGGGACGGGTCAGCGTCTCCTCATTGGCGTAGCTGGAACCATGTCCCGGAAAGGCATTGGTGTGATACGGGACATGGGGATCGAAGGCATATTGCTCACCGGTAAAATTGATGTCTATGCGGTCGGCAACACCAGCATCAATGAAATTGGCCATCCCCATAAACTGGTCGGCTTCCATCACGGCCGGGCCGGAAACACGATCAAAGCCATCCACGATCAATGCGGTTCCCAGTGTGTCCACTGGCGCAATCCCCACTGACAAAGTGGGAGAAGGAAAACTCTCACCGCCACCGTTCACGGCTGTTACGCGGAAACTATAGATTTCCCCCGGCGCCAGGTTTTTTAACTCAATCTGATGCTGTCCCACCAACTCACCATTGTCAAAAGCGGCGTCACCCAGTCGTGAATAAACCCGAAAGGCTTGTGGTTTCGCAGTGGGCTCCAGCGGATCCAATTCTGGCTGCCAGCGCAGGAGTACCGTATCTGAATCGGTGAGCAGCGCTTCAAATTTTTGAATGGGCAACGGTTGCACCATATAGGGCATACCGTGCTGAGAACTGATGAACTTCAGCATTCCTTTGTAGATGGAACGCGCCACATCAAAACGAAATGCCGGATCGGAGGCGTATTTCATGTCGGTGAAATTTTGATGCGAAAGCAATTCCAGCAAAATGCCCGGCATATTGGGGCGGGCGGCTTCACTATATAGCGCATCCATGAGTTGACGCCGTTTCCAGGTCGGGTCATATTTTTTCCGAATATCCCGCACAATCTGGGTTTGCACGATATCCCCAAGATCCCGGTTAGCCAGGCGTGACATGCCATCGGGAAAATAGCGGGTGGAATCCATGCCCTCCAGACTGTAAATCATGAGCGTACCTACCGTGGAGTCCGGCCCCTTGATACCGGCATCCGTGTGAAATGCCATGGAAACATCGATGGGAATGCCCAGTCCTTTCACCAACCGGTTGTTGGTCGGTCCAAAAGGGGCACCATAGAGATAATTGGCGTACTCAGCACGACTCTGGTAATCGTCCCGATAGTCATATTCATCCTCATTAAGAACATAGACCAGCGTGTCCGGCATGCCGGCATACTGGAGGTAGTAGCGACTGCCTTCGGTGAATTTAGGGCGCCCGCTGGTGCGACCATTACGCATCACAATCCCCATCCCACCACCGAAGCGGACCGCGTCGGCGGAGATGACTTTTCCCGGAACCATGGCGTCATTCATCAATACAACCGCCCCCGAGTTTGGTGAATAGCCGGTGGCAAACCGGAATTTTCCCAAATACAACCAGGTGTTCCCCCCAATACTCTGATTCACGCGAAAATCGGTAGCACCCCCCAAATGCCGCACCTGGTAATGGACCTCCGACGAGCTGCTGTCGGTTCTACAATAGGTTACATACACAGCATACTCACCCGTTTCCGGGATTTGTGGAATCCAGTGAACGCTGGCAGAAGCCAATGTATCGGTTCGGGTCACGAGTTGAGCGCCCCGTCCAAAGGGATTGAAATTGGCGGGGTAGGGTGGATTTCCTACCGCGAATCCTACCGAATCACCCACTTCCCAGATGGGAGCACCCCCCATTGTCTGCGAAATCTTCAGGTTGGGCTTATTGCCGGTCGTGCTGGCACTGTCATTATCAATAATCACTTCATGGGTCTGGATATCCCGCTCCCGGGGAATGAAAACATGCGCCCCGGCATTTTCCAGCATGGGTGCCAGATAGGGGATGACAAAAGCATAGGGAAGCAAATCTTCAACGGTTTGGAATAGCCGGGGACGCTGCCATTCCCACACATCTTTCCGATTATTGTAATACCAACCATGACTGGGCCACACCACAATATTCCGTCCCCAGAGACCAAATTCCGGAACCGTGGATTTGCTTAAATTTTGAACAATTGGTACCGGACGGTTGCCATTTGAAAGGGGCATGCGTAAACGATCATAACGCTCGCTGCCAGAGCGGAAAATGTTGGGAATGAGCTGTTCCAGTGGAATTTCCAGTGAATACAGTTTTACGGTGTAATTCCGGAAGCGCCAGCCCAGGGTTTTTTTAATTGCGCCATACACCCGGGCAACATTTTCCTCCCGCCACGGAAGGTGGGAAAAATGTTCGCTGAAATAAATTTCCAGCACCTGGATATCTGGTTTTCGATGCAGGCTGTCAATACTGGTAGGGATGGGTAATGGCACCGGTGTTTGGCTGATTTTGGTCGTTTGCAGCCAGCCATTCACCCGGTTAAATGCAACCCGCGATTTTCGGTCCATTTGGCGAATGTGTGCAGGTGCCTCTTCTGTAGGAATAAAGCCGGCACACTGAATAAAAACCAACGCCAGAATGATGACCAGACCAATTCTGAATTGCCGAAAACTGTTGTCGAAATGAATCATCCCCATCCCCAATTACAAATAAGACCTGCCGGGAGCAGGTTCAGTCAAAATTATCCTCTGTCAGTCGGGCGTAAACTTGCGAGATGCGCAGTTGGTTTCCAAATAAAACAAACGGCGATGGTTAGCTGCCTGTCTGTAGTGAGCGCAGCGATATTTTAGGATTTATAAATAAGGAGGGAGTCGTACTGCGAGCCTTGACGAAAGTCATGGCCCCCGCGTGAAAATTTATTGAGCCAGCTCTGACTTTTCGGTGGGACGCTTGATATGGACCAGGGAAGTCTGCAGGCTGTCCACCCACCAGCTCATCTGATTCTGATCCAATAAATCCCGAAGTGTGGTGGTCTGCAGGACGCGATCCAACACATTCTGGATCGAACACCACAGGGAGCGGACAGTGCAATGGGTATGGTGAACACAGACATCAGCACTACCGCTGTGGGTTTCACAAAATTGGCCATTGAATAAGCGCCCGCCCAGCACCTCCAGCACATCACCGATGATGATTTCTTCCGCCGGTTTTGCCAGCGTGTAACCGCCGGTTTTCCCGCGAACGCTCTGAATCAGGCCATTCATCCGTAAAATGCGCAATAATTTGCCTACATTGTGAACCGACAGGCCTTCGCGCTTGGCAATTTCCGGGATAGTCAGTCCTTCCGGGCGGTCATTGTGGCCCACCTGCAGCAGGCAGCGCAAACCATATTCTTCCTGTGTGCTGAATTTCATGTGTTCATCATGCCCGGCATGTCAATTAGAGTAATCCCAGCGCCAAAAGCGCCTCTTCCGACATCATTTCCTTGGACCACATGGGCTCAAAAACTAACTGTACCCGAGCCTCGCGCACCCCTTCAACCTCCGCAACTTTGCGTTCCACCTCCCCCGGCAGGGATCCGGCCACCGGGCAGTTGGGAGCGGTGAGTGTCATGATGACATCCACGGAATTATCCTCCTGAATGTCGATATTATAAATCAGGCCCAGGTCGTAGATATTCACCGGAATTTCCGGGTCATACACGCTCTTCATTGCCGACACGATGGCATGCTCCAATGACTTTTTTTCGTGTAATTCCGTGCCGGTCATAGTTTCTTCGTGTTGGTTCTCATGCATAATCTATTACTCAGTGCTTATGACGGTTTCGGTTTCGGTTAATGCTGCTTTCATGGTATGCCAGGCCAGGGATGCGCATTTTACGCGCACCGGAAACTCCCGCACACCGGCGAACACAGCCAATTTCCCCAATTCTGCCATCCCGGTTTCAGGATCAATTTTTCCCGTAACCACATCATGAAAACTATCGAATGCCACGATCGCTTCCTCAACCGATTTCCCTTTCAGAAAACCGGTCATAAGTGAGGCGGACGCTTTTGAAATGGCACAGCCCTTCCCATCAAAAGTGATTTCCTGAATAGTGCCGTTCTCATCGGTTTTGATGTAGACATGGTAGTGATCACCACACAGGGGATTGAATCCTTCCGAATGATGATTGGCATCCGGGAGGGGCTTAAAATTCCGCGGATTGCGGTTGTGGTCCAGTATCAATTCCTGGTAGAGTTCGCGTATTTCAGACATTATCGAAATACCTCAATTGCTTTCTGCAGCGCCTGCATCATTGCGTCAATATCCGCTTGATTATTGTAAAATGCCAGCGACACCCGGGTGGTGGCGGGAATCTGGTAATGGTCCATGATGGGCTGGGTGCAGTGATGTCCCGTGCGAACTGCAACCCCTTCCATATCCAGGATGGTTCCGATATCATGGGGATGAATATCTTCCAATGCGAATGAGATGACGCCTGCCTTGTTCTGCGCGTTACCGATGATGGTGAGCCCTTCAATTTTTTTCAGCGCTTGCGTAGCATAACGCAGCAACTCATTCTCATAGCGAATGATCTCTTCCAGAGACCAACTCGTCAAATATTCCAATGCCGCGCCCAGACCGATGGCTCCGGCGATATTGGGCGTGCCGGCTTCAAATTTGTGGGGTACATCGGCGTAGATGGTTTTTTCGAATGTCACCGAGTGAATCATATCACCACCGCCCTGGTAGGGTTGCAGCTGATCCAGCCGATCCATTTTACCATAGACCACACCAATCCCCGTAGGACCAAAAACTTTGTGACCACTGAACACGAAAAAATCTGCATCAATGGCCTGTACATCTACCGGCAGGTGCGCCACAGACTGGGCACCGTCGATGAGAACCGGGATTTCCTGTGCGTGGGCCATTTTTACCATCTCGGCAACGGGGTTAATAGTGCCCAGAGTATTGGAAAGATGCACAATCCCCACCAGCTTCACGCGCGGATTCAGCATCGACTGGTAGGTATTCAAATCAATTTCACCGGAGTCCATGAAGGGAATGACTTTTAATGTGGCGCCGGTTTGTTCGCACAGAATCTGCCAGGGAACGATGTTGGAATGGTGCTCCATTTCGGAGATAAGAATCTCGTCACCGGCGTGCACGAAATGACGGCCAAAGGTCTGGGCAATGAGATTCACCCCTTCCGTGGCTCCCCGCACGAAGATGATTTCATTCTCATCGGCGGCATTGATGAAGCGCCTTACGGTTTGACGTGCGCGCTCGTACTGTCCGGTGGCTTTTTGGCTCAGGTAATGGACGCCACGATGGACATTGGAATTATCCCGCTGGTAAAAACGGTTTACCGCCTCGATCATGGAAGCGGGTTTGTGGGTTGTGGCGGCATTGTCCAGATACACCAACGGCCGACCATGGACTTCCTGATGGAGTGCCGGGAAATCAAGCCGAGCTTTGGCCGCGTTAAACGTGTCCGTGGAGGTTTGTGTTTTTACATCGGTATTCATCTGGTTTTCACCTAACCGAGTCGCCGGTTGACGATTGTCTGGATGAATTGTCTCATCTCATCATGAGGCACGCTATTCACAATTTCATTGGCGAAAGCGTCAGTCAGCAAATGCCGTGCTGCCTCCTCACCGATTCCCCGGGAGCGCAGGTAAAAAATCTGATCCTCATCCAATTGACCCACGGTAGCGCCGTGAGAAGCCTTGACGTCATCAGCGAAAATTTCCAATTGAGGACGGGTGTCGGCCTGAGCGGTTTTGGAGAGCAACAGGTTTTTGTTCATCTGCTGGGCATCTGTCTTCTGAGCGTCCTGCCGCACCAATACCCGACCGGTGAAGACACCATGTCCGTGGTCATTCATGACGCCGCGATAATGCTCCGTGCTGGTGGTGTGGGGAACCGCATGATCAATGTAGGTCTGATTAACCATGTGCTGCTCACCGGTGTCAATGTAAAGTTCGTTCAGGTTGACTTCGCTGCCGGATCCGTCCAGCAAGACACTAATTT
>JAIPJR010000059.1 GCA_021734045.1 Fidelibacterota bacterium
TTCTACAGATTTTAAGTGTATCGCTTTTTGAGAAAGTGCCAATAAATCAACTACTTATGCAAGCCAACTCCCGACTTTCAGAGGGGTCATCCTGCAACCAATTGTTTTTATGGGACTTTTAACGGGACAGTAGTGAAATAAAATATGTCCGCACAGTTCGGGATTTTTTATCTGTAATCCGGATTCTTCGGCAACCTCGCGAATGGCGCAGGCTTCAGGAGATTCACCGGGCTCGAATTTTCCGCCCAGTCCGTTCCATTTTCCGGCGTGGTAATCATTCTCTTTTTTCACCCGATGCAGCATGAGTGTTTTCTCACCATCCTGCACATAAACCAGTGTTGCTAATATGGTCCTCCGGCTGACGGTACTGGAATTTTTTCTTTGCATGGGCAGTAAAATAGAGACCGGAGGTGCGGATTCAAGTGCGGGAATCGTCGATTTCTTCGAATAACTAAGCACGCACAAAACAAAAAGGCGATACACGCGTATCGCCTTTCTGGTATTTTCCCATGTGCCAGGTAATGAATTCCCCCGACCCGACACAATTCAAATTCGGGACGACCCGAAGGTTATCCCCCCACCGATTGAAATGGAAAATTCTTGTCCAGCCAGGTCTGGACAATGCCGTGCATCAGGGAAATTCCCCGAATGATTTCACGACGATTTTCCGAATTGGTATAGGCTAACATTTCCGAATGAATTTTGGTGTATTCATCCTGGAGCTTTTGCACAACACCGCGACCCTTGGTTGTAAGGCTGATATTAGAGTACCGGCGATCCTCATTGGATTGCACGCGCTTCACCAGATCATTTGCCACCAAGCCATCGATGATGCGAGTCAGACGACTGGCCGACAATTTCATCGACATGGCCAGATCATGAACCGAGTAGACCGTATCTTCATCCATAATGCGCAGGCAACGGAACTCCGCTACTTTCAGGTTATGATCCTTGGCAAACATTTTTTCTTTCACCTCACAGCAACGCAATAAATCGAATGTGAGATCGCTGACCGTGATGGCTTGTTCCCTTATTTCCTTATCCATCGAAAGCCTCCTCGCTTCTCGTTTCCCCCGTATATCCCAGCCGTCCGCAAACCAAGCGGTGCCGGTGGTGTAATTGTTTGACTGAAATTGTCATCTATTTGCGATTGGCAGCATTTCATATTGGTTAATTATTATTGCAATCTTTGCGCCAAATCCTTGAAAATGACATGAAAATCGTTACCCAATCCATTAGGTTATCATCATGCAGAAACAAGTACCTTATAGCGAAGCGAAGTCGAAAAAATTTCCGGAACCGGTGCATATCAGCATTATCAGGGATAAAAACGGCAAGTATAATCCCATCTCAATGGCTTGGGCCATGTTCACCAGTATTGACCCGCTCATGGTGGCGATATCTATCGGATTTGAGCGGTATTCGTACGATGCCATTGAGCACAGCGGTGAATTTGTGTTCGTGCTCCCCTCCGAATCCATGGGGGATTTGGTTGAATTCTTCGGGAATCATTCCGGTCGCGAAATGGACAAACTGGCTGAATCAGGCGCTAAAACCCAGCCGGCAACGAAAATTGATAATGTCCTGCTCTCTGACGCGGCAGCCAATTTTGAGTGTGTGGTAAAATCTAAAGTTCGCAGCGGTGATCACATGATTTATGCCGGGCTGGTGGTGGCCAGTCACATCAATACAGAACCGGCCAATCGGCTTTTTTCAGTGGAGCACCGGGTGTTTGGCGGGGTGAAGCCTAAATGATCTCGTTCAGCGTAATGACATCCTGATTCCTTGATGCGCCGGGCCGATTCGTAACGGTCAGGGATCGAAGGGTAATTGTGCTGAGTGTTCCTCACCCAATCTTTTCATAAATCAGAGTTGGCGTGTGAGCCGGTTCATCTCCAATCTTAAAAACCTTCTCCATCTGTGACATTACCGAATCCAATGCCGGTTTTTTATTGGCGTGGATGGTTATGAGCGGTTCATTGGTTTGAACCTTTTCTCCCAGCCGCTTATGAATGACAAATCCGGTATCCGGATCAATTTTATCACTGGTTTTCCGCCGACCTGCATCCAGCTCAATTCCCAGAAATCCCAGTTGCATCGTATCAATGGTTTGGAGTGAACCGGAACGGGGCGCGGGATAATCCACACGATGTGTTGCCCTCGAGTGGTTATCAGGCTTTTCGAGGACTTTTGTATCACCACCATGAAGGCGTGTTGTGGTCATGAATTTTTCCAGCGCAGCACCATTTTCGATCACGGCCAGCTGTGTCTTGTGAGCGTCCTCCGCTGATAGCTGCGGATCTGCCATTTGGAGTATCTCAGCCCCTAATGCCAGCGTAACCATCATGAGGTCTTCCGGACCATTTCCTTGCAGGCCGGCAATGGATTCCTCCACTTCCAACCAGTTACCGATCTTGCGTCCCAATGGTTGATTCATATCGGTGATGAGCGCCGTGGTTTGAATGCCATATAGTTTTCCGATGGCAACCAGCGATTCAGCGAGCGCTTTGGAATCGTCGTAACTTGGCATGAAAGCACCGGAGCCGGTTTTAACATCCAACACCAGTCCCTGAATGCCCTCGGCGATTTTTTTACTCATGATGCTGGCGGAGATAAGTGGGATTGAGCGCACCGTCGCAGTCACATCCCGCAGGGCGTATAACTTTTTATCTGCGGGACAGATGTTTTTGGTTTGCCCGATCAGGCTGACGCCGTTGGTGAGCACCATTTTCTGAAAATCATCCCCAGAGAGGTTCACGTTAAATCCCGGGATAGATTCCAGTTTATCCAGCGTCCCGCCGGTGTGACCCAATCCGCGCCCGGAGATCATGGGGATTTTAATGTCCAATGCCGCCAGCACGGGTGCCAGGATAAGGGAGACTTTGTCACCCACGCCTCCGGTGGAGTGTTTATCCGCCACAAAACCATCTGCTGCGGCAAAGTCCAGCCGGTCACCGGATTCCAACATCACCTTGGTGAGCGCCAGCGTCTCTTCATTCGTCATACCATTGATAAAAATGGCCATGAGTAATGCGCTCATTTGATAGTCTGGGATGTCATCCCGCGTGTATCCGTTGACAAAAAATGCTATTTCTTCCGGCGTTAATGCCTTGCCGTATGATTTTTTTTCAATGATCTGATAGGGCAACATGGGAGAACCTCGTTTTCAATTATTAATGGATGGATAATGTAATACGAACAGTGCCAAATCAGGCATGGGTATGTGGGTGATCAAGTGAACGAGGAAGTGCGTGAGAGAAATACCCAATCACACCAGCTGAATCTCAAAACGGTCCATCGGACAAGGCTGATGAAGTAGCGTAACGCAAGTTGAGCTGCATTTAGCAGCAGAAAATTAATCGCTGGTTATATATCCGAGATTGGTGTTAAGACAAATTAAAGTCGGTCCATGGCGGTGAAGACCGCTTCATTCTGCACAAAAATTTTCACACCCAATTGATTGGCGCTTTGATTGAGCTGCTCCTTTAATCCGGTCATATCCAGCGCGCTGGTCCCGATATCCACCACCATGATCATGGTGAACAGGTCGCCCATAATTTTTTGTGAAATGTCAATGATATTGCAGCGGTTTTGTGCCAGCACACCGGTAACACCAGCCAAAATGCCCATTTTATTGTGTCCGAAAATGGAGACCACCACACGATTGGTAAGGTCGGCCGGTTCACCGGAGGTGGTTTGCTGAGAATCAATTTCCCGAATGGCTTCGGTAGCCGCCGTTTTTATCAACGCCGGAGAGGCATCGGGACCCAGCTTTTCTCGGATTGAGATGACGATATTTCGAATCTGTTCTTCGCTAAGTGCCATGTTAAAATTTCCGTAAGTTGCTATGAACCGTGTTTATCCGCTGTAGCAGCTAAAACGCGTTGAATAAGCTGATCATCTGTCTCCAGGGAATCCACGATACCAATCACTGCTGCCTCAATGGCAAGCTCCGTCGGATTGGCGGGCTGGACTGCTTTCCGCGCTGCGTGTCCATAGGCACAAATCACATCTTCACCCACACCGGCACCCAATATATCAGCGACGATCACCATGCTTTGTGTCGGTGCCTTATCCAGTTCCTTGGGGTGGACGATGAGAAACCGCAGATTTTTTACTTCTGCCACTTTTTTCGTTGACCAGACGGTTCCAACCACGGTTCCTAAAAACATCTGAATTCCTTCTGTTTGTGGCGCGAATTTAGAGGGAGGTGTAATACAATTCAAGGGAAAGGGCATTGGTAATGTGATAAAAAATCTCTTTGCTTCCCAACGGGCGGCATGGCTACTATCGGTCGTTGTTTTTGCCTGACGGGGCGGCTATATTGCTCCGCTTTGGTGGGGTGTTGTTGAAAATTGTTGATAATCAAGGACTTATGGGAAAAATAATCGCGATTGTGAATCAGAAGGGTGGGGTTGGTAAAACCACCACTTCGGTGAATCTTGCGGCCGGTTTGGCGGTTGCCGAGCAAAAAACCCTGCTGGTTGACATGGACCCCCAATCCAATGCGACCACCGGTATCGGTATTCACATCAATGGCGAAATTCCCAATGTTTACCAGGTTCTCCTGGGACAGAACCCGGTACGGGAAGTCATCCAGAAATCCCAGCTTCCCTACCTGGATGTGTTGCCTGCGAATCCCTCCCTGGTGGGTGCCGAAGTGGAATTGATTGCTGCTATCGCCCGGGAGCGGATATTGAAAAATGCCCTGTCGGAGCTGGAAAATGAATACGATTTTACCATTATTGATTGTCCACCTTCACTGGGATTACTGACACTCAATTCCCTCACAGCGGCCGATTCGCTTATCATACCCATTCAGTGCGAATATTATGCACTGGAAGGGCTGGGGCAGCTTTTGAATACGGTGCGCCAAGTGCAGAAATCGGTGAATAAGGCGCTGGTGATCGAAGGTGTGGTCATGACCATGTACGATAGCCGTCTGAATCTAAGTAAGCAGGTGGTGGACGAGGTGAGGTCCTATTTTAAAGACCGTGTGTATAAGACCTTCATCAACCGAAATGTGCGCCTCAGTGAAGCACCCAGTTTTGGTAAACCCATTATTTTATATGACGCCACCTCCACCGGTGCCGTGAATTATATGAATTTAGTCGAGGAGCTCCTGGAGCGTGCCTGAGTCAGATAACAAGCAGCCCAAAAAACGCTTAGGTCAGGGCTTGCAGGCCATCATCCAGTCGTATCAGAGTCCGGATGAGGATGTGGATGCCGGTGCATTGAGCAACTCTGTCACGCGAATTCCTATTGACGCGATTATTCCCAACCCGTTTCAGCCGCGCCAGGATTTTGACGCGGAGGCATTGGAGGAGCTGGCTGCTTCGTTAGAAGCCAAGGGATTGGTCCAGCCCATCACGGTACGCCGGGTGGAAGATCATTATGAAATCGTAGCCGGGGAGCGACGCTGGCGTGCTGCCAAGTCATTAGGATGGGATGAGATTCCGGCCTATCTGCTGGAAGTGGATTCCGACGTGGATATGATGGAGTTGGCGTTGATTGAAAATTTGCAGCGCCAAAACCTGAACCCGGTAGAGGAGGCAGAGGCTTACCGGCTGCTCATTGATAAGTATGGTATTTCTCAGGAAAAACTGGGGGAAAGTCTGGGAAAGAACCGGTCCACGGTGACCAATACGTTGCGTCTACTGAAGCTGCCGGATGAAATCAAGCGCAGTTTGCGGAATTTACAGATCAGCGCTGGACACGCCCGGGCATTGCTGGGTGTTGAAGATGGGCGGCAGCAGGTTAATCTCTGGCGGCGTATTATTAAAGAAGCGTTGAGCGTGCGGGAAACAGAAGTCCTGGTGCGCAAACTGAGTCAAAAAACAGCGTCAGCCACGCCGTCAGGGTCTGGCACTACCAAGAGTATTTTTGTGCGTAATATTGAAGAACGCCTCATGACGGTTTTCGGGACGCGGGTTCAACTCCGACAGGCCAATAAAAAAGGTAAAGGGCGGATTGAGATTGAGTACTACTCTGCAGATGACCTGGAGCGCTTACTGGAAATCATGGATGATTTAAAAAGTTGAAATCGTGAAAATCGATAAATATACGTTTCTGGTTTTACCGGATAATCAGGCTCCCAGTCGGTCATTCACCCTTAGCGCATTAGCATTGCGGTGGCTTTTGGGTAGTGTGGTGTTGCTGCTTTTAGTATTTATCATATCTGGGATTTATCTGATTCCCCGGGCTTTGGAGTATGAGCAGTTGGTTGCTGAAAATGAGCTGCTGGTGCAGGAGCGCAGTCAAGTCCAGCGTGTGCTGGATGACTACCGGCGGATCAAGCAGGTGAATGATTTTATACGTAAGTCCCTGGGTGCTCAACTGGATCTTCCGGATAATGCCGACTCGATTCTGACGGCTTATCCCACAGCGCTGGGCACTGAAATTACCCTGCCCAGCGGTATGTATCGCACAGAAGGTATGCTGGAAAATCTTCCCACCTATCCGCCGATCCGGGGGTTTGTGAATGCACCTTTCCGGGTGAAATCAAAATTTTCACTGTCCGACCACATGGGCGTGGACCTGTCATCCATTGATGACCGGGTGGTGAAAGCTGCCGCCAAGGGGTTTGTGGTATTTTCAAGCTGGACCTATTATTACGGTAATATGGTCATCATAGATCATCAAAATGGATATATGACGGTTTATTCGCACAACGAGCGGAATCTGGTGGAACCGCGACAACTGGTGGACCGTGGTGAACCCATTGCTATTTTGGGCAACACAGGCCATTCAGCGGGTGCCCATCTGCATTTTGAAATCTGGCTGGATGGGGTACCGCAGGATCCGCTCTCGCTGATTCCCGAGTTTACCGTTTACAATAGTAGTAATTTTCCTGAAGCAATAGAGAATTGAGTATGTCAAATAATCGCTTACAACGCATTGAAACAATCGTGGGTCGGGGGAGTCATGTTACCGGCGATATGATTGTCCAGGGCAGCATCCATATAAATGGTGAGGTAGATGGTAGCGTGAGGGCAACCGGGTTTGTTACCGTCTCTGAAACCGGCGTCATCCATGGCGGACTTACCGGCGAATACGCCATTGTAGGTGGTGTAGTCGAGGGGGATGTGACGGTACAGGGGAAGGTCGTTCTGAGTAAATACGCCAAACTCAAGGGTGATATCGTTTCCAGCCGCCTGATAATCGAAGATGGCGCTGTTTTTGAGGGCAAAAGTACCATGTCTGCCACCAAACCTACCCGTGAAGACACATCAGATCTGCTCTCTGCTTCCAATGGCTGAACAACACCCCAGGCAAAACAATTCCCAAGATTCTGAACAGAAATATTCACACAATAATGTCCTGGCTGGAGCATCCATGATCAGTGGTAGTGTGGTAGGTATGAGTTTACTGGGATACTTCCTGGACAAAAAATTCGGTTGGGAGCCTTGGGGCTTGCTTACCTGTGCCTTGTTGGGAGTTGCGGTGGGAATGTATGAATTGTGGAAGCTGATGTTTTCGGGAAAATCCTCATGAATCCTGCGCTTAAAATTTTAGTTCCCGCAGCCCTGGTAAACGGGTTGGTAATTGTGGGTTTATTCATCACCAATCGGGCTGCCTGGGCGGTAGCAATTTTAGCTGGCGCACTGTTGCCCGTGGCAATTTCTGCTGTCTCATTATGGCTCTTTTCTCGTCAGAAACGGCTTACTTTTAAAAAGGCGCAAGCCTTTATGTTATATAGTTTTATGGCAAAGATACTCCTCATTGGTTTATGGGTTGTCATCATGGCTACAAGTGAGAATGTGGAATTGTTACCATTTATCTCATCTTTGCTTATAAACTTTCTTGCGTGGCACTTGAGCGAGGCTTATCATATCCGGCCTTTGCTGGAGCAAGTGGTGTCTGAAAATTTGGAGAGCGAGTAGATGTCTGCCGGGGCTGCAGAAGCTGGAAAACCAATCGGAACAAAGATCATTGAGCATGTGGCGAATAGTGATGTGATGGTCCCACTGTCACTCGGTCCGCTCGATATTTCCATTACCAAACATGTGATTATGCTGTGGATCGCCGCCATCGTTTTGATGGCGCTGTTTTTAATCCCCACACGCCGGTACCGGAAGGGTGATTTTTCCGCACCGCGGGGATTTCTAAATTTTCTTGAGACGATTGTTGGCTGGGTGCGTTCGGCGATCGTCATTCCCAATGTAGGCGCCAGTCACGCCGCCACCTACGCACCGTTGCTCATGAGCTTTTTCTTCTTAATCGTGACGATGAATTTTTTGGGGTTAATCCCCATTTTTAATTATATCAACCATGGGCATGGTGGGACCACAGCCACAGGAAATATCAATCTGACGGCTGCTCTGGCTATCATCACCTTCTTTGCTGTGATTGTCGCCGGGATAAAGGAGCATGGATTTTTTGGTCACTGGAAGAATATCGTCCCGGGTGGTATTCCCTGGCCGGTGATGTTTATTCTGATACCGATCGAGATTATGGGAATGTTTGTACGGCCGTTTGCGCTCACCATGCGACTTGCCGCCAATATGACGGCGGGTCATGTGGCCATGCTGGCGATTTTCGCACCGATTTTTATGCTGCACAATATGTATGTGGGGGTTGGATCGGTGCTTATGAATGTGGGTATTACTTTTCTGGAAATGATTGTTTGTGTGGTCCAGGCATACGTGTTTACGCTGCTTTCGGCAGTATTTATCGGCATGTCCATTCACCCGCATCATTAGGGACTAAACTCTGTCGCGAGGGGGCTCCAGATTTCTACACAGCATTCCAAAAGTTCTTTTCAATTCTCAAGTCAAAAATTACTGCACGGTGTGAGCCGGCAGTCCGTTAGCGGGCAATCTGAAGCATTGTCTGAGGAGACGTTGGTGATAGAAGAAAACCCAACATTCAATAACACAAAACGAACAAGCTCTAAGTACCAAAGGGAGGTCTTGTAAATGGAATTAGCACTCGCATATCTGGGCGCTGCAATTGGCGTCGGATTGATTTTGATTGGTGCCGGATACGGAATTGGCCGGTTGGCCAGCGCTGCCGCCGAGGGTATCGCCCGACAGCCGGAAGCTGCCAGCGCCATCACCGGTGCGGTAAACCTGCCGCTCTTCCTGCTGGAAGGTGTTGCCATTATCGGTGAGGTTGTCGCCCTGCTGATTGTATTGAAGTAAATCTGACTGCGTAACAGTGGATCAGCCGGAGGCATTATGGAAAATCTGATGAGTTTCGACACCGGGCTAATGTTCTGGACCTGGGTCACGTTTCTGGTGGTCCTGCTGATTTTGGGAACCAAAGCCTGGAAGCCCATGATCACCATGCTGGAGAAGCGTGAAGCATTCATCAAGGATTCTCTGGCTCAAGCCAATGAAGCGCGTCTGGAAGCGGAAAAGGTCGCCAAAGAATATGATGAAATGGTAGCCAAGGCTCGCAAGGAGGCACAAGAGATTGTGATGGCCGGCAAGTCTACCGCTGAAAAGATGAAAGGCGATATCCTGGAAGACGCGAAAGCCAAAGCCGAAAGTCTGATGAAACAGGCTGAGCGGCAAATTGAGGCTGAGCGTGACAAGGCTATTGCTGAGATTCGTAATCAAATCGTGGATCTGTCGCTTCTGGCAGCAGCCAAGGTGGTGGGAAAAGAAGTTTCCAAGGCAGATAATGAGCGCTTGATTAACGAAACCCTTCGGGAATTTGGGCAGAACTGAGCATGAATCTGGCAATTAAAAGTCGGAATTATGCCCGGGTATTGCTGGATGTGGCTGAGCAGGAGAATGCTCTGGACCTGGTATTTGCCCAGGTGTATTCCTTTGTAGCAGTCATTCGACAGGTGAGTGCTTTGAAGGCGCTGCTCACCAGCATGCGTGTAACCGCTGACCAAAAGCGTCAATTGCTGGAAGGTTTGTTCAAAAAACAATTCCACCCGGTCTTATTGTCGTTTGTCCTGGAATTGGCTGAACGCAGAGACCTGAAATTGCTGCCTGTGATTGCCAGGCGGGTGGAGGTGCTATACCGAAAGCGGAATAACTCCGTAAAGGTCGTGGCCACTTCGAGTGTTGAACTTACCGAGACGCAGGTCAAAACGCTCACGGAACAGGTAGTGAAAGCATTTGGGAAAGAGCCTGACCTTGACCAGGTGATTGATCCGAACGTCATTGGTGGCTTACGGTTGCGCGTTGGTAATACGGTAATTGATGGTTCCCTGGCATCGCGGCTGGGACAATTAAAAAAGAACTTGATTCAGTCATAAACTGAGGCTGAGGAGATATATGGAAATCCGCACAGACGAGATTACATCGTTACTCCGCAAAGAACTGGACCAGATGAATGTGTCCTATGATGTGGCGGAAGTCGGTGAAGTCATCATGGTCGGTGATGGTATCGCCCGTGTCAGCGGTTTGGAAAATGTACTGGCTTCCGAGCTGGTGGAGCTTCCCAACGGCGTGTTTGGCATGGCAATGAACCTGGAAGAGGACGAGGTCGGTTTGGTGCTGTTTGGTGATACCCGACTGGTCCGTGAAGGGGATCTTGCGAAGCGTACCGGCCGAGTGGTGGAAGTTGGTGTTGGTGATGCCGTTTTAGGCCGGGTTATTAACCCCATTGGCAAGCCTGTTGACGGCAAAGGTGAAATAAAAACCAACGAGTTTTATCCGGTGGAACGGAAAGCGCTGGGCGTTATTGCGCGAAAGGGCGTTCATGAACCGCTACAGACCGGTTTGAAAGCCATTGACAGCATGATTCCCATCGGTCGTGGTCAGCGCGAATTGATCATTGGTGACCGTCAGACGGGAAAAACTGCAGTGGCGCTGGACACCATTATCAACCAGAAGTACACCCACGAAACCGATGATCCGGTTTATTGTATTTATGTGGCCATTGGTCAGAAAGCATCCACCGTTGCCCGCGTGGTGGCTGAGCTGGAAGCTGCCGGGGCGATGGAATACACCACGATTGTTGCCGCCAATGCCTCTGATCCTGCCCCCTTGCAGTTCATGGCTCCTTACGCGGGTGCGTCGATCGGGGAATATTTCCGTGATAATGGGAAGCATGCCTTAATCATTTACGATGACCTCTCAAAGCATGCCGTTGCGTACCGACAGATGTCGTTATTGCTGCGCCGTCCGCCGGGTCGTGAAGCCTATCCGGGTGATGTGTTTTATCTGCACAGCCGTTTGCTGGAGCGGGCTTCCAAACTTTCAGATGAATTGGGTGGTGGCTCACTGACGGCTCTGCCGATTATCGAGACCCAGGCTGGAGATGTCTCTGCCTATATCCCCACCAATGTCATTTCAATCACCGATGGCCAGATTTACCTGGAAACGAACCTCTTTTATTCGGGGCAGCGCCCCGCGCTGAATGTGGGAATTTCAGTGTCCCGTGTGGGTGGTAATGCCCAGATCGGCGCCATGAAAAAAATCGCCGGCCGTCTGCGACTGGACCTGGCGCAGTATCGTGAATTGGCGGCATTCGCCAAGTTTGGATCAGACCTGGATAAATCAACCCAGCAGAGTTTGGCCCGCGGTGAACGCATGTACGAAATTCTCAAGCAGAAACAGTACGCCCCCATGCCGGTGGAAAAACAGGTTGCCATTCTGTTCGCCGGTACCCGGGGATTTCTGGATGAAATTTCGTTGGAAAAGATTCAGGATTTTGAAAAACAATTCCTGGACCACATGGAATCAAGCCATGGTGATCTGCTGAAGAAGATTACCACCGATAAAAAACTCACCGAGGAGATCGAGAAGGGATTAACCCAGGCAGTCCAGGATTTTGTGAAGGGATTTATCGCATAAGTTATGGCGAATCTGAAACACATCCGGACGCGGATCGCGTCGATTAAGAATATTCAGCAGGTAACCAAAGCCATGAAAATGGTGGCGGCTGCCAAACTACGCCGTTCCCAGGCCAATATGGAACAGGCACGACCATACGCCCGCCGGATTAACGGTGTACTGAAGAACCTGCTGCCCAATATTGACCGGTCGTTGCACCCGCTGTTGGCCATCCGTGACTTTAAGAAGACGGGATTTGTGATTTTCACCTCTGACAAGGGGCAGTGCGGCAGTTTTAATACCAACGTGATTAAGTTTGCCGAGAAGGCTATTCACGAGGTGGGAAAAGAAAATGCCGAGCTGATTTGCATCGGTAAAAAGGGACGCGATTACTTTACCAAGCGTGGCTACGATGTGGTGGAAAGTCACACAGAATTCTGGAATGAACTGAATTTTGGTCATGCGGCGGAATTTACCGCGAGCATCACCGAGCGCTATTTAAAGGGTGAATACGACCAGATTGTTGTGATTTTCAACGAATTTAAGAATGTGGCCAGTCAGCGGTTGGTGAAGCTCAATTATCTGCCCCTGGTGGTGGAAGAGGACGAAGAAATTGACACAGCCGACTATCTGTTTGAACCATCGAAAGAAGCGGTCGTTCAGTCACTGGTTCCACGGCATTTAACCGTACAGATGTGGCGTTTTCTGCTTGAATCCTGGGCCGCTAATATGGCTGCTCAGATGACGGCGATGGACAATGCCACCACCAATGCGGGTGAATTAATCGGCCGGCTGGAATTGGAATACAACAAGGCGCGTCAGGCTGCTATCACCAACGAAATTTTAGAAATTGTCAGTGGTGCGGAAGCATTAATGGAAAGTTCAAAATAATGCAGCTCACACAAATGAAAACAACAGGATTTAATAAAAGGTAACGCTATATGGCGAAGACAGGAAAAATCGTCCAGATCATGGGTGCTGTGGTAGATGTCCAGTTCGAAGCAGGCAATCTGCCGGATATCATGAATGCGTTGAATATCAAACACGACGATGGTTCCGTACTGGTACTGGAAGTTGCTCAGCATCTGGGGGATGAGGTCGTACGCACAGTGGCTATGGATTCCACTGATGGTCTGAAGCGAGGCACAAATGTGGAAGACACCGGCAACCCCATCACGGTTCCTGTTGGACCGGAGACGCTGGGCCGAATTTTTGATGTTACGGGAAATCTGATTGATGGGAAGCCTGCACCGGAATTCAAGCGCCGCGATCCCATTCACCGCAGTGCGCCACTCCTGGAGGACTTGTCCACGGGAGCGGAAATTTTGGAAACCGGCATTAAAGTTATTGACCTGTTGGAGCCCTATTCCAAAGGTGGAAAGACAGGTCTGTTTGGCGGTGCCGGTGTGGGCAAGACCGTATTGATTCAGGAACTGATCCGGAATATTGCGACCGAGCACGGTGGTTATTCGATTTTTGCCGGTGTCGGAGAGCGTACCCGTGAAGGCAATGATCTTTATATGGAAATGACCGAATCCGGTGTAATTAATAAGACCGCCATGGTGTTCGGTCAGATGAACGAACCACCGGGCGCTCGTTTGCGGGTAGCCTTGTCAGGTCTGGCAATGGCGGAGTATTTCCGTGATGAAGAGGGCAAGGATGTGTTGCTCTTTATTGACAATATTTTCCGGTTTACCCAGGCTGGTTCAGAAGTATCGGCGCTGCTGGGCCGCATGCCTTCAGCGGTAGGATATCAGCCGACACTTTCTACTGAAATGGGTGATTTACAGGAGCGAATCACCTCGACTAAACGCGGCTCAGTAACCTCTGTGCAGGCGGTATATGTGCCGGCTGACGATTTAACCGATCCGGCGCCGGCGACCACGTTTGCTCACCTGGATGCCACAACGGTATTGGATCGCGCCATTTCGGAATTGGGGATTTATCCGGCTGTGGATCCGTTGGGGTCAACTTCCCGGATTCTGGATCCGCGCGTTGTAGGCGATCGACATTACGATGTGGCCAAACAGGTGCAGGAAATTCTACAAAAAAACAAAGACCTGCAGGACATTATTGCGATTCTGGGTATGGATGAATTAAGTGATGAAGACAAGATCGTGGTGCAACGCGCCCGTCGTATTCAGCGCTTTCTTTCCCAGCCATTCTTCGTGGCCGAGGCATTCACCGGTACCGAAGGTCGCTATGTATCGCTGGAAGACACCATTTCCGGCTTTGAAGCAATTCTGGCGGGTGAAATGGATGAATATCCGGAGCGTGCATTCCTCTTCGCAGGCAGCATTGATGAGGTTGTTGACCAGGCTAAACGACTCTAATTCCGGGACTGGATGCACATGGCGAATACTTTTCATTTGGAAATCATCACACCAACACGCGTCTTTGACGAGGGACAGGTGAGTTATCTGCGGGCGCCCAGCACCAACGGTCTGTTTGGTGTGTTACCGGGTCATGTGGATGCCATGATTGCACTGGATGTGGGCGAGATAAAAATCGAGCGCAGCGGTGTGGTGAAATACATGGCCACCAGTGGTGGTTACGCGGAAATCAAAGCCAACCACGTACAGTTATTGGTGGAAACCGCCGAGCCGGCTGAAGCCATTGATGTACAAAGGGCGCAGACAGCCTATGAGCGCGCCAAACAGCATTTGGCAGAAAAGACCAGGGAACTGGAAGCGGAACAGCAAGATCTTGATGCTATGGAGCGCGCGCTGAACCGGATGCGGATTGCTGAACGGTCAAAATCGTAACTGAGAATGACCTGAAACATTGAGAAGCCGCTCCGGAATGAGCGGCTTTTTTATTTATGCGAATGGGTGAAATGGATTTTTGCGGCAGAGATGTGAACCGATTACATTTGCCGCAGCAAAAAGGGAAGTAGAAGGAAGCGTATGCGACTTAAACGAACACACACTTGTGGAGAATTGACTGCAGAACACATCAATCAGGAAGTAATTCTCAATGGCTGGATTGCTACAAACCGTGATCACGGTGGGTTAATCTTCATCGATCTCCGGGATCGGTATGGTAAAACCCAAGTCACCTTTAGTCCTGAGAAAGTGCCAGAAATTGCAGCAGATGCGAAACGCTTGGGTCTGGAAGATGTGATTGCAGTGAAGGGCGTGGTGAGTCCGCGACCCAAGGGAAATATCAATTCCAAAATGTCCACGGGGGAAATTGAGCTGGACGTGACCGAGCTTGAGGTGTTGAGTGAGTCGGCGCCCTTACCATTTTTGGTTTCTAATCGTGAAAGCGGCAGTGAGGAGTTACGCCTGGAATATCGCTATCTGGAACTCCGGACTGCTGAAATACAGCGTAGCCTGGCCATTCGACACAAAACCTACCAGGCAACGCGTTCCTACCTGGCGGAGCGAAATTTCATCGAGGTGGAAACACCGGTTTTGATGAAATCCACACCGGAGGGCGCCCGGGATTATCTGGTGCCCAGCCGGTTACACAAAGGCCGATTTTACGCGCTTCCCCAATCGCCACAAACCTACAAACAGCTACTTATGATTGGTGGTTTCGATCGCTATTTCCAGATTGTGAAGTGTTTTCGTGATGAGGATTTGCGGGCTGACCGCCAGCCGGAATTCACGCAGATTGATATTGAAATGTCCTTCGTGGACCAGGATGATGTTCTAAACCTGGCACAGGGACTAACCCGGTCCATTTTTAAGCGTGTGCGCGGTGAGGAGCTGCCTGAGGAATTTCCGCGAATGAGTTACCAGGAAGCAATGGAGACGTATGGTAGTGATAAACCGGATGTGCGGTTTGAAATGCAGCTGCGTGAATTCGCGGATTTTGCTTCCGAGAGTCAATTTGAAGGCTTCAAGAGCGTTCTCGCCAATGGTGGCCGGGTGAAAGCCATTGTGGCTGAAAATCTGGCCGACAAATACTCCCGCAAGGTCATCGACGGACTCACCGATTGGGTAAAAACCTACTACGGTGTCAAAGGACTCGCCTTTATGAAGGCCGAGAATGGCGGTTTGTCCGGGGGTATCAGTAAATTTTTTACCGACGAGCAACTTGCCAGTATTCGTAAACGCTGGGATGTGGCGGATAATGATATTCTGTTTTTTGTGGCGGATGAGGATGGTGAGCGCGCCTTGCAAACACTGGGTGCACTACGTCTGGAAATTGCCCGGCGGGAGAATCTGATTCCTGAAAATATATTCAAGCCGTTGTTCGTTCTGGATTTCCCTCTGCTGGAATTTGGCCCGGACGCAGGTCGATATGTGGCCCGGCATCATCCGTTCACCTCTCCCCAACTTGAGGATGTGCCCTTGATGGAATCAGACCCGGCCAAAGTGCGGGCTCGTGCGTATGATCTGGTAATAAATGGCTACGAAGTGGCAGGCGGCTCAATCCGTATCCATCAGCAGGCAATGCAGCAGCAGATGTTTAAGCTGCTGGGTATGTCAGCGGAAGAGGCGGAACGGCGATTCGGCTTCCTCCTGAAGGCGTTTCAGTACGGTGCACCACCCCATGGCGGAATCGCTTTTGGATTTGACCGATTGATCATGTTGCTGAGTGGCACGGAGAATATCCGGGATGTGATCGCCTTCCCCAAAACCACTTCCGCCATGTCATTGATGGATGAGGCACCGTCGTTTGTGGACGAAAAACAGCTAAAGGAATTACACATCCGCCTGTCGGAGGATGTGAAACCTGCTGCAGAGTAGTTCACTTTGAATCATCTGACGCCGAGAGAGCTCCAAACCCACCTTGCGGACGGGAATAAATTCACGCTTCTGGATATTCGTGAAGCATGGGAGGTGGCAATTTGCCGATTGCCTGACGCGGTGCATATTCCCATGTCCACAATTCCTGATAAAATACCAGAAATCAAGCTTTTACAACCGCTCGTTGTCTATTGCCATCACGGGATTCGCAGCGTTCATGTGTGTCATTTTCTGGCGCAACGGGGTTTTGAGCGCGTGTACAATCTGGATGGCGGGATCGAGCGTTGGGCGGATGAAATTGAACCGGGAATGTCCCGCTATTAATAGCTGCTAATCGGTAATTAAATCGTTACATATTTGCTTGTATTTGGTACAAGCAGGTATACATTAGCCTCTCAACGGGACGACAAATGAAATCCTTTCATCACTTTTGGCCGATTCTTGTGATAGGGCTGCTGGTAATGCCCAATGCGGGCGTGTTAGCTAATTCAACGGTCAATCAATCCAACGGATCAGGGGCCGAACGCCGCCCAATCTGGGTCATTTTTCATGACAAAGGGCAGGCTGAAGAGGCCTATGCCCGGGGGATGATTACAGCGCCGCATGTGAGCCAGCGGGCCATTGAACGCCGGCTGTTACGTGGTACCCGGGATATTTTGAATTACATGGATGTGGAAATTCCGGAAGCCTATATCCAGCAGGTGTTGGAGTCGGGGGTTGAGATTCGTGTGATTAGTCGTTGGTTTAATGCCATTTCGGTGCTGGCTAACGAACAGGAAGAAAATTACATCAACAGCCTGCCCATGGTGAAGAAAACCAAACGGGTGATGCGGGTTTCACGACGGTTTCTTAAGAAAGTCCAGCGCAATCCTGATCAACTCAATGACGCCAATGAAATTTTTGAGGATTATGGTAATAGCTACGCACAACTGGAGCAGATAAATGCCATCGCCGCCCACAATGACGGCTATTCCGGTGATGGTGTGTGGGTGCTCATGCTGGATACGGGGTATTTGACCAGCCATTCAGTCTTCCAGGCAGAACGAGTGGTGGCCGAATATGATTTTATTCAGGATGACAGCATAACCACGAATCAAGCAGGTGATTTTTCCAGTCAACATGATCATGGGACTGCCACGGCATCTGTAGTGGGTGGATATTCACCAGGAAATTTACTGGGTGTGGCATTTAATTGCGCGTTCTTGTTAGCCAAAACTGAGATTGTGAACGAAGAAGCGCAAATCGAAGAAGATTACTATGTTGCCGGCTTAGAGTGGGGCGAAGCGTTGGGCGCAGATGTGGTTTCCAGTTCACTGGGATACATTGACTGGTACACATTTGACCAGATGGATGGGGAGACTGCACTAACGACGCAGGCTGTGGATATTGCCGCCAGCCTGGGGATGGTCTGTGTTACGGCTGCCGGAAATGAGCGTGGTTCCAATTGGGGGCACATTATTTCGCCAGCAGATGCCGATAGCGTGATTAGTGTGGGTGCCGTTGACAGCGATGGCGATTTGGCCAATTTCAGTTCACCCGGTCCCACGGCGGATGGTAGAATAAAACCGGAAGTGGTTGCCCGGGGTGTGTACACACAGGCCGCGGGTACAGGCGGCGACGAACACTACATCACGGCAAGCGGTACCAGTCCCAGTACCCCGCTTATC
>JAIPJR010000060.1 GCA_021734045.1 Fidelibacterota bacterium
CGTGGTCGAGTTGTACTCGAAATAGTCATTAGACGCAGAGAAGGGTAAAGATGCCTAATTTTAACATACCGAATTCTTACACCAAACTGGAGAAAGAAAGCGGTCCGAACAAGGAAACCTTTGTTGTTGAGCCTCTGGAGCGCGGTTATGGAATCACTGTGGGAAACAGCCTGCGGCGAATTCTTTTATCATCCGTGCCTGGTGTGGCCATCACCTCCCTGCGGATCGATGGTGTCCTTCATGAGTTTTCCACCATTCCCGGTGTGCGTGAAGATGTCACTGAAATTGTATTGAATCTGAAATCGGTGCGCTTTAAGCTCATTGATCCAAAACCGGATAAAGTGATTCTGGATTTAAAAGGCCCGGGTGAATTTAAAGCCGGCGACATCGGGAAAGAAAATTCTCAATTTGAGGTCCTGAATCCGGATTTGCTCATCTGTTCACTGAACGAAGATGCTGATGCTAAATTGGAATTGCGGATTGGTAAGGGACGCGGCTACGTACCCGCACACCAGAACAAACCGCCGGATTATCCCATTGGTACCATTTTCATCGATTCTATTTTTTCACCCGTGGTGAGTGCTTCATTTGAAGTTATTCAACTCCAGGGTGGTGAAGATGTGGATATGGAAAAGCTGCATCTGACCATTGAGACGGATGGGAGTATCACACCGGAAGAGGCGTTGTCCTATTCTGGCAATCTGATGGTCCAGCATATGCAGGCTTTCATTATGGAAGAAACAACCCAACAGATTCATGAACCGGATTCCGAGGTGGATGAAGAGGTCTTGCGGATTCGGAATGAGTTGAAACGGAGTATTGACGAACTGGAATTATCCGTACGCTCCTACAACTGTCTGCAGGCTGCCAATATCAAATCCATCGCTGATTTGGTGAGTAAGGATGTCCATGAGATGCTCCGCTTCAAGAATTTCGGGCGGAAATCACTATCAGAACTCACTGAGAAGCTCACCGAACTGGGACTCCATTTCGGCATGGATATCGACCAGTATCTGAAGGAAGATGTATAATCAATTGTAACTGTTCCGGTGACCGGGATGGTTAAGTTGATTTATTTTTTATAAGCTGAATTTATTAGGTAGATAGTATGAGACACCAAAAGCGCGGAAGAAAGCTGAACCGGACTGCCAGTCATCGTAAAGCGATGCTGGCCAATATGGCTGCGAATCTGATTCTCTATAAACAGATAAAAACCACTCACCCTAAGGCCTTGGAAACGCGTAGTTATGTTGAGCGTCTCATTACCAAAGCCAAAAAGGGAGATGTGCACGCCAGGCGGATGGTTTTACGGAAACTACATCGGAAAGATGTGGTGAAGGTCCTGTTTGACGAAATCGCACCCCTTTATCAGGATCGGAATGGCGGGTATACCCGTATCACCAAATTGGGGAGTCGCCCTAATGACGGAGCACCCATTTCGATTCTATCCCTGGTGGATTTTGAAGGTCAAATCACTGCCACCGAAGGTAAAGAGGAGACCAAGAAACCGAAGAAGCTCGCGCCCAAAGCTGCCAAACCAGCCGAGAAAGCGCCTGAATCTGAGAAGAAGCCGGAACCTGAGGTTGAGGAAAAAGCTGAAGCAACACCTGATGAAGAACCATCGGTGGAGGAGCCGAAAGCAGACGATACCAAGGCCTAAGCACGAACTTGTGTGCTTACAAATGATCATGGCGAAACGCTTAAAGACAGGGATATTCCCTGTCTTTTTTATTATGACACTCCTGGCGGGCTCATTGGAAGCTCGACTCCGGGTGAAAGGTCTCTGGGTGGTGCGGGGCACCATGACGACCGAAGCCAGGGTGGATCGGATGATTCACTTCGCCATGAGTGGCAACTTTACCGATATTTATGTCCAAATCCGCGGACGCGGAGACGCATTTTACAATAGTCGTCTGGTTCCCAAATCACACCTGATACGGCCAGCCGGCTATGATCCCTTAGCTGATGTCATTCAAAAGGCGCACAGCACGGGAATCCGTGTACATATCTGGTTTAACACATACCTTTTGTGGTCGGCTCCCGACCTGCCTGATGACAGAACCCACCTTGCCAACCTGCATCCGGAATGGATCGACACCAATGCCGAGGGGAAAAAGGACCTCTCAAGATTGCGGGAAGTCAGCCGTACCAATTTTGAAGGCGCATATCTTGCACCCACCAATGCCGATGTCAATCCCTACCTGTTATCGGTTATCAATGAGTTGATTTCCAATTATCAGGTTGACGGGTTGCATTTTGACTACATCCGGTTTCAGGATGCCAATTACGGGTATAATCGTGGTGGCCGGAAGCAATTCATGCTGGAATACAAGGTGGATCCCATGACGCTGGTAAGTGGAAAAGGTTCCTACTGGTACAGTTTGAAACCAGAGGAGAAGAGGCGTTACTGGGAGCTGTGGAATAATTTTAAGCGGCAATCGATCACAAATTTTGTTGCCGATGCGTCTGATATGGTCAGGAAACGCAATCCCTCTATTCAGCTATCCGCAGCCGTTAAACCCAATTACCAGCAGGCGTATCACCGATTTTTTCAGGATTGGAAATTATGGCTTGATGCGGGTTATCTGGACTTTGTGGTGCCCATGAATTATGCGGTCACTATGCAGGATTTTGAAAATAACATCTCGCTCATGCGTGAGGCAGAAATTAATTTTAACCGGGTGTATATGGGACTTGCCACCTATAATCAGCAACCTTATGCTGTCATTGGAAAAATTTATAAAACCATCGCCATGGCATTTCCCGGCATTGTGATTTTTTCTTACGATACCTATGAGCAACATCCCAATTATTTTGATACAATTTTACCGGTAATTCGAAAGAACTGATTCATCGGAGGAACCATGCGGATTGAAAAAAACATTCCAATGGGTACCGAATTACATTGCAAAGGATGGCATCAGGAAGCCGCTCTTAGAATGTTGCATCACAATGTGAATCCGGCGGTGGCTGAAAAGCCGGAAGAGCTTATTGTCTATGGTGGATATGGAAAAGCTGCCCGAAACTGGGAGGCTTTTGATGCCATTGTCCGGAGTCTGAAATCCCTGGGAAATGACGAAACACTGTTGATTCAATCGGGGAAACCGGTGGGCATTTTCAAGACGCACCCGGGTGCGCCACGGGTATTAATCAGTAATTCCATGCTGGTTCCCCAATGGGCGACATGGGATCATTTTAACGAGCTGGATAAAAAAGGTTTGATGATGTACGGCCAGATGACGGCCGGGAGTTGGATCTATATCGGAACCCAGGGCATTCTGCAAGGTACTTATGAGACCCTGGCGTCGGTAGCGCAAAAGCATTTTTCAGGTGATTTGGCGGGAACGCTGACACTCACAGCCGGCCTGGGAGGAATGGGGGGCGCCCAGCCCCTGGCGGTGACGATGAACAAAGGGGTTGCTCTTGTGGTGGAGGTTGATCCCACGCGCATCCAGCGGCGGATGGAAACACGCTACCTGGATAAACACACCGATTCACTGGATGAGGCACTAGAATGGTGTCTGGAGGCGAAAAAGGCTAACACACCCTTGAGCGTGGGATTGCTGGGGAATGCCGCCGCTGTGTTGCCTGAACTGGTTCACCGGGGAGTGCAGCCGGATATCGTAACCGATCAGACCTCGGCTCATGATGAATTACGCGGGTATGTACCGCATGAAATCACATTTGACGAAGCTCAGGAATTGAGAACACGCGATCCAAAACGCTATGTTGAAATGAGTTATCAAAGTATGGCCCGACATGTTCAGGCTATGTTGGATTTTCAAAATGCCGGCGCTATTGTGTTTGATTACGGCAACAATATTCGGGCACAGGCTGAAAAGGCCGGTATCAGTAATGCATTTGATTTTCCCGGATTTGTCCCGGCGTACATTCGCCCCCTTTTCTGCCAGGGAAAGGGACCCTTCCGGTGGGTCGCACTTTCCGGCGACCCTAGCGACATCCATTATACAGATGAATTGGTGAAAAAGCTATTTCCCCAAGACAAAGCCTTGATTCGTTGGATTGACATGGCGCATGACAAGGTCGCTTTTCAGGGATTACCAAGCCGGATTTGTTGGCTGGGATATGGTGACCGTGCAAAATTCGGTTTGGCCATTAATGAAGCCGTACGGCGGGGTGATATATCCGCACCCATTGCCATTGGCCGGGACCATCTGGATTCGGGATCGGTGGCTTCACCCAACCGGGAAACCGAAGGCATGCGGGACGGCTCAGACGCGGTAGCGGACTGGCCAATTTTGAATGCGCTCACCAATGCCGTTGGTGGTGCCAGCTGGATTTCAGTACACCATGGTGGTGGTGTGGGAATGGGGTATGCCATTCATGCCGGAATGGTCATCGTGGCGGACGGCACTCGTGAAATGGATGAACGTTTAGAACGTGTCCTCACCATCGACCCGGGTACCGGCGTCATGCGTCATGCTGATGCCGGGTATGAAGAGGCAATTCAGGTCGCCAGTGAAAAAAATATCAACCTCCCCATGATAAACGGGTAGGCGCAGCCATGCTAAGAGGCATTACTAATCTTGGTCAATGGATTACGTGGAACCCTGACACCCGACAAATGGATGTTGGTGAAGGGGGGAGCATTGTATTTGATCGTGAGCGGGTTGGTGAAATCAGCAATCATGTATATTCCGGACCCGACTGGCTGAATGCGGAGGGACGGTTTGTTTCGCCGGGTTTTGTGGATTCACATACCCATCCGGCGTTTGCCGCTACACGAGAGCTTGAATTTGAGTTGCGCGGTCAGGGAAAATCCTATCAGGAGATAGCCGCTGCTGGCGGGGGCATTCGGAATTCAGTTAAAACACTTCGCGAGATACCTGAAGCGCGTCTTTCCGATTTAATTTCCGAGCGATTCAACCAATTTTTGGATTACGGGACCACTACGCTGGAAGCAAAAAGCGGTTATGGATTGAGCCTGGATGCTGAATTAAAGTCGCTACGCGCTATTACTTCAGCAGCACAGCAGGTACCCGTCTCTGTGCAGCGGACATTTTTAGGTGCCCATGAGTTTCCGGACGAATATCGTGAAAACCGGGCGGACTATGTGCGCCTGCTTACGGAGCAGATGATTCCGGCGGTAGTGGAGGCGGGACTTGCGGAATATTGTGATGTGTTTTGCGAAGCAGGTGTTTACACACCGTCAGAGACCCGGGAGATTGCCCGGGCTGCCCAGCATTCCGGCTTGGCGGTGAGATTGCACGCCGATGAATTCGTAAGCACCGGCGGTGCTGAATTGGCTGTTGAGCTGGGAGCGCTTTCAGCAGACCATCTGATGGCTATTTCAGATGATGGGATTCAAGCATTAGCCCAATCAGATGTTGTGGCTACGCTGTTGCCTGGTACAACCTTCTTCCTGGGACAAAATCAGTGGGCTCCTGCCCGGCGGCTGTTGGATGCCGGTGCGATCATTGCGCTGGCAACTGACTTTAACCCCGGTAGCAATATGACACTCGCCATGCCCTTTATTTTAACGCTGGCGGTTATTTATTTGCACTTAACGCCACTGGAAGCCTGGCAAGCCGCCACATTCGGGGGTGCCAAGGCATTGGGACTGTCGCAGGAAACCGGGTCGCTTCAGCCAGGTTTTCAGGCAGATTGTGTGATTTGGAACTGCGATAATTACCGGCAGGTACCCTATTTTTATGCTATGAATTTGGTACATTCAGTTGTGAAATCCGGACAGCGCGTCCGTTAAATTATACCAGAACTCCGGGAGGATAAAATGGTCAAAAAATTCGGTTTAAGCATTCGGTATTTACTCTGGGGCGCGCTTCTGGCGACAACGCTCACAGCCCAGGATACAGCCCGGATTTATCTGTCAACTGATGATGTGATTGAGTCCGGGGAGGACTTTTATTTAGATGTGAACCTTGAGAACAATATGGCGGTACGCGGCGTGGAGTTTTATCTCACAGCCAGCCCCAACTTACTCACCTTCCTGGAATCGGATACTACCCACCGGACTGCGGGATTCACACTGGGGGACACGGTTTATAACGATACCACACTTCGCATCCTTCTCTCCGATTTTGGTGGTGCGGATATAATGCCGGGGAACGGCCCCATTATCCGGCTTAAATATGATGTGGATCCAACCGCGAACGGCGCTATTGAGATGAACTTTTCCGGGGTGATGGTGACTGGCCCGGGATCGGTCAATTATCCGGTTAATGCCGAGAATATTACGCTGGATGTTTACACCAATGTTACTCCTCCTGTCGTGGCATCACCGTGGGGATATGATTTACTCTCGAACTACCCCAATCCATTCAATCCGGAGACGCATATTCAAATGACCCTGAGCCGAGAGCAGGCGGGTGATTTAACGATTTATTCAATTTCGGGTAAACCGGTGGTTGAATTAAACAGGGGCAGCTTTCCTTCGGGGAAACAGCAATACACCTGGAATGGCATGGATGCATTTGGTAAACCGGTGCCATCAGGCATCTACTTTTGCCATTTCCGTGGCACAACAATCACACTCCAGCACAAACTCATCTTAATGCGATAAGCGATGACCCTTATCGCTTGATTTGTGTTTGGGTGGCGCACTATATTCGGGGCAATTGAAAAGCACACTTGTGGAGGGTCGGTTTTGAAAAAGCTTCTGATTTTTCTGATAAGCGCAACGCTCATCGTATCATGGGGGATGGCCCAGTCCACCTCTGCATTATACCAGGAAGCGAATAAAGTATTTCAGACTTACCGATACAAAGTATCGTATGAAAATTTTCGTTTGCACACATTCACACAGGGTGATAAAGAGGTTCTGGAGTTGGTGATTGTCATCAATTCACGCCGAAATAATTTTGATGAGGCGATGCTGGTGGGATTTGCAGCGTCTGGAGCTGCCATCACGCATACTGGCACGAAAGTGGACCTGGTGAATGTGGTCATAAAGGTTCAATACAAGGATGAAGTGTCCATATCGGCGATTGCTGATGCGCCGGATGTGATTGCACTTTATGAAAATAAACTGGCACCTAATGCATTCATGGCGAAGGTGATTTTTCACTGATCATCCCTTGTCACTAAAAAACTGAAAGACCCACTTGCCCTGGGTCTTTTTTTCGTTAAATAAGAACAAAATCAGGGAGCTGATACCGAAATATGAATCAAAATATTGCTATCATTTCAATCGCCAGCCTCTTGTTGTCGGCCTGTGCAACCCTTTTAGGACCGTCCGCAAAACCGGGAATTGACCTGGCTCAGCAGGGTGATTATGATGCTGCCATGCAGTATTACCAGCAGATTATTGAAGCAGGCGAAGCCAATGGAAAGATTTACCGGCATGCCTATGAAGCGGCTTTTAACCTGGAAGCATTTGATGAAGCCGATGAATTGTACGCTGCTGCAATCGAGGCGGGATTTTCACCGGATTCGATGCGATCTCTGGCGGTTGAATTGTGGTATAATCGCGCAAAAACTGCATTAGGCCAGGAACATTGGCAGACAGCAACCTATGCCGCCGGCCGGATCAAAGAAATAGCACCTGAAAGTAAACCAGATAAATTTTGCCAACACATGTTACAGGGAAAAGCGCTGTACGACAAAGGTTCGACCCGCCAGTTATGGGATGCGGTGGGCGAGTTTACTTTAGCAGCTAATCATGATGAGAAATCAGGTTTACCCTATCTATGGTTGGGGCGGACACGCTATAAAAATGACCGGATGAATTACGATGCTGCCCTGCAGGAGTATGACAAAGCGTTGGAAATAGAACCCGGCAGTGTTTGGTCTCAGACAGCCCGCGAAGAATCTGAAAAAATCCGGGCCGTTCGAGATAAAATGAAATCTTTCTGGGGCAGTTAGCGTTGCGGTAGACGAACCCAGATCGGTGTAGAAAGATATACTCCCGGCCAGCGATTGTTGCCGGGAGTTTTTATTTCCAACCGAAAGTAGGTGGGTTCTGAAATCCGGAACTTCAGCGTGTGGTTCACCCGGAAGGTTTTTTTGGCCGGAACCTTTTCCCAGATAACGGCCTCCTGTCGGGCTGTGAGATTCCCCTGATACAGCAAAATATCGGAAATAACACCAAATTCTGCAGTGGAAAGACCTTCAAGTCGAATGGTCACATATTCTGAGAGAATTTCCACATCTTCACCGATCCGGTGGGTCATACCGTCCGGTGTAATCAATTGGAGATCACCCACCGGACCTGTGGAGGCGGCGGTACGGCGCTGCTGCATGGCTGAAATTAATTTTTCAGGTTCATTCCCGGTTGAATCAATCAGTGTGCGCGCCTGTCCCAAAATCTGGTCGTTCAAACGAAACAACATAATCATGGGCATTTTCACCTGGCGAAAGACATTGAAATTGCCATGGGCATCACTCCCGCCGTAAATGGCGAGTCTTAAGCCCTGGAGCAGTGCCCTGATCCAAAGGATTCTGCTTTTGGTGAAATCGCGACTTTCCGGTGTCCCGCTGATGACCTGAGCGCCATTCAATCCGGGAGTTAGCAGGTCATTGAACTGCCATTCATCCCGGTCAATCAGAAGCCGGTGGAGGAAGGGCACTTTGTAGTTCAGATGGGCAGCGATTGACACTGTACCCTGGCTCCGATTTTCCAGTACATGGGACACTTTGTATTCCGACTTGGTTTTAAGCCAGCGTTCGGCACCATCTCCCGACCCCGGAAAAAATTGTGAATCATTCAGGTGTAAAAGGTGAATATTCTGCTGTCGAACATTCCTGACTGTAATTTCCTCGCCGGGGATAAAAACAGATTTTTCCGCAGAATTGACCCCATTTAATTCCAGCATGGACCGGCGGCTGGTGTACCATTTCGTGAGTTGAGGATCATTGTGCAGGTAATCATCCGGTTTGTCGTCCAAATCATAGCTATGGTCCGTGGCGGCAACAAAATCCAGCCCCATGACCTCAGCACCGTGTTGCGTCATTTCCAATGGCGCACCGAATTCCACCTGATCCGCTGTAAGTTCGGTGTGAACATGGATATCACCCGTCCGCCAACCAGGCAGTTCCGGGAAATCTTCATCTGCGAGGTAGGTCTGTAATGGCTTTTTGGAAAGTCCTGAAAAATTATCAATCACCACCGTTTTTTTCCGGTTCCGGATGAGGAAGTGTAATTTGGGAACCAGGCTGATGTGCGCGGTACGAGGGAGTTCAACTTCATCCAGTGCAAATTCCTGATGAAACCAGGGTGTAGAGACTTCCTGATTAAGAGGAAATGTTGCCTCCCCCGATTCACCGGTTTCGGCTTGCCATTGAACCGACACTGATTTCAGGGTTAAAGGCCATCGGTGGGCATCTTTTAGTAATAAAAAGAATGTAACCGGTCGTTCAGCCCTGATGCGCCAGGGACAGTCGAAGATGATTTCCGGCATTTTTCTAAAATAAAGGCTGATGGGGAAAAAACGGAATCGGTAGTGGATTTCAGCATAAAGGGGGATGAGAGGAAGAGTCGGTAATACAGTTTCAAACAAGCGCGTGAATCCTTTCCATGAGCGATTAACCTATGAGGGTAGCGGAAAAGTTTCAAGCCTTTTTACAGCGGGTTGAATGTGGCAGGGGTTCTCATATAATGCTGGTGAATTCATTGATACTCGATGGCGCGTATTAAGCCTAGGGAAATACTGATTTTGAGTCGGAACATACCAGGAGGATTTAACGCCGGAACAACCCGATAACCCCTTGTAAATTCTTAAATCAGCGATTTAATTCGCTGCGACACTGGGATAAACGAATTGACATAAGAAGGGCGCAAATTTAAATTCGCCCGTCCAAAATGAGGATAATGAGGATTTATGGGATCAACTGCTGATATCCGCAACAATCTGGTGATGGAATTCAATGGCGGACTATGGAAAGTTATTGAGTTTTTACATGTGAAGCCGGGCAAGGGAAATGCCTTCGTTCGGACAAAATTAAAAAATATTCCCGGGGGCCAGGTGGTCGAACATACCTTCCGCTCCGGTGAAAAAATTAATGATGTCCGCCTGGATGCTCGAGAGATGCAGTATCTCTACAACGACGGACATCTCTTCCACATCATGGACACCACGACATACGAACAAATCGCTATTGAAGAAACCCTGATGGAAAATGTGAAAAATTTCATCAAGGAAAATGACACCATTAAAGTGTTATTTCAGGATTCCACACCGGTGGATGTGGAGATTCCAGCCCATGTCATCCTTGCAATAACCGAAACGGATCCCGGTGTGCGGGGCGATACAGCGACTGGCGGCACCAAGCCTGCAACTCTGGAAACTGGTCTGGTGGTCAATGTACCCTTATTTCTTAACGAAGGGGATAAGGTGAAGGTCGACACCCGGAGCGGCGATTATCTGGAACGGATTCGCGAGTAACTGGAAAAGGAATTCCTTTGAATATTAAGCAGATTCAACAATTGATTGATTTACTGGACCAATCCAATGGTATATCGGAAATAGAGTACTCCCGCTGGGGACGGAAGATTAGAGTCAGCAAAGCGGGAAATGGGGTGGTGAAGACAACCCCGCTTCAGGGACATGATCCGGTTGAACCGGTAGATCCACCTGCACCGAAAGTGGCGGAAGCGGAAAAACCTGCTACAGTGGGCAATGGAACGGCGGTTGAGTTCAAATCTCCCATGGTGGGAACCTTTTATCGGTCACCATCACCAGATGCGGATCCTTTCGTCAAGGTTGGTGATCACGTAACAGTAGGCCAAACGCTCTGTATTATCGAGGCCATGAAAATCATGAATGAAATTGAGGCCGAGATTTCCGGTGTGGTCACCGATATTCTGGTGGAAAATGCCCAGCCGGTGGAATACAATCAGCCACTGCTCATTATTGAGTCCTGACGCTCCCTGGTATGTTCAAAAAAATATTAATAGCAAATCGCGGTGAAATCGCGCTGCGCATCATCCGTGCCTGCCGTGAGATGGACATTGCCACAGTGGCGGTTTTTTCCGAAGCGGATGAGCTGTCGCTGCATGTTCGCTTTGCCGATGAAGCCGTCTGCATCGGACCCGCCCCTTCCAATCAAAGCTACCTGAATATCCCGCGCATCCTGGCGGCAGCAGAAATCACCAATGCTGACGCTATTCATCCCGGGTACGGATTTTTATCTGAGAACGCTGAGTTTTCCAGCATGTGTAAGGAGCACAACATCACCTTTATCGGCCCTGAAGGAGATGTCATTCGCGCCATGGGAGACAAAGCGTCGGCGAAGAAAACCATGAAGGCAGCCGGCGTACCGGTGATCCCCGGGAATGAGGGACTCCTCACCTCTATTGAAGATGCTGAAAAATTGGCGGAAACCGTAGGGTATCCGGTGATTCTAAAAGCCACCGCAGGCGGTGGTGGCCGGGGTATGCGCATTGTTCGCGATCAAAAGGACATGGCTTCCTTCTACGGGATGGCTCAGGCAGAATCGGGTACCGCTTTTGGGAATAGTGCGCTGTATCTGGAAAAATTTGTTGAAAAACCCCGCCATGTGGAAATCCAGATAATCGGTGACATGCATGGGAATGTGTACGCCCTGGGTGAACGCGAATGTTCCATCCAGCGCAGACATCAGAAATTATTGGAAGAGTCTCCTTCGCCGGTGGTAACACCGGACCTGAGGCAACGCATGGGAGCGGCGGCAGAAGCGGGCGCCCGAAGCGTGAATTATGTTGGTGCAGGCACCATTGAGTTTTTGGTGGATAAAGACCTGAATTTTTATTTCATGGAAATGAACACGCGCATCCAGGTGGAGCATCCGGTTACCGAATTGGTGTACGGCATTGATTTGATTAAAGAACAAATCCGTTGTCATGCGGGAGAAGAATTGCCCGATTGGTATAAAAAAATCCAACCCCGCGGACACGCTATTGAGTGTCGGATTAATGCGGAAGATCCGGCGAAAAATTTCATGCCCTCGCCAACAGAGGTACAAAACTTGCACTTCCCGGGTGGAATGGGGGTGCGTATCGATTCACATATCTATTCCGGCTATCGAATTTCACCGCATTACGATTCCATGATTGCAAAATTAATCACCCACGGCCGAACCCGTGAGGAGGCAATCCGTCGCATGCAGCGAGCGCTGGATGAATTCGTTATCGAAGGTGTGAAAACGACGATTCCCTTTCATAAACAATTATTGATGGATAAGAAGTTCCGGGCAGGTGATTTTGACACCACTTTTCTGGAGGGTTTCACTTTTGACCCGGAAAAATACGATTGAGCATTGATGGGAGTGTAAGGATGAATGTACCAGACAATTTGATGTACACAGAAGAGCATGAATGGGTGAAGATTGACAGTAATATTGCCACCATCGGCATTACCGATCATGCGCAGGGGGAGTTGGGGGATGTGGTGTTTGTGGAAATGCCCACCGTTGGCGACTCCTTTAAAAAAGGCGATGTGGTTGCAAGCATTGAGGCGGTGAAAACGGTTGCCGAGGTGTTTTTGCCGGTTTCCGGAAAAATTACTGAGGTAAATGAAGTATTGAATGACGCCCCGGAAACCATCAATCAGGACGCCCTGGGAGAGGGCTGGATGTTCAAAGTGGAGATGTCCGATCCATCGGAATTGGATGATTTGCTCTCAGCAGAAAGTTATAAAAATCTCATTGAGTGATGCATGCACCAGTACATACCTAATACCACCGATGATCAACGCCACATGCTGGAAACGCTGGGTGTAAAAACATTTGAAGAATTACTGGCATTGATTCCGGATGCGGTGCGCTTTCAGGGGGAGCTGCCCCTTGAGCCCGGTGTGTCTGAGTTGGAGCACAAATCAGATGTTATGAACCTGAGCCGGGGGAGCGCCAGCAGCAGCAGTCATATCTCGTTCATGGGGGCCGGCAGTTATGATCACTATATCCCCCAGATCGTGGATGTCTTGGTTTCCCGGTCAGAATTCTACACGGCCTACACGCCTTATCAGGCAGAAGTAAGCCAGGGCACGCTCCAGGCCATGTTTGAATACCAATCCATGATCTGTGAACTTACCGGAATGTCTGTTGCGAATGCATCCTTGTATGATGGCGCTTCAGCGTTGGCAGAGGCATGTCTTTTGGCCGTGCGTCATACCCAACGAAACCGCATTCTCATTGCCGAGACCGTCAATCCTGTTTATCGGCAGGTTGCCGAAACCTATGGCCAGGCGTTGGATATTGCGTACGAATCACTGCCCGCCAGTGGGAGACTGACCGATCGTTCCAATCTTGACGGCATGGATCTGACCGATGTGGCCGCGGTTGTGGTGCAAACCCCCAATTTTTTTGGTCTGTTAGAAGATATTGATGGCATAAAGACAGCCATTGGTTCTGCCGATACCTTATTCATCACCGTGAACAATCCCATGAGCCTGGCGCTGATTAAATCGCCGGGTGAATTGGGTGCCGACATCGCTGTCGGCGAGGGTCAGGTACTGGGTGCGCACCAGAGTTACGGTGGACCCTACCTGGGTTTCATGGCTGTGACTGAAGCGTTAACACGTAAAATCCCCGGCCGGATCGTGGGTGAAACAGTGGATAATAGCGGGCGCCGGGCGTTCGTGATGGTGTTGCGGACGCGGGAGCAGGATATTCGCCGGGAGCGTGCCACATCCAATATTTGCACCAACCAGGGATTGATTGCTCTGACAGCCTGCATTTATATGGCCGCACTGGGAAAGCAGGGGTTACGACGTGTGGCGGAATTATCAACACAGAAGGCTCACTATCTCGCGGAAGCAATTGGGAGAATACCCGGATATTCAGTAGCGTCAGACACGCCGTTTTTCAATGAATTCGTCGTAGAGTGTCCGCTACCGGCTAAAGAGGTGATTCAAAAAGCGGGTTCTGAAGGTTTCCTGGCCGGTGTGGCAGTGGATGAATATTTTCCCGGTCATCCCGGTGAACTTTTAATAGCCGTGACTGAAAAACGAACCCGCAAGGAAATGGATGCTCTTGTGCATTTCCTGACCACAATCGCGTAAAGCAATCGATTAATAATTTCCATGAGTGTTTATCAGGCATTACTCCAATCCGCTGAGCGCCAGGGCGCTGGTTATCTGGTATTGATTGACCCGGACAATTGGACGGAAGAATCAGTCGTCAAATTTGTGGAGCAGGTTAATGCCTCCGGTGCTGATGCGATCATGGTGGGCGGGAGCCTGAATACGCGTGGGAACTGGGACAGCAAGCTAATCCAGATTAAAAAAGCGGCTAGCTTGCCGGTGCTATTGTTTCCCGGTTCGTTAGGCCAGGTTTCTGAACACGCCGACGCCCTGCTCTTTCTTTCGCTCATTAGTGGGCGCAACCCCCAATCGCTCATCGCTGACCAGGTTCATGCAGCGCCATTAATCCAACACATTGGGATTGAGCCGATTGCGACCGCCTATATGTTGGTAGAGAGCGGGAAGCCCACTACGGCAGAATTTATGAGCGGTACGCGCCCTTTACCCCGTTCGAAACCGGACATCGCGGTAGCCCATGCATTAGCGGCAGCTTATTTGGGATTTAAATTGATTTATCTGGAAGCCGGTAGTGGGGCAGAATTGAGTGTACCAATTGAGATGATTCAGGCGGTAGCCCAATCGACGGACGTGCCGGTGATGGTTGGCGGGGGGATTCGTGAACCTGAGATGGCTGCTGAGTATGTTTCAGCCGGCGCGCGTTTTATTATCACCGGGAACGTGTTAGAGGCAAATCCGGATCCTGGCCTGCTTAAAGCCTTTGCAAGAGCGGTACACCGCAAAAATTAATGAGTCCGCCTGAATCCATTCCGGACAAGGCTTTACTTCAAGATTTTAAGATTTATCTGCAGATTGAGCGCAATTTAGCAGAGAATACGCGCTTGGCGTATTTGACGGACATGGAGGACTTCTGGATATTTGCTCTCTCCCATGGTGTTCGTCATCCTGCAAAAGTCACCCGTACCTTATTGGTTCAATATGTTTCTGCTCTGGCTAAACGGAAAATGGCAGATACGACCCTGGCACGCCATTTTTCCTCATTGCGCATGTACTATCGTTTTCTGATTATGGAAGGTCGTGTCAAAGAAGATCCTACGGTGTATTTGGAATCACCTAAACTTCCCGCCAAACTTCCCAAAATCCTGGATGTCGTGGATATCGTCCGACTGTTGGAGGCTATTGATACCGCCACGTGGCTGGGTATTCGCAACCGGGCAATGTTTGAGCTGTTATACGCCACCGGAATGCGGGTAAGTGAATTGTGTGAATTGACACAGGATCAACTGATTCTGGACGAAGATCTGATTCGCGTGCGTGGAAAAGGGGATAAGGAACGACTGGTACCGGTGGGTGGTGAGGCGAAATTTTGGCTTAATCGTTATCTGGAAGAAGCCCGGCCCAAATTGCTGAAGGGCCACCTCACGCATGGAGAAGTATTTTTAAATAACCGTGGTCAGCGGCTGCAGCGCAAAGGTGTGTGGTTTATCCTGAAGGAACTGGTGAAAACCAGTGGGTTAAAGAAATCGGTGAGTCCTCACGTGTTCCGGCATTCATTTGCCACGCACTTATTGGAAGGCGGCGCAGATTTGCGGGTTGTACAGGAGATGCTGGGACATTCGGACATTGCAACAACGCAAATATATACGCACCTGGATAGCTCTTATCTGCGGGAAGTTCATCGTACATTCCATCCCCGCGCCTGATTTTTTCGCGATTAAATTTTATTTTACTGGAACTACAACACCTTGATTTCCGGGCATTCGCCGGTCAAAGGTATGAAGGTACCAACCATGGCTGCCGTAATACCGGCCTTTTTTAGCGCTGAGAGGCAACTGACGGCCCTTTCTTCCGGCAGGCAGATAAGCAGTCCACCGGAAGTCTGGGGATCGAACAGGAGCCAATTTTCAGGAGCATCGAGCCGCGAAGTGAGTGTGACCCGGGGGTGATAAAATTCCCGGTTTGTTTTGGTTCCACCGGGTAAAATGCCTTGTTTGGCAAAAACTACCGCACCGGGCAGAAGGGGCAATTCTTCCAACTGTAATTCCAAACTAACACCACTGGCATCACAGATTTCCAGCGCATGACCAACCAGGCCGAAGCCGGTCACATCGGTGAGCGCATGGCAATCTGAGGCGACGGCAATCTCACTGGCTTCCCGGTTCAGCATAATCATCGTTTCAATCATCTGATCCGTTTCGGAAGTTGATGCAAGTTTGCGTTTTACAGCTGTTCCAAGGATTCCGGTGCCAAGCGGTTTGGTAAGTATCAATCGATCGCCGGCTCTGGCCCCTTTGTTGGTCTTCAAGTGCTCAGGATGCACTGTTCCGGTCACACTTAGGCCATATTTCACTTCGTCATCTTTTATAGAATGGCCACCCACCAGCAACGCTCCGGCTTCCTCGATCTTGGAGAGTCCACCCAGTAGGATGTCTTTGAGAACCTGCTTATCCATGGTCTCAATGGGAAAGCCAACGATATTCATGGCGGTGAGCGGCGTACCACCCATGGCGTAAATATCGCTGAAAGCGTTGGCGGCGGCTACCTGACCAAAGATGAACGGGTCGTCCACGATGGGTGTGAAAAAATCCAGCGTCTGGATAATGGCCAAATCGGGCCGCAGTTTATAAACGCCGGCATCGTCGTGAGAGTCAGCACCCACCAATAAATTCTCATGCTGCGGCAAGCGTAAACCACACAAAATGTCGTCCAGGTCCCCCGGACCGATTTTACCCGCTCACCCGGCGGCTTTCACCCGGGCTGTCAGATGGATGGGCTGCTGATTTTGCTGCTCAGTCGGTGTGCTCATAGCGTTCGTTAAATTTCCCTTTCATTGAGGGGAAATATATTCATCAAATGAGAGGCTGGGTGAGATATCTGGGAAATCCGGGTATGCCGGATGAATGGCCCGGAAAAGTTGTTGGCTATTCCAAACGCTCGCGTTTGTGTAATGAGATTAGCTGGTAAGATTTGCCATGAGCATGGCAACTTTTTGTTCCGTGGTAGATTTCCGGAATTTCAGGGTGCGAATAATCGCCTCAATTTGATCTGCACCCAGCTTCCGACCCAGCTGCTGGTGAACCCATAGGCTAAGTAACAGCGCAGTACGGTCATTTTGCGAGGCGAATGGCTTGACCTCAATAAGGGTCGTGAAAATTTGCTCCAGGTACTTGGTTGGCACATCGCCTGATCGGGATAAATCGGTGGCAATCTGTTCTGAAGAGGGGATTGCTGCTAATTTCCCATAACCGTCCTGGCTTTCAGCCCCAAAATGGCTGATGAATGACTCGCAGAGGGTCCAATTCATGAGTGAAACCAACAATATGTCGGGTTTATTCACGATTATTCCTCCTCGAGACGGGCCAAGTACTGCTCGTGCTTTTCAATAAATGAACCCAGCTTTTCGACCAGGGTACGACTCAGGACATTCATATCACCTGGAATGGGTTTGATAGTAATCTCACTGTTCTTCTCATCCACATCCAGCGTCACTTCTGAGCCTTTGTCCAGGTGTAGTGATGTGAGGGTCGATCGGGGAATCACAATCCCCAGAGATGATCCAATTTGTATAATTTTACGCTTCATTTGACCTCCGTATCATTATGATATTATTGTACTGCCTCGAGGGTCGGAGTTACAAATGAATTTGATGGTATATTACTGAATGTGATACAGTGTCAGCGGGCACTTGAAACTGGGCCACTTGTGGGCACTTCAAAGTGGGCCACCCTTTGAGCGTAGTTTAGCTGTCTGATTTCTTCTTCTCCAACTTCTTTTCTTCGATATTCATTTCTCCTTTTGTGATGTTTCTA
>JAIPJR010000001.1 GCA_021734045.1 Fidelibacterota bacterium
ATGAAATTGCACCGGATCTGGTTGTGGATGGCGAGATGAATGCCGACCTGGCAGTAGAACCTGAAATGCTGAAGGAACACTATCCGTTCAGCCAACTGCAGGAAAGCGCCAATGTGTTGATATTCCCGGATTTGCAGTCTGGAAATATTGCCTACAAGCTGGTACATCGTCTCAGTGGTGCTGAAGCTATCGGTCCCATTTTAGTGGGAATGAAAAAACCTGTTCACCTGCTACAGGTCGGTTCCAGTGAAGTGAATGATGTAGCGAATATGACCGCGCTGGCTGTGATTGATGCGCAGGATGTAGAAAAACGCAAGAAGTAGAGACCTAGCCTCACAGGGGGGAGGGGCAGCATGAGCGAACATTATGATTTCAATAACCTGGAGCCGGATGGCCTGACCTTCATGCTGACCCATCGCAAGGATGTGATGGTGTCTTACATGAAAATGGTGGGTAGTCTGGGTGAGCATCTGGATGAAAAGACCAGGCATTTAATCATGCTGGCGCTCCAGATGACCAGCCCCTCTCCCCAGACCATAAAAGTCATCGTCCCAAAAGCCTTGAAAGCCGGTGCCTCACCGGATGAAATTCTGGATGCTATGATTCTCAGCGTCCCATCGGTGGGTATCAGCACCGTATTGCGGATTCTACCGGATGTACTGACGGCTTTGGAAGAATTTGCCGGGGGGTAGTCGATTGACAACACGATGCTCCCGGTTTGGGAGCATCGGTTGAATTATAAAGCATCATTTAAATCCTCGCATGTCGTGGGTTCGAGAAATCCAATCCGGAAATCATTTGCTTGGTGCCGAAGAAAAACCCTTCAACAGCAATAATTAAGTGACGCAACCATGGCACAAACATTGCATCCCCGCTGGCAGGATGAAGAAACCATTGAAGGATAAATTGTATCGCTCCCGAAATGACCTTGAATCAACTGGGGGGGGCTTCTATATTTCCGCCTCAATGATGGGCACAAGCTAAACGAACGAGGGATTATGCACGAACATTACGGTGTCGTTTTAGCGTTTGGTATCCTGGGCTTCATACTCATGTATGTAGCCTTTATTTTACAGAAACTCATTGGCCCCAAAAACAGCAGCGAATTGAAACTGGACACCTACGAATGTGGTGAGCCAACTGAAGGTTCCAGTTGGGTGCAGTTCAATATCCGCTTTTATGTCATCGCGTTGATTTTCATCGTCTTTGATGTGGAAGTGGTCTTTCTCTTTCCCTGGGCTGTGGTCTTCAAGGATATGGGTTTTGTGACCTTCATTGAGGTTTTCGTTTTTCTGGCCATCCTGGTTGTGGGACTGGCCTATGTGTGGGCGAAAGGCGATTTGGAGTGGGTGAAGATGAAATTGAAATACGGCACAGGCCGTTACGCCGCTACACGCTTACACGAATCTGAATCACCATAATTTTGAAACCAGGAGTTCCAACGCATGGGCGTTTTAGAACATAAATTTTCCGGTGACAACATTATTATCACCTCTATGGATAAGCTGATTAACTGGGCCCGCTCCAGTTCGGAGTGGTATTTCCAGTTCGGCCTGGCCTGCTGTGCTATCGAGATGATGGCCACTGCGGCGGCCCGGCATGACTTAGAACGATTTGGCGCTATGCCGCGATCTTCACCGCGTCAGGCGGACGTCATGATTGTGTCCGGCACGGTTACGCTGAAGATGGCGACGCGTATTAAGCGGCTCTATGAGCAGATGGCTGATCCCAAATATGTGATTTCTATGGGCAGTTGTGCCAATTCAGGTGGTCCCTACTGGCAGCATGGCTATCATGTATTGAAGGGTGTTGACCAGATTGTTCCGGTGGATGTCTATGTCCCCGGCTGCCCGCCCCGTCCGGAAGCATTATTGGAAGGACTAATGCACCTCCAGAAGAAAATTCGTGAAGAATCAACCTTAGGCAAAAAGGCAGGTTAAGCGTAGTGACAGAAGCAGCTATCTACGATCTGTTGGCTGAAAAATTTGGCGATAAAATGGTGGAATTTCTGGGGGAAGAGAAAACGCCCATCGCGGTGGTGCAACCGGCGCATATGCATGAGATTCTCACCTTTTTAAAAACGGACGAACACCTGCAATTTGATTCCCTCATGAGTCTGAGCGGTTTTGACCTGGGTGGCGCAGAGCAGCCATTGGGTGTGGCATATCATCTACATTCCATGTCCCTGAATCATTATTTCGCGGTCAAAGTGCTGCTGGAGGACCGTGAAAATCCAAAACTCAAATCGGTGAGCGATCTTTTCCGAACGGCCGATTGGCATGAACGGGAAGCTTATGATATGTATGGGATAACCTTTGAGGGTCATCCCGATCTGCGTCGAATCCTGTTGGAGGATGACTGGGAAGGTTATCCATTACGCAAAGACTATGTCCAGGCTGAATTCTATCGCGGCATGAAAATCGCCAAGGAAAAGTAACAATCGAGACTTATCAGACATATTTATCTACTCAATTTCCCCTGCTGACAAGATTAGACAGAAATGGGGCGGAGATTACGAACGCATTGGCTGTTTATACCTGCAAGGAGAGCACCTGATGACCCGGTTGAATGCTGAAGAAATGGTGCTGAATATGGGTCCTCAGCACCCCAGTACCCACGGGGTGTTACGCCTGAAATTAAAAACTGATGGTGAAATCGTCTCGCATATTGAACCGGTAATCGGATACCTGCACCGTTGCTTCGAAAAGCATGGTGAAAATATCGAATACCAGATGGTAACGCCTTTCACCGACCGCTGCGATTATCTGGCAAGCATGAACAATGCCCACGCCTACGCCATGGCGGTGGAAAAGCTCATGGGTATTGAACTGCCGGAGCGGGTGGAGTATCTGCGGATCATTTTTGCCGAGTTACAACGCATTGCCAGTCACCTGGTAGCCGTGGGGACATTTGGTCTGGATGTTGGCGCGATTACACCCTTTATCTACTGTTTCCGGGAGCGGGAAACCATACTGGACCTGTTTGAAATGGCTTCCGGCGCGCGTCTGCTGTACAATTACATCTGGATTGGCGGTCTGGCCCACGACATTCCACCGGGATTTGTGGAAAAAGCCTACGAATTCCTGGATTATTTTGACGACCGGGTTCGGGAGTATAACCGCATTCTCACCGGGAATAAAATTTTCATTGAACGGGCTGCCGATGTGGGGGTCATGCCGCCGGAAGTGGCCATTAATTACGGTGTCACCGGTCCCAATTTGCGGGCTTCCGGTGTGGATCATGACCTGCGACGGGTGCAGCCTTATTCCATCTATGACCGGTTTGATTTTAAAACCATTGTGGGACAAGGCGAAATGGGCACGGTAGGCGACTGTTGGGATCGCTACTATGTGCGTGTGTTGGAGATGGAGGAAAGCGCTAAAATCGTTCGTCAGGCGCTGGACCAACTGCCGGCTGAAGGTGATGTTCAGGCTGCCGTTCCCAAGAAAATCAGGCCTCCGAAGGGTGAGATCTATTTTCGCAGTGAAAATCCCCGAGGTGAATTGGGATATTACATCATCAGCGACGGCAGTAACGTACCCTTCCGGGTAAAAATGCGTTCGCCCGCATTTTGCAATCTCAGTGTTATTAACGAGATCGGTGCCGGATGGATGATTTCCGATGTGATTGCGATTTTGGGAAGTCTGGATATTGTTTTGGGAGAGATCGACCGGTAACCGGTGCGATAATGAGTGATGCAGAAAGTTTTCGGGGAATAGGGCTGTAAGGGAACCGCCATGATTGATGCTATTGCCTCCTGGATGTTACAATTTGGTGCCTTGAACTGGCTGGGGGAGACCGGTGCCAGCCTGGTCGCTGTAGCGCTGGTGGGAATCACCTTGTTCATCTTCGTCGCAGCCAATGCCATCGTCCTGGTTTATGTAGAGCGAAAAGTTTCCGCTTTTATGCAGGTCAGGTTGGGTCCCATGCGGGTCGGTCCCATGGGGACACTGCAGACCGTGGCAGATGCGTTGAAGTTGTTGGTGAAAGAGGACATTATCCCCCAATTTGCGGATAAAGTGCTCTTTCGCGTGGGTCCCTGGGTCATCCTGATCTCGGCATTCGTTGCTTTTGCCGCTATTCCCTTCAGCCCCACCTGGGTACCGGCTGATATGAGTATTGGACTGTTTTATGTCTTGTCCGTTTCCTCGGTAGTGGTGATTGGAATCGTCATGTCGGGGTGGGCATCCAATAACAAGTGGTCATTATACGGTGCCATGCGATCCGCTGCGCAAATCGTGAGTTATGAAATTCCGGTGGGACTTTCCCTGCTGGCGGCTGTGGCGGTGGTAGGGACATTAAACCTGCAGGAATTAATCCAGGCCCAGGCTGGTGTGGGAAATCTGTTTCACTGGATACCCATTCCGGTCCCCAACTGGTTTATTTTCAACAATCCATTTCTATTCATCGCCGCTTTCGTCTATTTGATCGCGGCCACCGCTGAGGTGAACCGGACGCCATTTGACATTCCGGAAGCCGAATCTGAGCTGGTGGCTGGATTCATGACGGAATTTTCCGGCATTCGCTGGGCATTGTTTTTCTTATCTGAATATGCCAATGCCGCTGTGGTTGCCTTATTGACGGCCATCGTTTTTCTGGGTGGTTGGCAATCGCCATTCCCGGATATTCAGGGCGCCCGGATTGGTATGAGTGTCCTGGCAGTCCTGGCGATTATTTGGACTTTTTATGTTAAGGTAAAAGCAAACCGCTTATCCATATATCCATTAGCTGTCACCGTCGTGCTGGCCGTGCTGGCGTGGCTATTTCCGGCATTTGCCCAATGGCTGGCGAATCCGGGCTTGCTCTGGATCGCCATCAAAGGTGGAACGATTATATTTATGCTTATGTGGTTCCGTTGGACATTTCCGCGATTACGCGTGGATCAGTTGATGTACGTGAGCTGGAAGGTGCTGTTGCCGCTGGCCATGATTAATCTGGCGGGTGTGGCAATCTGGATGTGGTTAACCGGTGCAATCAATCTGGTGGGATAAATCAAGCATGGGCTACTTTAAAAATATTGCTGATAGTGTTTCCACACTGATAACCGGAATGAAGGTTACTATGGGTTATTTTGTCCGGCCCCGGGAGCATGTAACGCTCCAGTATCCGGACGAACAATGGCCGAATCCGAAGCGCAAAATCGGCGTGGGTGAATTGGATTCATATAATGTCATTCGCTCCAAACTGCATGTGGACATTGACGATTGTATTGGTTGTAAGAAGTGTGAGCGTGCCTGTCCGGTGGATTGTATCACCATTGATACACTGAAAGCAGATAAGGGTGAGGATATTGGAACGACGAAAAATGGGACGCAGAAACGGTTATTGGTGACGCGATTCACCATTGATATGACCGAGTGCATGTACTGTGATTTGTGTACCTTCCCTTGTCCTGAGGATTGCATTTATATGACACCGGATTACCGGTTTGAGCGGGGTGATAATCAGAAAACAGAGATTTCCACCGTTGATCGCTGGCGGAACCGACAAAATCTGATTTATGAGTACGCCACGGTGCCACCGGAGGAGGTGGAGCGGCGCAAAGAAGCGATCGAAGCGGAGCAGGCAGCGAAATTAGCTGCGGCAGAGAAGGCAAAAGCCGCTGCGGAAAAAAAGGCAGCAGAAGCCAAGCCGGCTGAAAAAGAGAATCCGGATAAACCGGAACCGGGGGAGGAGTAAACCCATGGGCGAGGTCATTTTTTGGGTGATCTGGGCATTGGTGGCTGTGTCGGCCATGGTTGTGGCTTTCAGCAAAAACCTGGTGTATTCGGTTTTTTCCCTTTTGGCAACCTTTATTGGTGTGGCCGGGATTTATATCTTTCTAAACGCAGATTTTCTTGCTGTCACCCAGATCGTGATTTATGTAGGCGGAATTTTAGTTCTGTTGGTTTTTGGGATCATGCTCACCAATCGTATTGTGGTGGCGAAAATAACCCAATCCTCCCTGCAGCGAACCACCGGTCTTGTGGTAGTCGGTGCGATTTTTCTGGTGCTGGTCCTTACGCTTCTGAATCAAACCTGGCCACTGGCGACTTCAGCAGCCGAATTTGATTCTACGGTGAATAATATTGGCGAGTTGCTGTTTGGTGATTACCTGATTTTGTTTGAGGTGGCTTCAGTCTTACTGCTGGGCGCGTTGATTGGTGCGGCGACTCTGGCGCGGAAGGAGCTGTAGTATGCATGCATTGTCATCCTATCTTATTTTAAGCGCACTGTTATTTTCGCTGGGTTTATATACCGTTATCACTCGGAAGAATGCCGTTGCCATTCTTATGGGAATCGAGCTGATTTTGAACGCTGCCAATGTGAATTTCATCGCATTCTCAAAATTTGTGACCCATCATGTGGAAGGGCACCTGATGGCGGTATTTATCATTATGCTGGCTGCTGCGGAAGCGGCAGTGGCATTGGCTATTATCCTGAATCTCTATAACGATCATGGCAATATCAATGTTGATGAAGCCAACGCGCTAAAACGGTAGGTCTCACATGCCCATGGTAAATCTATCTATAATCATTCTGGTCTTACCCCTTATCAGCTTTGTCTTCCAAATGTTTTTTGGGCGCCGGCTGGAAGGTAAAAAGGGCGAATGGATTTCCATCTCGCTGGTACTGGTGACGCTGTTATTGGCCATCATCATGTTTGCCAACATGCTCTTCGACTACCAACCCGATTTCAGGCAGGAAGCCCAATTCACCTGGCTGAATCTGGGGAGCTTTCAGCTTGAGATGGGGATTTTGGTGGACAATATCACCATTATCATGTTGCTGGTGGTCGCCATCATCAGCGGCTTGGTGCACATCTACTCGGTGGAGTACATGAAGGACGATGTGCGCTATTCACGCTACTTTGGTTTTCTGGGAATTTTTACCTTCTCTATGTATGGCATCACCATCGCCAATAATCTCTTTATGATATACTGTTTCTGGGAGTTGGTGGGTTTGTCATCTTACCTGTTGATTGGACACTGGTGGGAGAAAAAATCGGCTGCGGATGCCGGTAAAAAAGCCTTTATCGTGAACCGCATTGGCGATATCGGTATGTTTATGGGGTTGATGATCGTTGCTACCGTGGCCGGTACCTTTAATTACGAATTATTGTTTGAGCGCATCGGTAATGGTGCCTGGGCGGCCGGTGTTGGTGGCTTGTTCGGCGGCGTGGATCCCAATACCCTCCTGACCTGGGCGGGGGTGCTAATTTTCATGGGTGCAATTGGCAAATCGGCGCAATTTCCGTTGCATGTCTGGTTACCGGATGCCATGGAAGGTCCCACGCCGGTCTCTGCATTAATCCATGCGGCGACTATGGTGGCGGCAGGTGTTTATCTCACGGTTAGAATATTCCCCATGCTCACACCAAACGCCATGTCATTCATTGCTTTAATCGGCGGATTTACGGCCTTTTTCGCTGCCACGATTGCTATTACCCAGAATGACATTAAAAAGGTGCTGGCCTATTCGACCGTGTCCCAATTGGGGTACATGATTATGGCACTGGGAACCGGTGCCTATGTTGCGGGCTTTTTCCACCTGGTGACACACGCCATGTTCAAGGGGCTGCTCTTTCTGGCGTCTGGTTCGGTTATTCACATGATGCATCATAGTTTGCATAAACTGGGTGACCATGAAACCGATGCCCAGGATATGCGCAATATGGGTGGTTTGCGGACGAAAATGCCGATTACCTACACCGTATTTTTAATCGCATCATTGTCCATCTCAGGGATACCGCTTTTCTCAGGATTTCTGAGTAAAGATGCCATTCTGGCCGGTACTTGGGCTTATGCAGCCCACATTCATGACGGCTGGCTGGCCCAGGCGCATCTGGGCTGGCTGCTACCTTTCTTTGGCTTTTCGGCAGCATTGATTACGGCATTTTACATGTTCCGGCTTATGTTTATGACATTCCACGGTGAGCCGAAAAATAAAGCCATATTTGATAACATGCATGAAGCACCCCGATTGATTACGGTGCCCATCATGGTATTGGGCGCGCTTTCCACCTGGATATTCTTCTCACTACCCTCATTCAATCCACTGGGTGGCGAAGGGTGGTTCCACCACCTGGTGCAGCAGGCGAAGAGTGTGGTACCAACGGGTGCTTTTGACGCAGAGACCTTCGCGCACGGATTGCATGCAGCCCACTATCCGGCCATGTACACCTCACTAATCGTGGCCGGGTTGGGTATTGGTCTGGCTGTGCTGATTTATCTGCTGCGGGAGATTGATCCAGAAAAAATCGCTATCCGATTGGGTGTGCTGTACCGCGGTTCCCTGAACAAGTGGTACATGGACGAAATCTACTTGCACGGTATCATCCGGCCATTTTTAAAGGGCTGTGGTGCCGTGGCAACATTTGATATGGAAATTTATGATCATTATGTCATCGATGGTGTGGGGCGTCGTGTGAAATCCTTGGCGACCGGAACCGGTGTGGCAGATGATCTGGTGGTTGACGGTGCCGTGAATCTATTCGGCATCATTTTTCAATGGCTGGGGTGGACACTAAAGTTTGTCCAGACCGGTAAAATTCAGAATTATTTGATCTATGTGCTCATCGGAGTGCTGATGGTCTATTTAATCAATGTCTTCTAGGACAGGGAGGAATTGGCTTAGATGGGTGCGCATCTCTTAACGCTAGTGACCTTTATACCGGTATTGGGCGGGATTATCATCGCGTTCATTCCCCGTGAGAAACTGGATGCCATTCGTTGGACTGCTGTTGCGGCGACAGCATTGCAGCTATTGGTTTCATTCGTGATCCTGGGAAGCTACGACCGGATGAATCCCGACATCCAGATGGTAGAACACTACTCATGGATACCGGCATTCAATATTGAATACTTTATGGGCATTGATGGACTGAGCCTGCCGATGGTGCTATTAACGCCATTTATCAGTTTTCTGGCCATCTTTTCATCCTGGAAAATTCCGAAAGCCCAGAAGGGATATTTCTCCCTGTTTCTACTCCTTGATACCGGGATGATGGGTGTCTTTGTATCCCTGGATTTCTTCCTGTTTTACATCTTCTGGGAAGTGATGCTACTGCCCATGTACTTCCTTATCGGGATGTGGGGTGGTCCGAAAAAAGAATATGCCGCCATTAAGTTCTTTTTATACACATTGTTTGGCTCCGTCCTCATGTTGCTGGGTATGCTGGCACTCTATTTTTCACTGGAGCCCCATACTTTTAATATGATAATCCTACGGGACGCCGCCCCGGAAATCGGTCAAAAACTCCTGCTGGGGATGAATGCCGCCAAAGTGATTTTTATGCTGCTATTCGTGGGATTCGCCATCAAAGTTCCCATTTTCCCATTCCATACCTGGTTACCGTTGGCGCATGTGGAAGCTCCCACCGCGATTTCTGTGATTCTGGCTGGAATTCTGTTGAAAATGGGTACCTACGGATTTCTCCGGATTTCCTGGCCGGTTTTGCCCAGCGCTACGCTTTGGTTCGCACTGCCAATGGCGATTCTTGGGCTGATTAATATCATTTATGGAGCGATGGCTGCTCTGGCGCAGAAAGACCTGAAGAAAATGGTGGCCTACTCATCCATCAACCATATGGGTTACGTTCTTCTGGGAATGAGTGCCATGACTGCCGCCGGTATGAATGGCGCGGTCTTTCAGATGTTTAACCACGGCACCATCACAGCCATGCTCTTTATGTTAGTGGGTGTGGTGTATGACCGGGCTCATCATCGTGATATCGATGGGTTTGGCGGAATCGCGGCGAAGGTTCCTATCTACGCGGGTGTTGTGGCGCTGGCGTGGTTCGCAGGTCTGGGCTTGCCGGGTCTGTCGGGATTCATTTCAGAAGCACTTTGCTTCATTGGTGCCTTCCCGGTTTTCACCTGGATTACCATTTTTGCTACCCTGGGAATCGTGCTGAATGCAGCTTATTTTCTCTGGTCCTACCAGCGCATTTTCTTCGGTCCGCTTAACCCCAAATATGAGAATCTGGAGGAGATCAATAAGCGTGAATTGTGGACGCTGATTCCCCTGGCCGTAGTGGTGATTTTCCTGGGAATCTATCCGGCTCCCATGCTGGATCTCATGAGCGGAACGCTGAATCAACTGGTTGATATTGTTAAAACCGCCGGCATGATGGCTGGTTTCTAAACGGTCGTGAAAGCGAAGTAGAGTCGTACTATGGATTTAACTCAACTCGCCCTGAGCCTCAAGTACTTTATCCCCGAGATGGTCCTCACGGGCTTTATTGTCGTGGCCATTCTGTATGACCTGTTTCTGAAACCGGAGACCAGTCACCGGGTCGGGTTTGTGGCTATCGCCGGGCTGGTGGTTACACTGGGGATGTTGTATCAGCAGCAGGGAATTCCGGCAACCGGTATTTTTGCTAACATGTTCGCGTTGGATGGTTTTGCGACCTTTTTTAAATGGGTTGTGGCCATTGGCGCGGCGCTGGCAATCTGGATGTCATTGGATACGAAGGAGCTGGAAAATCGACGGGTTGGTGAATATCACATTCTCATCCTGATTTTAGTGCTGGGGATGTTTCTCCTCGTCTCCGCGACGCACATTATCTCCATCTATCTCTCGCTGGAAATGGTCAGTATCATGTCCTATCTGCTGGCCGGTTATCTCAAGGAAAACAGTCGTTCCAATGAAGCCAGTGTGAAGTATGTGATTTATGGTGCCTTCTCGTCGGGCATTATGCTATACGGTCTGTCACTTCTGTATGGGTTAACCGGTACCGGCTATATCAGTGAGATTCAGGCGCAACTGGTGCTGGGGCAGGTCTCGCCGGTGATGCTGGTTTTAGTCACCGTGTTGCTCTTGGCCGGATTTGGGTATAAAATTTCCGCTGTCCCGTTTCATTTCTGGACACCGGATGTATATGAAGGTGCGCCCACACCCATCACGGCCTTTTTATCCGTCGCTCCCAAAGCAGCCGGATTTGCAGTGCTGATTCGATTCTTCAATGTTGCCCTTTCTCAGGGAGATCCCAACACACCCTCCTGGCTGGCGCTGCCCGGTCTGGATTGGCCCATGATTATTGCCGTTTTGAGTGCGATAACCATGACCGTGGGAAATGTCCTGGCTATTCAGCAGAATAATATCAAACGGCTGCTGGCCTACTCAAGTATTGCCCATGCCGGATACATGCTCATGGGTGTCGTGGTTGCCGACCAAACCGGTATAGCAGCCATTCTCTATTATGCTGGTGTGTACATGCTCATGAACCTGGGGGCCTTCTTCGTTGCCATTCAGATTAAAAATATTTACAACACGGAAACCATCGCAGACTATGCCGGCTTGGGCTTTAAGGCACCCTGGATTGGAATAGCCATGGCGGTCTTCCTCTTTGCCCTTACTGGTTTACCACCAACCGCAGGATTTGTAGCCAAATTTTACCTCTTTCGTGCCCTGGTTCAATTTGGAGACGGATTTTTGTGGTTGGCTATGTTCGGCTTACTTAATGGTGTCGTGAGTTTGTTCTATTATATGCGGATATTGAAAGCCATGTATTTCGATAAAATGGAGATTCCAGAGAAACTCACGGCTGTGCCGCTCCATTTCAATGTTCTCATGTTTATCCTGGTGGTCCCGCTGTTGGTGGGGTGGATGTTTGGTGATCCCCTGTCTATCTGGGCAGCTGAAGCGGTGCAATTTTTCTTCTAGTAAAATCCTGAACCCCAATATCAGAGCCATTTTGAACCGCCTCGCCAGAGGCGGTTTGTTTTTCACTGGTGCGCAAATTCGATGTGGGCTTTGGACTTTTTTATTTAGTCTTCCTGCTGTATAATCGTGTCCGGTTGCTCGATCAACCCTTTGAAACCCAAAAACATGCGGAATTCATGCTTAAATACACGATTTTTAACGAAAAAGGCGGGGTAGGTAAAACCACCATCTCTGCGAATCTGGCTGCGGCGCTGGCGCTTCGAAAAATGAAGGTCCTGGCCATTGATTTTGATCCGAAGGGAAATCTTACCAATTATTTTTTAGCGGAAAACCCCATTAAAAATAAGCGTCTGGAGGATGTTTTTAACCCAGATCTGCTGGAAGACAATATCGTCCAGGTTCGCACCAATCTTTACCTTCTGCCGGCATTTAACGGGCTGTATTCATTTGATAAACAGACCTATCTTTCCCGCCAGTTTACGCCCATGGAAGATTACACATTTATTGTGGAAAATCTGTTACAGCGGCTGCGTTTTGATTTTATCATCATCGACGCCTTACCCACCTTTAATCTGCTTACCCTAAATGCCATCCAGTTTACAAAATATCTCCTGGTGCCGGTTTCTATGAATTTCTGGGCTATGCAGAGCATGATTGAGCTGGATACGAAGATATTTAACCTCACCAAGGTGGGGCGCATTTATAAAATCATTCCGAATTTCTACGACCGGGTCACCACGGTATCCCGGGATATTTTGCACGAGTTACGGGGGACATTTCTCACTGCTGTCACAAAATCGGTGATCCCCAGGCGAATCGCCCTGGAAAAGGCGTCCGGGGCTTCAAAAACAATTTTCGAGGCTTTTCCCAATGATCCGGCCGCGGCTGCATTTAAAAAGTTGGCGCGGGAGATTATGATCCAGTAAGGGACAGCACATTTTTTCCTTAACACATTGAGTCATCAAGTAAAAGAGAGTGGGGGTTGTCATGCTGAAGCTCATTGAAGCGCATGGTGGTGAGTTAAAAAATCTGATGGTTGCCAGCAGCCGTGTGGCTGATTTGAAGGCTGCCACCATCCACATGCCATCCTGGACAATGGAAGATCATCAGATTGATGATTTGGAATTGTTGTTGAATGGCGGTTTTTCGCCACTCACCGGTTATCTAACACAGGAAGCTTACGAGTCGGTATTGTCAGATTTGCGCCTTCCGGACGGAAATTTGTGGTCTATACCCATCACGCTGAGTGTGTCTAAAACTTTTGGCGATACCGTGAAGGTTGGTGCGCAAATCGTGCTGCGAGATAAAGAAGGTTTGGCCCTGGCGGTATTAACTGTCACGGATAAATGGTTGCCGGATAAATCACGCGAGGCGGAGACTGTCTTTGGAACCAAGGACCGGGCTCATCCGGGAGTAAAACAATTGTTTGACCAGGTGGGCGATGTCTACCTGGGGGGACCGGTAGAGGGGTTAAGCCTTCCACACCACTACGATTTTAAAGAATACCGGGACACGCCCGAGGAATTGCGGCGCATTTTCCAGAAACTGGGTTGGTACAATGTGACGGCATTTCAGACCCGCAATCCCATGCACCGTGCCCATTTCGAAATGACCCTGCGGGCAACTTCAAAATTTAAGACCAACCTATTGATTAATCCGGCAGTCGGTGTAACAAAACCGGGTGATGTAGACCATTATACCCGCGTCCGATGTTACCAGAAATTACTTCCCAAGTACCCTACCGGTACAGCGATGCTGAGTCTTCTGCCATTGGCCATGCGCATGGCGGGTCCACGGGAAGCGTTATGGCATGCCATTATCCGGAAAAATTTCGGCTGCAATCATTTTATTATCGGGCGGGACCATGCCAGTCCGGGGAATAATAGTAATGGTCAGGAATTTTATCCACCCTACGCCGCTCAGGAGTTGTTGGAAGCGCACGCTGAGGAGCTGGGGATTACCGTCATTAAATTCAAGAAGTTGGTTTATAACGAAGATAAAGCTGAGTACCAACCCATTGATGAGGTGAAAGAGGGTGAACGCACGCTGGATATTTCCGGCACCGAATTGCGCTATCGGCTCGAAAAGGGGCTTGATATTCCGGAATGGTTTTCTTTTCCGGAGGTGATTGAAGAGTTACGACACACCTATCCGCCCATGATTCATCGCGGGTTCACGCTGTTTTTTACAGGGCTTTCCGGATCGGGGAAATCCACCCTGGCCAATGGTCTATATGTCAAATTAATGGAAGATGGCCGGCGCCCGGTAACGCTGCTGGATGGCGATGTGGTGCGGACACACCTGTCCCGTGAGCTGGGATTTTCTAGAGAGCACCGGTCCATAAATGTGCGGCGTATCGGCTATGTGGCCAGTGAGATTACCAAAAATGGTGGTATTGCCATTTGTGCGCCAATCGCACCGTACGAAGAGGACCGCCGTCTTAACCGGGAGCTTATTTCACACTATGGCGGGTACATTGAAATATTTGTCAATACCCCCCTGGAGGAGTGTGAGAAGCGCGATGTCAAAGGCTTATATGCCAAAGCCCGGAAAGGTTTGATCAAGGAGTTCACGGGAATCAGCGATCCCTACGAAGAACCTAAAAATCCGGAAATGGTGGTGGACACGACGGGTGTAGAACCGGAAGCGCTGGTACAGGAAATTCTGTTGAAGATTAAGCAGTTGGGATATGTGTAAAAATATTCGTTCTAATTAATGGAAGATGACAGGTTCACCTGCTCTCTGGTCTTTAACTGAGCGGACGAAATGGAAAGCGTTTCTTGGTCAGACAGCTCGGTTACTTTTTCATCTAAAAGTCGGGAATACTCAGCCAAAAGATTATCCAGCTGGTAAATAAATATCGTCTCCACCAATGCCCAATCGAGCAACCGTGGGCGATGCCGTACGGCCCACCAGAGAAGTCTCCAAAAATATTTTCGACCAGAATATTTTATTCCGATGAAGTAAATCGCACGAAACAGGACCGGTAAATACTCGAAGGTATTTAGCGTCGGGATATCAGTTTCCACTGCCGGGAGGTGATTAAATTCGGTGAGCCATTGTTTTGCTCGCTCAGAACTGAAAGTAGGGGAATACACTTGTTGTATGGTCTGTTGGAAAGTCTGGTAAAATAATTTTGAAGGTATATTTAGTGCAATATTGGTCTCTGCTTCATGAAAAGAGAATCCAGGAATTAACCGGTTCTCGCTCTCCATTCGTTCAAACAGGGGTGTCCCCGGTGGTGCCTTGAGCATGTTTAATGTCGCCAGCATTATCCCACTCTTTTGAATCAAATCAGCTTGAGTTTGGAAGGTCTCTACTGTATCTGTATCAAACCCGACAATAAAGCCACCTACAACAATGAATCCTTTGCGATGCAAAACGGCAATACTCTCAAGGATATCACGCCGAGTGTTCTGAGATTTGCCGGTTAGTTTAAGTGTATCCTCATTGTCAGTTTCAATCCCGATAAATAGGTGTCGAAAACCTGCTTCCAGCATCAAGTCCATCATTTCTACATCATCAACCAGATTAATGCTGACCTGTGTGGAAAAGGAGAAAATGGGGACGTGTTGCCTGCGCCATTTAATCAACGCTGGCAATAAATCCTGCTTCAGGACTTTTCGATTTCCAATGAGGTTATCATCGGCAAATAGAATGCTGGGGACCGTGGATTCTTTTCTGAAGATATCCAATTCCGCAATAATTTGCGCCGGGCTCTTCATACGGGGACGATTACCGTAAAGGGTTGGAACATCACAAAAATCACAGTGATATGGACATCCGCGAGAATACTGAATGATCCCGTATTGGTATCGATTTAGGTCAATAAGGTCCCACCTTGGGAGCGGGGTTTTTCCGATATGGGCAAAGTCGTCACTGCGGTAAACTTTTTGGAGTGATCCGTGCTCTAAATCTGATAAATATTGGGGGAGTGTGATTTCAGCTTCGTTTAAAATAAAATGATCAACTCCGGGGAATTGCTCAGACTGCAGGGTGAATAATGATCCGCCTGCAACCACAGTTTTTCCATAGTCTGAGCACCGTTTTATGATGGTTCGCGCCGACAGCTCCTGGACATTCATAGCCGAAATAAAAATCTGATCCGCCCAGCGGATATCCTCATCACTTAATGGTTCCACGTTAAGATCAAGTAGGCGAATCTGCCATGTTTTGGGAAGCATAGATGCGATGGTCAATAACCCAAGCGGTGGATACCATGCCGCCTTACCAAGAATCTTCAGGGTGTGATTCATCGTCCAGAATGAACTGGGCATCTTTGAATATACTAAAAGAATTTTCATACACTGCACACTTACTTTTTAAAAATTAAGTAATCATAATGCAACTTGTGTAATCAATCAATAGAATATGTGAGGCCGCTTCTGGTGTGTAGGGTAGTTTGACAGAGGCCGATGAAAAATACGCTGTTCAACGGAGGGTGGGTTATAGTTTTCAGGGTACTTTGAATTTATTTGCAAAGCCTATACACCCCGATTATATTCCGCGCGCTATGAGCGAAAAGAGCACATCTCAAACGTCCCATTGGTTAAGTGAATTACCGTTTACCAAGGTGAACTATGCCCTTTTTCTGGTGGGGATTTTTGTCATTGCACTTGGGTATATTCTCATGGCCACAGGTGAATTGAATAGTGTTCAATCGCTATCCCTCTCACCCGTTGTATTGCTGATCGGTTATCTGGTGATTATCCCCGTCGCGATTATGTATCGCGGTAGTGAGAAGAAGAGCGTTAACCGCTAGCGCGTTGTGTGAATTGAAAATTGGGACCGTAGTTCAGCTTGGTTAGAACGCCAGCCTGTCACGTTGGAGGTCGCGGGTTCGAGCCCCGTCGGTCCCGCTTCAAATGAAGAGCCCTGAGTTGATTCAGGGCTCTTTTTTATGTTAAAATGCTGGAAGAGCGGCCGTTTGCGAGTCACACTTCCCGTGATTTGTTTTAAATCCTATTTAGCAGAAAACCCGATTGATAGTCGCCGTGGATATCCTTTAAAATACTCACTCTGGAGCGTTGACTCACGTGAGCAGGTCGTCTATATTGACCAGCCTATGCGGGATGGAAATGACATTAAGAAGTAAGTTGCTCACAGTTGCCGGAATTACCATCACGCTGGTCTTCACTGCATGGGTTAGTACCTATTTAATCCTGAATAATACTTATAACCGCGGTGATAATCATGTGAGGATTGTGATACCTCAGGGGGCCGCGCTGGATCAGATCGCCGATTCCCTTTTTGCGCATGGTGTTATTTACAATAAAACCAGTTTCAAAATGGCAGCCTGGCTGAGCGGAAAAACCCGTCAATTATTCCCGGGTACCTATTATTTACCCCCGCATCTTACCAACAAAGCCTTGTTACGACAATTAACCACAGTTCACCTGCAGGAAGTCACCATCACAATCCCCGAAGGACTACGATCAGATGAGATTATCAGCATTCTGTCTAAAAATTTAGACTTGGATTCGATAAAACTGAGTGAGCTCATGTCCGATTTTTCTCTCCTGGCCATCGTGGATCATGGCTTTGTTCATTTGGAAGGGACGCTTTTCCCGGATACCTATCGTTTTGTTAAAGGCGAATCCGCCCGGGGAATACTTGAACGCTTATTGCGGCATTTCAACAGTCGACTCCTACCAGAGTGGCAGGCGCGCGCTGCGGAAATGGGCATGACCATTCCCGAAATTATCACTGTTGCTTCTCTAGTGGAAAAGGAGACCGCTAATCCCTCGGAGCGGGCACTTATTTCCGGTGTGTATCACAATCGGTTAAAAAAGCGAATGCTGCTGAATTGTGACCCCACCCTGATTTATGCCCTGGTTCAGATGGGGGAATGGGATGGGAATTTGAAGCTGGAACACAAAGAAATGCGAAATCCTTACAACACCTATCGTTACCGCGGGTTACCACCCACACCCATTGCAAATCCGGGCGCTGCCAGTATCGAAGCCGCTCTGTATCCTGAGGAAACGCCCTATTTGTATTTTGTGGGAATGAATGACGGATCGGGACGGCATGCCTTTTCCACGACACTTCGTGAGCATATCAACAAGGTGAATCGCTACCAACGCAGAGGGCGGTAATAGATTTGTCCGATTTACTGGCAGGCTTGAATCCCGAACAACAGGCGGCTGTGAAAGCTGCTGATGGTCCCGTACTGATTTTTGCCGGTGCCGGCAGCGGAAAAACACGTGTGCTGACCCATCGCATTGCATACTTGATTCAGGAAAAACAGATTCCACCATATCAGATATTGGCGGTGACCTTCACCAACAAAGCCGCAGGTGAAATGCGGGATCGTATCCGGGAGCTGGCAGGTGATAATCACGGGCAGATAAATGTTGGCACCTTCCATTCCATCTCAGCCCGAATCCTTCGCCGGGAAGCTGAGTCCTTGGGGTACAGCCGCTATTTTACCATTTACGACGATGATGATGGGTTGCGCGTGATCAAGCAGATTTTTAAGGATAAAAATCTGCCCACCGACCAGGTTCCTCCAAAGGGTGTATTTTACACGATTAAAAACTATAAAAACCAAATGATCGGACCGGATGAGCTGGTGGACCAACCCTTCTTTTTCCGGGGCGGGATTGATTTGGTCGAGGTGTATCGGTTATACGAGCGCCGTCTGAAGCAGAGTAACGCTATGGATTTTGATGATTTGTTGTTGAAACCAATTGAGTTGTTCAAAAACAACCCGGCTATTCTGAAGCTTTATCAGAGCCGTTTTCGGTACATACTGGTGGATGAATACCAGGATACCAACCGGGCACAATTCCAAATGGTGAAGTTACTCTCCGAAGTACATCAAAATTTGTGCGTGGTAGGCGATGATGATCAGTCCATTTATGGCTGGCGTGGCGCGGACATCCGTAATATTCTGGATTTTCAGGATGCATTTCCCAAAGCTCAGATATTCAAATTGGAGCGGAATTATCGCAGTACGAAGACCATTGTCACAGCTGCTTCAGCCGTAGTGGGGAATAACCGTGACCGGGCTACTAAGCAGCTTTGGACCGAAGCAGAACAGGGCGATCCCATTACGGTGCTGCACGCCAGTGATGACCAGCATGAAGCACGGTTGATTGCAGACAAGCTTTTGGAAATTTCTCAGCAATCTGAGCTGACCTTCAGCGATATGGCAATTTTATACCGGACAAACGCTCAATCACGGGCATTGGAAGAGCGGCTGCGTGATTATGGTATTCCTTATCAACTCGTGGGAGGAACCAAGTTTTATGACCGCAAAGAGGTGAAAGATTCCCTGGCTTACTTACGAATTATCCAGAATCCTGCGGATGATGTGAGCGTCGCCCGGGTGCTTAACACCCCGCCTCGCGGCATTGGGAAAACCAGTGAGTTACGCCTGGCGTCCTTTGCGTTGGACGAGGATATTTCACTCTTTGAAGCTTTGAAGCGCGTGGACGAGACAGCAGTGGGAACAGGTCCGGGGAATAGAGTGAAAGACTTCGTGACCCTTATTGAGAAACATGGAGCACGGCTGGCAGAATCCGATCTTGGGGATTGGGTGCAGGCCTATTTAATTGAGACCGGGCTGATACAGCAATACCAGGCCGAAGATTCAGAGGAAGCCGAATCCCGTATTGAGAATATCTATGAATTAATCAACGGCATTCGCGAGTTCCAGGGGCGTCATGAGGAGCCTACATTAGAGGCTTTCTTAGAAGAGGTGGCCTTACTGACTGACGTGGATAAGCTGACGGATGACCGACGCCAGGTTACACTCATGACCTGCCACAGCGCCAAGGGGCTTGAATTTCCTATCGTATTTCTCGCAGGGCTGGAAGAAGGGTTGTTTCCTCTAATCCGTCAGACTGATGGCGACGGCGATCTGGAGGAGGAGCGGCGCCTTTTTTATGTGGGATTAACACGGGCAGAGAAACGGGCGTTCATCAGTTATTGTTCAGCCCGCCAGCGTTATGGTGAGACCCTGCTTGCCAAGCCATCACGATTTATCAGCGAGATCCCCATGGATCTTATGGAAATGTCCACAGCGAAAGTGTTGGGTGATGAACAGCCCGTCACGACGGGAACCAATCGACGGGGGAAAATCATGTCAGAACGGAAACAATCACCATTTGTGGCCAAGCGGATAAAACCGGAGGAGGCAGTCGATTATGCTGTGGGTCAGACAGTGGAACATGCTTATTTCGGGCGTGGTCGGATAATGGCCATAACCGGTTCCGGCGGCGATTCAAAGCTGACGATTCTCTTTGCGGGAAACCAGCAAAAGAAAATCATAGCCCGCTATGCCAAACTGAAAATTATTACAAAATAAACTAAATATATACAGATAGTTAAGATTATTATCTTTACCGATTGGATTTGTCGTTTCAATTTTAATTGAGACGCATTATCATTTGGAAGAGTAGCCGTTTTCGGATAGATTAGGATTGATGAGAGTGGGAGGAAAATAGTATGACAACACATGGTGAAGGATCGTTGAAAAAAGTCTTCCGCGACAACCAGCTAAAGGCCACACCCCAACGTCTGGATGTACTTAAGCTACTTATGACCTGTAGTGAGCATTTAGACGCAGAGGAGATTTACCAGCGATTATTGAAGAAGAAAAAAAATGTGAGTCGCGCAACGATTTACCGTACACTGGAAGTCTTGGTAGAGCACGATTTTGTCCGAAAACTGGATTTTGGCGACGGTCGGATGCGGTATGAGCAAAACCAAAACCCGGAAGAGCATCATGACCATATGGTTTGTCAGGTATGTGGAAAAGTGATCGAGTTTTACAATCCTAAAATCGAAGACTTACAGGAACTGGTGGCACAGAATCACAATTTTGTCATGCTCTCCCATACGATGCATATCTACGGGCTCTGCAGTGAATGTGCTGAAGGACATAATGGGAACGAATGACTTGATGCAGGTGGTTGTTTTTGAACACCGGTGCTTTCAACAGGAAATCGGTTCATATGTTTAGTCGGTTTAGAAATCGAATGGGTAATAGCGCACCCCGGCACCAGTTAACCCGAGAAGGTGTACGGTTGTGTGACCTGCACCCGGGTGAAAAAGCGCGCGTCCTTGAAATCGGCGGTAGCGAGCAATTTCGCATTAGACTCATGGAGATGGGACTACTGACCAATGATATTGTGGAGGTGGATAAATATGCCCCGCTCATGGATCCCATGGAATTAATCGTGAAAGGATATCATTTATCGCTTCGCAGGATGGACGCGGAAAAAATTGCAGTGGAGCTGATTGAACGGAATGAGTAGAGCGCTGACAGTTGCAGTAGCCGGTAATCCCAACTGTGGGAAGACCACTATTTTCAACGCCCTTACCGGTACGCGTCAGCATGTGGGGAATTGGCCAGGCGTGACGGTGGAGCGCAAAGAAGGGCGCTTTGTGCACAATGAACAGACCTATAAAGTCATTGACCTGCCTGGAACCTACAGCCTTTCCACTTACTCCGTAGAGGAACTCGTTGCACGCGACTTCATCGTTCAGGATGAACCGGATATCATTGTGAATGTGGTGGATGCTTCGAATCTGGAGCGCAATCTGTTTCTCACAACCCAGTTGATCGAGATTGGCCGTCCCCTGGTTATCGTCCTCAATATGATGGACATGGCCCGGGAGAAGGGGCTGAAAATTGACACCGAAACCCTGGGGGTTTTGTTGGGGGCACCAGTGGTTCCAATCGTGGGGCGCACCGGTGAGGGGATAGATGTTTTAAAAGATAAAATCCACCGGATTCAGGCGCACACTTCCCAAAAAGCGCGACATATTGACATTCAATACCATCGTGATATCGAAGTCCAGATCGAGAAAATTAGTGCTGTTTTAGCGCAGGGAGAAAGTCCGCCTGTTAATGTCCGCTGGGTCGCGGTTAAGCTCCTGGAAAAAGATGACCGCATCTGGGAATATCTGGATGGGTTCGCCGATAAAGAAAAATTGCGCCAAACCACGACCGAGGCCATTGAACAAATTGAAAAAATTTACCAGGACACCAGCAGGGCGGCTATTTCACATGCCCGTTATGGTTTTGTGCGGGGAGCGATGCAGGAATGCGTGCGCAGTTCCACCGCTGAGCCCATCGACTACAGTCGTAAAATCGACAAAGTATTGACACATCGGGTACTGGGATTACCCATTTTCGCGCTCTTCATGTGGCTGATGTTTGTACTGACCTTCGATTTGGGTGCCTACCCCATGGATTGGATTGATGCGGGTATTTCCTGGTTAGTGAATACGCTTCACGCCCTCGTTCCGGATTCCATGCTCTCCTCACTGGTAGTGGACGGAATGATTGGCGGCGTTGGAGCTATTGCTGTGTTTCTTCCTAATATCTTTATCTTGTTTTTTGTCATCGCAATCCTGGAAGATTCCGGATACATGGCGCGCATGGCGTTTATTATGGACCGGGTGATGCATACGCTGGGCCTGCATGGGAAGGCTTTCATTCCGCTGGTCATGGGGTTCGGCTGTAATGTCCCGGCTATCATGGGGACCCGAATTCTGGAATCCCGTCGGGATCGGATTCTCACCACATTAATCAACCCCTTCATGAGTTGCAGTGCCAGACTCCCCGTTTATATCCTGGTCGCCGGCGCATTTTTTCCAGAGAATGCCGGAACGGTCATTTTTGCCATGTATGTTCTGGGAGTTGTTGCAGCCATATTTTCAGGGAAATTGTTCTCCAAAACCGTTTTGCGGGGTATGTCCAAGCCCTTTGTTCTGGAATTGCCGCCCTACCAAAAACCAAAACTCTCCTCGTTACTACTCCATACCTGGGAGCGTGGTCAGGTTTTTATCCGCAAGATGGGCACGGTGATTCTGGTGGGATCCATCATCGTCTGGGCGCTGGGATATTTTCCACGAGAAGTAGAGCTGTCGCAGAATTATGAAGCTCAATCTGCTCGCATCACACAGGAGTGGGAAGCGCAGGAGACTGAAATTGAGCATGCGTTTGACGCATCGGTAGCCCTGGGAGAAGAGCAGTATGTATCTGCTATGGTACCGTTTGAATCCAGTGGGCATTACAAAGAGCTGGTAACCCAACGCGATTCTTTGAAGCAACAGATCGCAGCGAACTATCAGGAAGCGTTGCAGAAGGTGGATTTCACGCGGCAGGCGGAGACCATGAGCCAGAAATGGATTGGCAGACTTGGAAAACTCATTGAGCCGTTGGTGGCTCCGCTGGGATTCACCTGGCGGGAGGGTGTGGCTCTGGTGACGGGTTTCGTCGCCAAGGAAATCGTAGTCTCCACATACGGTGTGCTTTTTGGTGTGGGATCCGATGCCAGTGAAGAAAATGCCGGGATACTGACCAGTTTGCGCAATTCCGATATGACACCACTTATCGGCCTGGCATTTTTAGTCTTTGTCCTGCTGTACACGCCTTGTCTGGCGACGATGGCGGCGATTCGCCGTGAAACCGGAAGTTGGGGGTGGACCACCTTCTCGGTCGTCTATTCACTTTTATTGGCCTGGCTTCTAGCCTTCGGGATATACAAAATCGGGAGTGCATTGGAATGGCTCACGTAATTGATATGATGATTACCGGGGGGATTGTTTTAGTCGCGGTGGTACTTACCACGAAATATTTATGGAAACTGATTCATCCGCCAAAACACCTGCATCCCACCTGTGTGGCATGTGATACGGGCTGTGAAATTCGTGATATTCGAAACGACTATCACAAAAAGCAGCACCAGCTCCCGGTAAGCTCCTGATTCACTTCCATCAGAAAATTTCTTAGATTAGCGACGATTTAACCAGGCACAAGCAGTGCTTTAATTTTTCGATTTTAACCCTACATTAGGTGTAATTATGTCGCCCAAACTTACCCGTATCGCCGATTTTAAACCTGGAAAACCGATTCAGGGTTTTTTTCTGGTGAAGGAAATTCACCAGCGAATCACACGCACCGATCAACCCTACCGGGAGTTGGTCTTGCAGGACAAAACCGGTACCGTGAATGCGAAAATTTGGCATGATGCCAAAGCGTTTAAAGCCGATTGTATTGCCGGAGATGCAGTGGTGGTACAGGGGACGGTCAGCGAATACCGGGGGCAATTACAGTTGGAACTGAAGAAGCTGGGTCAGGCCACGCCGGAAAAGCATGCCGAGTATGGTTTTAATCCCACGGATCTCTTGCCGGCGTCGCCCTATGATATTGACACCATGTGGCAGGAACTCACGGCCATTTTGGAAGGGATGGAAAATCCTTTTCTGCAGCAATTGGTGACCCAATTATACGAGCAACATGCCGACCAAATTAAAACACACCCCGCATCCATGTTTTTGCACCATGCTGTGTATGGCGGATATCTGGAGCATGTGCTCTCCATGGCAAAAGTCGGACAATGGCTGGCGGGTCATTATGAAGTAGATCGGGATCTATTCCTCACCGGTATTTTATTACATGATATTGGTAAAATTGTGGAACTTAGGCCGGTGAACCAACCGGGCTATACACCGGAGGGAATTCTGATTGGTCATGTGGTCATTGGCCGGGATATGGCGCGGGCTGTTATGGCTGGGATTGAGGATTTTCCTGAAGAGCTGCAATTAAAGGTGGAGCATCTCATTCTCTCTCACCAGGGGACCTATGAATGGCAGAGCCCCAAAAAACCGAAATTTCTGGAGGCCATGCTCTTACACATGATTGATGAGATGGATGCCCGGGTGAATATGTTCCGATCGGCCGTCGAGCAGGACCAAGAGCCGGGGTCTTTCACCAATCGCTATAATTATTTTCGACTCAATTTATTGAAAGGTCCGTTGAACAGAGATGCGGATGATGACGCTGACGCTGATTGAGTACCAGCGTGCCGCCCTGGCGGCTATGCTTGTTGCGCTACTGCTGGCGGTTGGTGTCACATTTGTCTTCATTCCGAACTTCGAATTAGTTACCACAACGGCATTTCTCACCGGCTACCTCATGGGGCCTCGCTGGGGTTGGTGGGTTGCCGGGCTGGGAGAAGCGCTATTCTCCGCCATAAATCCAATTGGTTCAGGTCTGGCGTTTCCGGTTCTGTTCCTCTTCCAAATCCTGTCCATCATGTTTGTCGCCGGGGTGGGAAGCCTCTTTTACCGGTATCAGATGGCGGAGCAACCGGGCACAGGGACGCATATCTGGCTGGGCGTATTGGGTGGAGGTTTGACGCTCATATACGATTTTCTCACGGCGCTTAGTTTCCCCTTAACAGCGGGCATTGGAGGATGGACATTGCTCACGGTGGCCGTTCTTGGTTTGGGGTTCTTTATTGTTCATATCGTGGTGAATAGTCTGCTGTTTGCGATGGTTTTGCCGCATCTTATGTACCTGGGACGGCGCCAGTTGATGCTCCATGGAATTCTTCAGCATGATTAATCGCCACACGGGACCTGTCTTTGCGATTTTCCTATCAGTACCCCTGTTTCTGTCCGCACAAATTCTACTACCCTGGGAAAATTTGTCATCTGTTCCCGATTTTGGGGTAACAGCGGGGCCAGCGGTGACACTGAATTTTGAAAGGCCTTTTGGTTATCCGGGTGTGCAAATCAGGCAGTTTGGTGATTTGACCCGCCTGAATCCTGTAAATGGAGAGCCGGATCGTCTGATATATCCCTGGTGGTCTGCGGTGAGTGATACGACACAAATCCTGCTGCGCCCTCCCGTCATTCATGAGCCGGATACATTGGGCGCGCGGGTGATGATCGATTACAAACAGGGGGATGCGGCATTTAAAAATTTCGCCTTTACATACAAAAATGCCTTAAGCCGGGAAACCGCTATCGGGTGGGTGAGTGAAAACCGCCGTCACACACGCTTTCTGGATGTGATAGATTACGAACAGCAGGATCATCGGTTTGAATATCTGATCCAAACCAGCAACAGCAGCATCCGGGTTCAGGCCAATTACAACCGGCTGCGTACACCATTCTACACCATCATATTTGATACGCTGACGCAGACGAGTGTTCTGGATCCATCGGACAATCTGAATTGGGCTCGTTATACGGGTGTGATTGATGCGCAATTTATTCGGAACACGAACCGGTGGGAATTTCTATTGTACCAACAGCAAGGTTTCTGGCATTGGGATGACTCGACGCGTAATCAGTGGAGTGTTCTGGCACTTTCCCGGTTGGAGCGGCGCTTGGCGAAAGGGTTCATGTTTAATGCTGAACTGGGGTATTGGCAGCAGAAATTGGGGGAGTGGAATCTGGGTGTGCCATTAGCCGAGCTGTTTGTTTCCCGCGAAGGCTCATCCTTCAATGCCGCGCTGGGTATCAAGTCCATGGGGTCAGAAATTTTACCGACCGGTCATCTTCGGTGGCAGCGGAACTGGTTTTATCTGGGCGGTCGGCTGGAATCCATTCTCCAATATGACCTGCCTGGTGGGTCCATGCACACCACCTCTGTCCCTCAGGGGTTTCTGGGTATTCGGGACTCCATATTTTCAGCAGAAATCATGACCTGGCAGGGATTGGGTGGCCTGCCGTCGCGTTGGCGTTCGGTAATGACTTCAGGCGGAAGAACTGCCGGCTGGGTATTGAAATCGCAGTTGACACTTCCCTGGCAGATGCGTCTGAAGGTGGGGTATCAGGAATTAACCAAAGGTTCAATGGATTATTATACCTTTGATCAGCGCCGCGTGGTTTGGGGTGTGGAGCAGTATCTGTTTTTATTTAATAATGCCCTGCTGGCCACACTGCGCTTGTGGGGGACGAGTCATTTTGATGTTCGCAGTGCCCGGTTTCAATCGGAGAGCATGCAACTAAAGACACCATTTCTCCTGCGTGCCGACCCGGTGCATCGCCTGAGTTACAGTGTAGAAGCACGCATCAGCGATGTGATTATCGCCTTTACCGACCGGAATGTCCTTCAGGACCCGGTCTGGCAAAATTATCTGGGATCAGACTGGCCGGCTACCTACAATGTGGCTTCGAACTTAACTCCTGAGGATCGTTTTCGATATCTCACCGTCGTCTGGTATTTTTTGAATTGATGGTTTGTTGAGAATGTGAGAGAAATAAAAACGGGCTGCCAAAAACAGCCCGTTTCATTTTGTTCGAAAATATCCACCAACTTCCGTTGATTAGGTGACCAGCTCCTGTGAGGACACATACTCACTCATCTTCGCCTGTTTTTTCGCGAAGCGTTTTCGTGTCATGAGCAGATAGAGTGTGGGAATGAAAATCAGGGTCAGAAAGGTGGATACGGTCATACCGCCAATTACTGAGCGTGCCATGGGTGCCCAGATTTCTGCACCCGAACCGAACCCCAATGATAACGGCAACAGTGATAGAATTGTGGTTAAGGCGGTCATAAGAATCGGCCGTAACCGCAAACGCCCGCCTTTCACAATCGCTTCCTGCAGTGAAAGGTCATCCTCCCGGCCGACGATTTGATTGATAAAGTCAATGAGTACGATGGCATTATTCACCACCACACCGACCAGCAGCATCGCGCCAATCATCACCGTGATTCCCATGTTGGTACCGGTGAGCAGGAGTGCCCAAACCACACCGATAAATGCCAGGGGAACGGTGAAGAGAATGATGAAAGGATCCAGAAAGGATTCAAACTGGGCTGCCATCACCATGTAAACCAAGATTATGGCGGCTAAAATTGCCAAACCCAGATACATGAACGATTCCTGTAAATCCTTGGCCGTGCCGCCAATTTCAATACGGAAATCCGGTGGTAATGGCAAAGTCTCCAGCTTGGCATTCAGGTCATTGGTGATGGATTGGAGATCGCGTCCCGAATTGTTGGCATTTACCGTCACCAGACGACTTTGGTCTTCCCGGTCAATTTTAACCGGTGCGTCACCAGCCACGATTGAAGCCACATTATTCAGCGGAATCTGCTCTCCGGTGGGTGTTGAAATATAAATTCTGCTCAAGTCCACTTCACTGGAACGAAAAGCCCGGTCATACCGCACCACCACATTGTACTCATCGCCGCCCTCACGATAACGGGTGGCAATACTACCTTTGATGGCGGTGGAAACGGTTCGGGCAATGGCTGACACATTCAGACCCAGCGCTGCCGCCCGATCCCGGTCAATGTGCACCTGATACTCGGGTTGGGGGAGGGTGAATGACAGATTGATATCCACCAATCCCTCAATGTCCTCCATTATGTTCTCAACCTCATAAGCCAGCTCTTTCGCGGCTTCCAGGTCGTGACCAAAAATTTTCACCTGAACCGCACCGCCACCACCCATGGCCGGCCCACCCTGCTGAAAATTCATCTTCACACCCGGTAATTCAGCGAAGCGCTCCCTGAGAACATCCTGAATTTCAAACTGGCTCCGTTCGCGCTCATCTTTATCCGATAGCCGAATCATCATGGAGCCTTTATTGGAAGCATTACTGCCAAAGATGACCCCAAATCCGGTAGCTGTTCCGAAACTGATATAGACATTTTCAGCTTCCGGAACCTCATCGTGAACGATTTGTTCAGCCCGGGCAAAAATATCATTCGTCTGGGGTAATGATGTGCCGACTTCCGTGGAAATGTCCATGCTTATCATGCCCTGGTCCGCTTCGGGAATGAATTCACCGCCCAGACGGGAACCCAGTGCCATGGTGAAGATGAAAATTCCTACGATACTGAAAATAATCGTCTTCGGACGCTTTAATGCAAAACGCAAGGAGCGTTCATACACATCAATTAAGCCGACGAGCAAATGACCGATACGATTATCGAGCCAGACAGCCATACCCCATTTGTGGGTTTGTTGCTTGCGCGACAGGAGCCGGCTGGCCATGAGCGGGATCAGGGTTAACGCCACCAACAGCGATGTAATGAGCGATACCACAATGGTGAGCGCCATATCCTTGAAAAGCTGCCCGGCAATCCCTGGTACAAACAGAATGGGAACGAATACGGCTAAAGTTGTCAGCGTGGAAGCGGTGATTGCCATTCCCACTTCGCTGGCGCCATTCTCTGAGGCCACCCGAATACGTTCACCACTCTGCTGGCGTCGGAAAATATTTTCCAGCACCACGATGGAATTATCCACCAGCAATCCAATGGATAATGCCAGACCGGCCATTGAAATGATATTCAGTGTAATACCCAGGCGGGCCATGATGAAAAAGGTGACCACAATGGAAATGGGAATTGAAATGGAGACAATAACCGCGCTGCGAATGTGGCGCAGGAAGAAAAATAAGACCAGTCCCGAAAGCAAAAAGGCTTGAATAACGGTGCTGGATAAATTGGAAATGGATTGGTTGATGAATTTTGCCTGGTCAAACAAGACATTGAATTTAAGTCCGTTCCCCAGCCGTTTTTCCAGGTCGGGTAATGCCTCTAACACCGCTTCTGTCGCCTGGACTGTATTGGCATCCGTCTGTTTATAGGCCATCATCATCAGCGCGTTCTGCTGATTGGTGCGAATGACCTGAGAAATTTCCTTAAAGCCATCGGTCACGGTGGCCACATTCTTCAGGTAGATGGGTGTTCCGGAATTGGAATATCCCACCACTGTATTCCCAATCTGATCCACACTGCTGAAAGTAGCATCTGTTTTCACCGAGAATTCCCGGCTGCCTTCTTCCAGTGTTCCACCCGGGATTTCCAGATTACTGAAAGTGAGGGCATTTTGAATCTGCTCCACCGTAATCCCGTTTGCGGCTAATTGATAGGGATTCAATGAAACCTGGATCTCCCGCTCCAATCCACCAACCGTTGTAATTGACGCCACACCGGGCAGCCGCTCCAGCCGCGGCTCCGCCTGTTCCAGGAGGAGTTTCCGCAACTCGGCCTCACCCAATTGATCCGCGGTGGCCGACATAAAGACAATTGGTTGCATGGAGGGGTTGAATGCGAAGGTCAGGGGCTGACTCACCTCATCCGGGAAGTAATCACGGATCAAATCAATCTGCTTCCGGACATTCTGCTCCGCCACATCCATGTCGGTACCCCAGTCGAATTCGATGAAAATGATGGAGGAGCCGCTCAGGGATTGGGAAGTGACCCGTTTCACACCTTCCACGGAAACCACCGTTTCCTCAATGGGACGGGTTACCAGCGTTTCAATATCTTCCGGTCCCACACCTTCGTACTGGGTGATTGCGCCGATGAGGGGAAACTGGATATCGGGATACAAGTCCAGCCGCAACTGGAGTAATCCGAAAACACCAAATCCCACGGCGATGAGATAAATCATGGCGAAGGTGACGCCACGCTGGATACTGACTTTTGATAATTTCATACCGAATTGTCCTTAATTCTTCACACTCACCAGGGTGGAATCGTTGAGGATGGTGCGACCAATTGAAACAACTTCATCACCCTCCTGTAGCCCGGATAATACTTCGTAGAAGGCATCCGATTCGATGCCAATCTGAATGGTACGGTATAATGCCAGACTGTCATCCACCACGAATACTGAATAAGTCGTGATCACCTTACTGTCCCGCAAATCGGTTCCGGTCTGAATTTGATTGGTCTTGGTATCCACATCATTTTTGGAAACCAGCAGGACATCATTCTTTTCCTCGATGAGAATTTTCACCGTTCCAAACATCCCGGGTTTCAGCAGACTCTCCGGGTTGGGTACGCTGATTTCGGCTTCGGTTGTCCGGGTCGCTGGATTGAGAACGGGTGAAACTTTCGACACGACACCTTCGAAATTGTGGTTTGGATGCGCGGTGGTCGTGATAATCGAGCGCATACCCCGGCGCACTTTACTCACATCAGCTTCAGATAATTGAACCACCACTTTCACGGTGTCCATCTGGTAGATATTGATCAGCGGGATTTGACCGGCGACCATATCACCCTCCTCCAGCGTCCGGCCGGCGACAACACCGGAGATGGGCGCTTGAATCAGCGCATCACCCAATTGGGATTTCATGCTGGTAAGGGCAGCGCGTGCCTGGTTTACGGCCTCTTCGGTCACCTCTTTTTGGGTTTTTATCTGGTCAAACTGACTTTTCGACATGGCATTGGCTTCATACAGTGAAGCGGCACGGTTGAACTCCTCCTGGACATTCATCAGTTGAGCCAGGGCGGTATTCAACCCTGCGTTGGCCTGATTCACCGCTTCCATTAATTTGGTATCTTCAATCTGGGCAATGGGATCGCCTGCGTTTACAAAATCACCATTATCCACATAAAATTTGTTGATGCGATCGGGGACTTTACTGAAAACCCGAACCATGGTTTTCCCGCGCACATCACCCACATAGGTGAGGGATTTAGCGATATAGCCCCGCTTAATGGGATCCGTGTAAACCGGAACGACGACATTTTCTGATTCAGAAAGGTTCGCTTTCTTCAACTGCGCCACCAGTTTCTCGACATTTTCCACAAATGCCCGGCTCTCATCTGTCGTGGGATTGGGATTTTTTGTGTAATCCGTAACCAGTGCCACAATTTTATTTGCCGTCCGGTCATAGGTGAGCCCGGCGTTTTTCTTGCCACCACCCATTACCATCGCGCCGATGATGATTAAAACCACGACGACGATTGCTGCTATGATTATTTTCTTTTTCATACGTATCCTCACGTTGACTCAATTCTATTGTTTAGTGCACCTTTTACAGGGCATTCACCGCTTTTTTCAACTGATCCACGGCCACATTGTATTGAAAAATGGACTGGTAATAACTGGACTGAGCCTGGAGGTAGTTCCCCTCCGCCGTTAAAACTTCCAGTTGCGTCGTGCTGCCGTTTTCGTACATGATGCGCGCCAAACGCAGGGCTTCGGCGGCATGTTCCATCATGGTGGCGTTTGCACCGATATTCATTTCGGTTTCGTTTACTTTCAGCCAGGCTGATTCGATTTCAGATTTGATGGATAATGCCGTCTGCTGTAGCCGAATGTCTGCTTCCTTTTTAGAAATCAACGCCTTCTGAATGCCCAGGGTTTTACGCCCGCCCGAAAAAAGCGGCCAGGACAGATTCAGCGCGGTAGTCGTGCTCCGCATGTACAAGTCCCGGTCAATGTCGCGGGAGTGTTCGGCTTGGGCCTGATGGCGCACATCCGCACTCAGTGAGAGGGACGGTAAGAGCTGGCCCATGGCAATATTGCGTTGGTATTTCGCAATATCCTGCTGACTCTCGGTGATTCGCATCTCCGGACGATTCACCAGACCAATAGCTTTGAGAGAATCCAGAGAGGTACCAGCAAAGGGATTGGCGATTTTCCGGAGGGAGTCGGCAATGTTCAGATGAACCACTTCTTCAATCCCCATTACCATTCGCAGATGGGTTAGCACCGTCTCGTGTTGATTTTTCAGCGACTGTAATTGGGGTTGCAGGCTTTGGAGCTTCACCTGGGCCTGAAGAACATCAAAGCGACTGGCCCGGCCCACGGCTTCACGCTTTTGGACCTGTTCCAGATTGGTTTTTGCGGAAAGACTAGAGCGTTCCGTGGCTTTAATGAGTGATTCTAAAAACTCGGTTTGGAAGTAAAGACTCCGCACCGTGTTGAGCACCTGTTGCCGGGTGAGTTCCCGTGACCAGGAACTGATATTTTTTGATTCCAGAGCGATGAGCAAACCATTCCCCGCTGCGCCACCATTGAATAAGGGCTGATTCAGAGACAGTCCCGCAGTGGCATTATAGGGAACACCCATGGTAATGGGGATGTTGGGTCCGGCGGGATTGGTAAAATTGGGGATGTAAATAACCGGTAGCTCGTGGTTTTTTGTATATGAGCCGTAAGCGGTAATGCTGGGTAGCACTGTTCCTACTGCTTCGGCTACACTCACTTTTGCCTTGGTTTCACCTTTTCGGGCGATGGTCAGGTCAAAATTCTGCTCCAGAGCCAATTGTTCCGCTCGCTCCAGGGTTAAATCGATTGTCTGGGCAAACCCCAAACTAACCAACAGGAGGAATAGAGTCATGCGCTTCATTGGATTGACGATCCTTCTTTAATAAACATGATGATCTGTTTTGTCAGATTTTCCGGGTCGAATTCGCCATTTACCCGAAACTGCCGCCCCATGATGGCACCATTCACTGCGGGAATAATCATGGATGCCAGTAATTCCGGTTCCATATCATTGCGAACTTCGCGCGCTGCGATGCCCCGTTTAATGATATTGACCAGGGATTGAAAACTCTGCTCAATAAGGGGCTCGAAATCTATCTGAATCTGGTTCCGGAAACGCCCTTGCAGCGTGAAAAAAATCAGCCGGCGGGTATTGGGGAAATCAATGGCATTTCGCACATTGCACAGTGCCCAGTTATGCAGAGCAGACCATACATCCGGTGAATTCTCCGTCACAGTAATCTCCTGTTGGAGATGATTCCGGAAATTATCTTCAACAACAGCCCGGAAAATGGCCTCCTTGTTAGGATAGTGATAATACAAGGCTGCTTTGGTAACGCCAACCGCTTCGGCAATCTCCCGCAGAGAGGTACTGGTATAGCCTTTGTCGGCGAATAATCTGGCTGCGGTTTCTTTGATTTTATCTTTCATCGGTACATATCCCCCGGCCACTCCTTACTAACCGGCCGGTAAGAAAAGCATTATACAGGTGGTAAACAAGAACTTTTGAATCTAATTAATTTTGGTATAAATATAATAAAAACAATAAATAATATGAATTCCGACTATCGATAGTTTAGAAATATTACTAACCGAACGGTAAGTGAGCAGCCGAATAATGCGATCCAAAATAGAAGGCGACGATAAAATCGCCGCCTTCGTTCCCCCTTAACCACCTCCTTTTCAGGAGGCAAGCTAATGTCTGTTACTGCTGGGCTCCCGGTCAGGGCACCTCAAATACCGTATCCAGCGCTTGCCGTGCAATTTCCAGCTGATCCTGCCGGACAACGGAACTAATCGAGCTGATTGAGGTGCTGATTCCTAAGATATTTACACCATTCAAACCCAATGCTCTGAAAGCCCGTGCCGCCAATCCACAGCGCTCCCTGAAATGCGGTCCGTACACGGTCAAAAGACTGACCGGGTAGGTCTTGGTTACCTTCAAATTCTGATGCAATTCCTGTACTGCCTGTACAGCCTGGTCCAGATTGTACTCATCATCCGGTTTTACGGTTACCGACATCATCGCCTGGCCTTCATCTCCGATGCTGCTGGTGGCTGAGATGAATCCGATACAAATATTCCGTGCGGCAAATTTACTCAAAACCGTACCCGCCCAGTCTGGAGAATCTATTCCGGATGAGAGATGAATGAACATGAGATTGTTGTCCACCAGAATGCCGCCTACCCGCTCTTTCATGGGACAATCTCCTTTGGAAAATGCACCTGAAAGGTGGAGCCCTGGTCCACTATGCTCTCCACCGTGACATAGCCACCGTGTTCATCTACCAGCCGCTCCACAATTGCTAATCCCAGCCCTGAGCCTGCTGAACTCACCGACTTTGCCTGAGGTGTACGATAAAATTCGTGAAAAATTTTCTTCAAATCCGAGGCTGCAATGCCAATACCGGTATCACGTACCTCCAGCAGGATTTCATCACTGGCGTCCATCAGGCGAATCAGGACGGAACCACTCTCCGGGGTATAGCGCACCCCGTTGGTTACCAGATTCCGCAGCACCTTCCGGATAGCATCCGGATCACAGACCAGTTTCACCGGAGATTTCGGCATTTCCGCATCCAGCGTAATATGATGTGCGCTGGCGGTGATTTTTTCGTCCTGTAGAACTTCCTGCACCAACTCCCGCAGATCTGTTTCTACAAATTCCCCGGCACGCCGTAAATCACCGTAAGTGAGGTCCGAAAGGTCATTGAGCAATGCGATCATTTCTTCAGTTTTTTTCATGGATCGGGCTGCCATGTCCAGCACCCGGTCATCCACCTGATCGTGGAGAATGTCGTGAATGACTGCCAGGGTGGATTGGATGGTGCTGATGGGGGCTTTCAATTCGTGACTGCTGACGCGAAGAAAGTTGGTTTTAGCCCGGTTCAATTCCTGGAGACGCCGGTTAGTGAATTCCAGACGTGTCCGCACCCGACGATACCGGTCGGTGACATTTTTCGCCAGATAGGTGGAGAGGAAAATAGTCATGAGAAAAATGAGCCAGGTGAAAACCACAATTTCGGTGTACCGGGTGATATCTACACCTTCGTAAAAATTGAAATGGGGGAGAACACCAAGCCATTCGGTGCCCAGTAATGTGGTGTACAGAATTACTGCCAAGCCTGCAAATCCATAAGGCCGGGTCCCTGGAAAGATGACTGCGGCAGTAATAATGTGGAACAGATAGAAAAAGTAGAGCGGACTTTCGATTCCACCGGTAAAATGTATCAGAACGGTGAGGATGAGTAGGTCTCCCACCATCTGGATGACGATCAAATTTATCAGGTAGTCTTTGTGTTGACGAATAACATAATCGCGCAACAGAATGTAGATGGCATTGACAAGGACCAGGCCAATGAGAATCAGCACCAGGGCTTTGCATTGGACATGAATAGCCGGGAAATAGCATCCCAGCGCGATGCCAATGCCGAACACAACGATTGCCAGCCAGCGAATTCTGATTAGCCACGTGACCCGCCGCCGCAACGCAGCTGCAGTGAAAAAGGGTAGTGTGAATGGTGTCCGGCTCTGACTCACTGGGTTCCCACCTTCATGTAATTATGCACGAACGTATTCACGTACTGTGTCAATCAAATCCCGGGGACTCACCGGTTTTTCCAGGAAAGCCTGGACCGGCAGGAAATCCTCATCTTTATGGGGATCGAATGTGAATCCGGTTTGATTGCCTACTGCCGTGAGAATCACCACCGGTGTATCTTTGATTGCCTCTTCGGACCGGATTTGGTAGGCAAGCTGGAAGCCCTCATCCAGATGTGCCATCATCACATCCAGCAGAACCAAATCGGGTTTTTCCTGACGCAATTTCTCCATTCCCCGGGTACCTTCCTGGGCGTCAATGACTATATATCCCACGGATTCCAGCGTTACCCGCATGGCTTCCACCAAATCAATATCGTCATCGATGATGAGAATTTTCTTTTTATTATCAGCCATGAACTCTGACCTCCTTTGAAAATCGTGGTGAAGGATGATTTCGTTTGATTGTGTTACCGGGAAGCGTTTTCCCGTGGTGATAAATATTCTCAATCAATGTGATCACCTGAGGCAGGGCATTTCTGACAGCAGGGGATAGCCGGTGACTCACTGCTACAATTCCCGGCTGAACACCGATGACCCACATTCGCTCCGGCAGCATGTCCAGCTTTGTCGCCAGATGATACGCTTCGGCCAGTCCCATGCCGTGCAGGGACAGATGGTCCCAGTGCAGGACCAAATCTGCTTCCGAGGGATCAAAACAACGCACTGCCCCCGGTTCTGCTCCCATTCGGGCGGCATCCACAATCACCAGATGCTTCCGGTTGGGAAAATATTCCAACAAGCCCAAAGTATCAGTACCGCCATCTATAAGTTCAATATCCCATTCTGCCTGCGTCTTGCGCAATGCCTGAATAACTGCAATTCCCACACCATCGTCTCCGAATTGGGGATTGCCTACGCCGATGACGGTTAACCGGGACATGTTTCACGCATCCTTAAAATCCACATCCAGAATATGCACGCTGCAGGAGATACAAGGATCGTACGCCCGCACCAGCATTTCCAAATGTTGGGTGATTTCCGGCTTGGTTTTGTCCACGATTTCAGGCACCAACTTTTGCATGTCTGCATCCACATTGGCCAGGTTTTGACCCGTGGGAATCACGCAGTTTGCCGCCACGATGCGCCCGTGATTGTCGTAAGTATAATCGTGAAACAGAATACCCCGAGGCACCTCCGTGGAGCCGATCCCACGACCGTAACGGGTAGGTGTCTGGTTGGGTTTTTCTGCTTTCAGACCGCACCCCAAAAGCTCATCAATAATGCGCACACTATCTTCCATGCAGTGCACCACTTCCACCACCTGCGCCACGGTATTCATGTACGGGTTGTAGCATTTGGGTTTTAAGCCCAACGTCTCAGCACCTGCCAGCGCGGATTCATTCAGGTGCTTGTAGTTATTATTCCACCGCGCCAGAGCACCCACCATATAAGCTTCCCGTTTGTGCCGGGCGTGTTTGGATGTGCTGTGTGCCACCACGAATTCATTGGTGACACTGAGATAATCCTCCACCGGAAAAGTCCCACCATCGGAGGAGCATGCCGCCCCTCCATACAGCGCATATTCTTCAGGGTGAGTGAGTGAAATATACTCGGTTTCTCGCTCGAACTGAGGAATAGCACCGGCCAATGCTTTCATCGTCTCAACAGTAGCCGCGCAATCCGGTAGCCCTTCGTTGAGTAATTTATCCTTTAAGAGCAGCAGCTCGTCCCGGGTAGGAATGCGTGTAAAACCACCAGGTACCGGTGTAATGGGATGTACTGCCCGTCCGGAAACAATATCACCAATATCATTTGCCAGACGCTTCATGCGTAATGCCCGCAGAACGACATCCTTGTGGGTGGCAATGAGGGGGAAAACGCTGGGGGCATCCAAAAAATCGGGAACTGCCAGAAAATAGGCATGGAGAATATTGGATTGTATGGTAGCGCCGTTCACCAGCAATTTGCGCAACAGAACGGTCTGTTCCGAAACCTCTAAACCAAGTGCTGCTTCAGTGGTTTTCAGCGAGGTGATTTGATGACCAAGGCTACAAATTCCACAAATCCGGCTGGTGATGATGGCTGCTTCGGTAAAACTGCGTCCCTTCAGCATGGCTTCGAAGAATCGCGGTGGTTCAACAATATTCAGATGAGCTTTTTCCAGGACACCATCCCGCATATTCACGACAATGTTTCCATGCCCCTCCACCCGGGTGATGTGATGAACATTGATATCCAAATTCTTCTTCATACGGCCACCTCATAAGCATTGAACAACTGTAATCGTTTCACCGCTTCATCCACTGACAGACCTTTTTCCGTCAAAATTTCCACCATCGCTTCCCGATTCATCCCTTCCACAAACCCCCGGCAGCCGATACACGCCTGACCAACACCAGGGCAAATCGCCTGGCAGCCCGCCCGTGTTACAGGTCCCAGGCATATCTGTCCTTTGGTAAGGAGACATTCATTCTCTTCCAATTTGCATTCCACACAGACTGCATAGTTGTATGTGGGCGGTGTTTTGCCCATGACCAGTGCTTTGAATAGTTGGAGAAAATCAGGCTGACTCATGGGACAGCCCCGCACCTCGTAATCCACAGCCACAATAGCTGAAATCGGCATAGCCGGGAGGGTGGCAAACCGGTATTTGTCTTGACCGTAAACCGTCTCCCTCACTTGTTCAATAGGCTGAATATTCTTCATGGCATTAATGCCACCGTTCACCGCGCACGCGCCAAGTGCTACCAATATTTTGCTCCGGCGACGAATATCATGGATGCGCTCAACACATGAAGGAGAGGAAATGGAGCCTTCAACGAAAGTAATGTCATACTCATCACTGGTTTCATCCATGGCTTCCCGGAATTCCACCAAATCAACATGGGCCAGCAAATCCAGCAGTTCATTCTCAAAATTGAGTTTATTCAACTGACAACCTTCACAACCGGTAAAATCAAAAAAAGCAACTTTAGGTTTCATCTACAGCGCCTCCTCCAGCGGTTTGATATCCGTGTACCGGAAGACCGGGCCATCCTGGCAGCAGTATTTCCCATTGATCTGACAATGTCCGCACTTACCCACACCACATTTCATCCTGCGTTCCAGCGATACGAAAACCTGCTCATCAGGCAGGCGTTTTGACTTTAACGCCATGAGGACGAATTTGTACATCACCGGTGGACCTGTGACAGCTGCGATAGTATTTGGCAGATCCAATTGCAGTGCCGGAATCAGGGTTGTAATCACACCCACATTTCCAGTCCAGTCCGCGTTACCATGATCCACAGTCACATGAAATTCCACATCATCACGCGCCGTCCATTCTGCCAGTTCTTCCCGGTAGAGCAATTCAGCTGGCGATTTTGTCCCATAGAGTATAATGAGCCGCCCAAATTCGGCTCTCCGGTCCAGGATGTAATGAATAAGCGATCGTAACGGGACGATACCAATACCACCACCGACTATCAGCACATCCTTCCCTCTGAACTCATTCACATTAAAACCATGACCGAAGGGGCCCCGAATACCAATCGTGTCACCGGTATCCAGTGTTCGCAAGACCGATGTCAGCATACCCACTTTGCGGATACACAACTCAAAGCTGCCTTGCCTGGTGGGTGATGATGAGACGGAAATGGGCGCTTCACCAACCCCCAGAACGGATACCTCTACAAATTGTCCCGGTGTATGTCCCAGATCCTGACCACCGGGCAGCTCCACACGATACCATTTTTCCAGTTTCGTCAGTTCTTTTGCTTCCACGATTTTACACATGGTAGGCAGGTAGAGGCCCCGCTCTGCCGGGAGCGTTATATCATGCAAATGTTTCATGCCACCACCCCCGTTTTCGCATATTGTTGGTTTTCATAATCCTGGATCAAATTATTCACAATATCCGTGAGTGAGATGCCCGCGGGGCAGAAGGCCGTACAGCGTCCACACCCCACACACCAGGGAACGCCCTCTTGGTCAGTGATATACTTGAACTTGCGGTAAACGCGGTGACGGGTTCGCTGCTCGTATTTGTCACGAAAATTTTCACCACCCGCCACCTCCGCGAAGGGCGTGAGCATGCAGCCGTCCCATTGGCGCCGCCGCTCGCCGGACTTCACATCCAGCGCCACATCATCCATCACATCGAAACAGTAACACGTGGGGCACATGAGATTACAGGTTCCGCAACCCACACAGCGCTCGGCAACCTTTTGCCAGACTTCCGAGTGGTACACGTGCTGGAATACTTCCGGAATACGGTTGTAATGGTATTTCAGCTTGTTTTTGAAATTCCGCTCAAAACGGACAATATCTTTCACAGCCTTGAGTTTCTGAAACCCCTTCAGCAAATCAGAACCCTCTTTATTCAGGATGAACAGGTAGTAATTGGTATCTACTTTATTCAGGAAAAGATCGAATCCTTCCATCTCTTCCACCCGGATTCCAACACTGCGGGAGAAGTGATAGTCGTCGGGCTCAAAAGAAATTCCGATGAAAATGGCGTCCTGCCGGCGCAGGATATAATTAGGCTCGGGATGCCCCTCAATCATATTGTGATCCAGGCGCAGAACCGCCTGCATGTCGTAACTGTGGACCCCGAAAAATATCCGCTTTTCCGGCTTAATCTCTTCCTCCACAACATTTTGTTTCTGAATCGAGTACTGCAGGAGCCGTTCAGTTGGCGGCAGGAAAAATTTCTTAAGGGACAACATTGTCCGGTTGTAATCAAGGACCACTTCAGATGCATGCGTTACCCGTTCAAAGCTGTACGACTTTTCACCCTTCTGGTGTGGTGCGTACACCGGGGCGATTTTTTTTAAATGCTCAAGCAGGTCAGGTACTGCTTTTTGAGCCAGATGATAGCACTCCATCAATTTGCCTCTTTATCAATAGATGTTAAAAAAAATGCGTGTATGTGCGGCATTTTGCCTCCCTTGAGCAAGGGAAGTTGCAAAGCAAGTGCCACATATGTTCTTGTTTTTACTGTTATTAATTGCGCATGTGAACTAACTGGATGCCCGTGTTTCTTCTGCCAGACAGCACCAGTCAATAGCGCTAACTTCAGGGTATTTTAAGGGTTGGGAGGCGAGTAATTGTCCCAATCTTCCCGATGGTTTTGATTCACCGGGAAGATTGGAATTTAGGAAGTGAAATTTATCGTACTGATTTACCGGACCAGGGTAACCTTTTGGAGGAAGCGCCGGTGGTTTACGGAAATTTCCAGGATGTAAACACCACTGGATACGGGATTCACATTGTCATTATACCCGTCCCAACGGAGTGAGTAGGATCCGGCTAATTTTTCTGCTTCTGGGCTGATAACACGGACGCGCCGCCCTCGGATATCATAAACAGTGACCCCCACTTGGGCTGTACTCGTCAGGCTGAGAGTGAAATTGGTTTCCGGGTTGAATGGATTAGGATAGGCCGGTGAAATGCGGAAATCGCCTGGGATATGGTACTCAGCAATATCCGTGGTGGTGGTAGGAGCGATAACGATTTTGGAGGGACCGTCTCCAACAACGAGCTGGTGCGTACTGGTACCATCGGCGGTGATATGATACACCTCATCTGTATCAAAACTGGCTACCCACGCTCCCGATTCCCGGGGGTCGGTAGCCACAGACATCACACCGTGACCGACGGTCAGCGGATTGGATTCGCCATTTTGAACCACAAAATCCGCCATGGAATAGGTATAGATTAACCCGGCCGGCGCATCACCCCAGCCACCGGCCGCCAGATAGACCACACCGTCTGTATCTGCTGCGAACGCACCTGGACTGCCACCAATTTCCAATGTGTCCAGCACGCTATTGTCACTCAACTCAATCCGGACCACCCGGCCAAATTCACTGTAATAGTTACCGGTGCAAAGCACATGGAGCGTGCCGTCATCAGACCGGAGCAGTTTTTGTGGATTGGTGGGCACCGCATAATCACCGATGATGTTCAGATCTTCGGCATCATGTACCACAATTTTGCCCTGTCCATAACTCCAGTCACTGGAATTGAAATTTGAGCTGGTGACATAAATATGGCCGTCAGCTACCAGAATTCCCTCAGGTGAAGGGCCGGTTTCCACCGTGTCAATGACACTGGCGGTGGTCAAATCTATCCGCGCCAACTGATTAGACTGAAACAGACTCACCAGGACATTTCCTGTACCGTCCAGCGTCATTTCATAGGGATTTGAATTTTCCGGTAAGGGTATATCTGCCAGTAGATTGAAATTGTGCCTGTTAAAAATCTGTAGGTTGTGGGACCCAGAATTCAGTACCAGCAACGAGTCACCCTTGATCAGCATGTCGTTTGGGTATAAGCCGACTGTGGAGGCATCGTTGGTGGTGGTTTCACCATCCCAGATACTGATGGTCTCAGCCAGGCTATTCAGTATATAAAGCTCACTACCGGCAATAAGGAGGTGTGTTTGAATGAGCGTGAGAATAATGATACGGGAAATCGATTTGAATGTCATCTTAGCTCCGTTTAATCGTTAAAGTTACGGCTTGAATTGTTTCAGATTGAGGCTGAGAGTGAAAAACTCACCTGGCGTCCCGGCAGGGGATATCGTTCCAGCACCTCATACTGCTGGTTGGTGAGATTGTGGATGGTCAGGTTCGTGGTGAGGGTGGTTGTGGCGAATGAAAATTTATTTCCCACGGCCATGGTCCAGTCGGAAAACGGTTCCAGCCATTTGGTATTAGCTTTACGGATATATGTGCGTCCCTGTGCATGCCAGGTGGTTTGCAAGAAATAGCTTCGCCATTGCCATTTTGTATTCACGGTTACCTGATGTAATGCCCGGTAGGGCAGGTATTTTTGATAAGAATTAGCTCCCGGTGTGAGATTAATTGGGCGTCTGGCATCATACATCACATCCATCATGAAATAATTTGCCCAAGGGGTCAGGCTGACCAGAACATTGTACCCGGTAATCTGTGCCGATTCCACATTTTCAGGTGCGAAACGGTTGGCGTAACCCCGCACCCAACTGATGAGGTCTGTATATTTCTGACGGTACACCGTTCCGGACAGGGTCACTTGCCAGGGTGAAAAATCCGTGAAACGCAATCCCCACTCCGCATCCCGACTGCGCTCAGGATTCAAATCCGGATTGCCTACAGCATAAGCGTCGGGCACCCAGAATAATTCCCAGAAGCTGGGCAGGCGGTATCCCGTACCCATTTTGATCCAGGTCGAGAAGCGCTCTGTGTGTAGCCGCCAATGGGTCTGCCAGGTAAATGACACCTCACTTCGGCCCGTCGTTTCGTAGCGGGTCATTAAGGTGGGCGAGAGGGTATAGTTGGAGATAGGCAGATGATACTCTCCGGATGCCACAATCGCCCGGGTATCGCGTTCATGCTGACCCAGACTGTACTGGGGGCGCAACCGATCCTGAGCGTCAAGGGACTCACCACGCCAGGTCATTTCCAGCCCCAGAGCCGTGGACTCGGATTGGTAGGTTCCCTTCAGACTTTGCTCCAGAAGTCCGTGTGCCGTTTGAAGATGATACCCACCAAATACCGATTCCTGAGCAGATTGATTCTGCTCTGTTCGGTCCCAGGTGGTAGCACTGGTGACAGACCAGGAATTTTTGTTGAAAATCACTTGGGTAGCCAGGTGCTGCTGCAGTGCGTCCCGGGTGGCGTCGGGTGTTAATTCATACAATGGCCCGGGTAATCCCTGTTGAGAATGGCTTACAAATCCCAGACTTTCCCAATGCAGACCGGAGCGCGGTGAGTAGGTGGTGTTCAGCCACAGCGATTGTTGGGAATGGGCAGCATTCTGTCGTCGGAAAGATTCACCGTCCACCGTGTACGGGTAATTATTTTGACCCGTTTCCCAATTTCCATGCGCGCTTACCGAGAATGTACGGCGGCGTACTTCGCCCCGTGCCCGCATGCGCTGCTGGCCCCAATTTCCGGTGGTAGCTGTTAAGCCATACTGCTCGTCCTGGGGAGCTGGTGCCAGGATAATATTCACCACCCCGCCCATAGCCTGGCTACCGTACCGGGAAGACTGATTGCCGGGTGCGATTTGGATTTCACCGATGGATTGGGGCGCAATCTGATTCACATCAAAACCACCGCTACTACCGGTCTGTACCGGCTGGCCGTTCACCAGAATCAAGACCTGATTGGCTTGGCTGCCCCGAAGGGTAATTTTTGGCGTTTGGCCTGGTCCCCTTGACTGGCGTTCAATTTCAGGGATACGCACGAGCAAATCGGATACATCCCGGGCAACCAGGATATCTTCCTCTGAGGGCCGAAAGCGGTGAAATGTACCGGCTGGTAGCGATAGGTTTCGTGGTGACGCGGTGGCTTCCACCTGTACCGCAGGGAGATCAATCTGTCGCGGTGTGAGCGTCACGGAGAGATTCGCACTGCCCCGGGGATTCAGGTCAATGGCCAGTTCTTCCGGTTCGTATCCGATATGCGTAAAGCGGAGTTTCACACTACCCGCCCGAGGTGCCTGTATTTGGAAGCGTCCGGACTGATTGGTGACGGTGCCCGTGCTGGCATTCATCAGGATGACCTGGGTTTCTGCCAGCCCTTTTCCCGTAATCGCATCCCGGACAATGCCGGAAACGGTGAAATCCCGGCCAAAGTTCCAGGACGGGCAAATGAGTAACACCACCAGGAAGGTTCTGAGTAATGGAAACAGTTTTACCGGAACTGGTAGTCGCGGTTTTGGGGGAAGTGAGTATGAGAAATACATCTGCAAACCTCATTCGCGAAGGCTATAGCGTGAATGACGTGTCGTGCAGGTGTCCTGACTCCCGGATCATTCTCCTCCAGCGCCTTCCCAGCTAGGTAAAAAGCCAGTGGCGGATTGCCAGATTCGTTCCCGGTTACAGTAGCGCGTCTGTGCCCGATTCTCACGGGCTTCCCGTACGCGACACATCTCAAAATTTGAAAAATCGCTCATTAAGCTAAATGGCTCCTGGTTGATTACAATAAATTTCTTACACGATGATGCATTTCTTTGTTCGGTGGATAGTAAGCAACAATAAATACAGTTAGATACGCGATAAATCACCCGGAGCATACCTGGGGATGATACGGTCTTGCAGGCGGGATATCCGCCGTTGGAGTCTAATCCGTCAGCGGTTAAATTGGCCACGCCTTGAAGGAGGGATTGTGTCAGAAAAATCGATGACAAATATTGGTGTGGCCAATATTTATGAAGAGCCGGCATTCCGCTCACAGGTGGTTTCCCAATCCTATTTAGGGGAGTCGCTGCATGTATTGTCCATCGAAAAAGACTGGTTCCGGGTTCGCCAGGAAGATGGCTATGAAGGCTGGATCAATGCGGGGCAAGCGGTGGAGAAACCCGCCGATTGGGATGATGTGGTGAAATTTACCACTGATGATCTGGTAACCACGATATACGACCAGCCGGATATGTATGCCGCGCCGCTGCGTGACATGATTTTGGGAACACAATTACCATTGCGCAGCCGTCGTGATGGGTGGGTGGAGATTTCACTGCCCGATGGGATTACCGGTTGGGTGGTGGATCATCCTTACCATTACCCATCAGAGCCAACAGTGGAACAACTCCTCTCCACTGCCATGCGGTTTCAAGGCATTCCCTATTTCTGGGGAGGTAAGACTCCCAAAGGTTTTGACTGTTCCGGATTTGTTCAGACCGTTTTTCGTCTCAATGGACAAGCTCTCCCCCGGGATGCATGGCAGCAGGCTGAGGTGGGCGAAACATTGCCGGCGAATTGGGAAACATGGCAGGCCGGCGACCTGATTTTTTTTAGCGAAAATGGTCAGCGCATCACCCATGTGGCGTTGAGTTTAGGGGCCGGTGATTATATCCATGCTTCCGGATATGTGAAGCTCAATTCCTTTAACTCAAATCATGGCGAGCTTTATCATCAGCCGTTGGTGGATAACTATGTGAAAACACAGCGGGTGATTGCAGTGTAGCAATGTTTCACCAGGAAGAGCCGAATTTTCGCGCAAGCATCAGACTGACTAATAGATTGTGTGATTGAAAGTGGAGTTTAGAACATCGTGGTAGATTCAGAAAAGAAGCCGGTACTTCTATCCGGCATCCAGCCCTCCGGTACATTGGCATTAGGCAATTACATTGGAGCCATGCGGAATTGGGTGGCTTTGCAGGACAAGTATCAATCCATTTTTCTGGTAGTAGATCTGCACGCCATTACCGTTAGGCAAAAACCAGCGGAATTGCGCCAGCGGTGCCTTTCTTTCGCTGCCCAGTACCTGGCGGCAGGCATTGATCCGGAAAAAAGTATCGTTGTAATGCAGTCTCATGTCCCGGAACACAGCCAGTTGGCCTGGGTGCTGAATTGTTATACCTATATGGGTGAATTAAACCGCATGACTCAGTTCAAGGACAAGTCGGCACGGCACACGGATAATGTGAATGCCGGGCTTTACACCTACCCTGTGCTCATGGCCGCGGACATTCTCCTGTACCAATCCGACTTGGTGCCGGTGGGGGATGACCAGAAACAGCATCTGGAACTAACCCGGGATATCGCCGAACGTTTTAATCACAGATACAGCCCGACCTTTGTGGTGCCGGAACCCTTCATTCCCAAAGCAGGTGCCCGGATTATGAGTTTGCAGGAGCCAGAGAAAAAAATGTCAAAATCAGACGATAACACCAATAATTATATTGGCTTACTAGATACACCGGATATGATTGTAAAAAAGGTGAAGCGGGCAGTAACTGACAGCCGGACCGATGTTACTTTTGACGCTAAGAACCGGCCGGGTGTGAGTAATCTGTTAAGCATTTACAGTGTTCTCACCGGAAAAGATATGGATGGCACGGTGGATAGTTTTAGCGGCAAAGGTTATGCGGAGCTGAAAATGGCGGTAGCTGAGGTTGTGGTGGAGACACTGAAACCCTTTCAGAAGCGGTACAACGAGGTAATGGAAGATAAAGCGCATCTGGATACTGTTCTCAACCAGGGTGCAGAGCGGGCACGGCGCATTGCCCGCAAAACCCTGAGTAAAGTATATCGGAAAATTGGGTTCGTTCAGCCCGGTTTGTAAACGGCGAAACCATGTCTGAATCAAAACTGCTGAATCGGAACTACACGGTGGACCTGCCCATTTTCGAGGGTCCGCTGGATTTATTACTCTTCCTGATAAAAAAAGACGAACTCAATATCTACGACATTCCCATTTCAAAAATCACCCAGGATTACTTAGCGTACCTTGAGATTATAAAGGAGTTGCGCCTTTCCACTGCTGGTGATTTTGTCCTTATGGCTGCCACGCTCATGAAAATCAAAGCCCGTATGCTTCTGCCTGTGCCGGAAGCGGAGGGTGAGGAGGCGGAGGATCCCCGTAGTGAACTGGTGAATATGCTGCTGGAATATAAACGCTTCAAAGAGGCTGCCGACCATTTTGCTGACCGGGAGCATACACAAAACCGGATGTACTACCGGGTCCCATCAACCTCAGAAGGAGAGTTTGAAGTTGGTGCGGAAGATTTGCTGGCGGATGTGAAATTATATGACATTATGCTCACTTTTCAGTATCTGTTGCAGAACTATGAGGAACCCCTGAGTCATGAAGTAGCCATGGAAGCGGTTTCTACCTCGGAGCAGGGTGCCTACCTGAAAATATTACTCAATCAATCAGAAGAGGTCTGGTTCACAGAGATTATGAAGGACCTGGGGTCGCGATTGGTTATCATCGTCACCTTTTTGGCCATACTGGAACTCATTCGCAGCAGGGAAATTATCATGGAGCAGAACGACCTTTTCAGTGATTTACGCATACGGCGAGGAGAACGCTTTGGATAAGTCTGAATTAATACAAATTACAGAAGCGCTGTTAATTGCCACACCAGAACCGTTGACTGAAGCGCGGTTTGCCCAATGTTTCGATTCTACACCGGACATGTCATTAAACGAAATTATCGAGTCCTTAAGTGCTTTCTACAAAGAGACCGACCGGGCATTTCAGATTTTCAAAGTCGCTAATGGTTATCAGCTGGTTACACGGAAAGAATTCGAACCGTTTGTGAAGCGGCTCTACACTCGATCCGCCCGGCTGCGTCTCTCGCAGGCAGCGCTGGAGACACTGGCCATCATCACCTACCGCCAACCCATCAGCCGGGTAGAAATTGAAGCGATCCGGGGGGTGAGTTCCGATTCCCCGTTGCGCACGCTTTTAGAGCGACGACTGATAGAGATTCGCGGCCGCGATGAGGGTCCGGGCCGGGCGCTGCTGTATCGAACGACCACGGAATTTCTCCAGTACTTTGGCCTGAACTCCCTGCAGGATCTGCCCAAGCTGCGGGAAGCGCAGGAATTAATTCAGGACGAAGATGAGAGTCTGGTTTAGTTTCGCCACGCTGAATTATTCCCTAATCCATGTCTGAGTCAGCCAATTCCGGAGACGCCAAAGCGGGAATTCGATTGAATCGTTTCCTTGCCATGGCCGGTATCGGGTCGCGACGGGTTTGTGATGAGTTGATTCAAAAGGGCATGGTTCAAGTTAATGGCGTGATACAGGTTGAGCCGGCAACGCGTGTCGTGGAAGGGCGGGATCAGGTTGAATTTCAAGGCCGTCCGGTGAATTTGGTTCATGAAACTCATTATTACATCTTTAATAAGCCACGGGGCGTAATTACCACCACAAGTGATCCCTTTGGCCGGCCCATTGTGGTGGATTTTTTGCCCGGTGATGCACGCATTTACCCGGTGGGACGATTGGATTTCGACACCACCGGCGCTTTATTGCTCACCAATGATGGGGACGTGGCATATCGGCTCACCCATCCCAAATTTCAGATACCAAAAGTTTACCAGGTTTTGGTTCGCGGAAACCCGCCGGAAGCGACCCTGCGCCGGGTGGAGGCTGGCATAGAAATTGAAGCCGGGTTTGTTGCCAGAGGTGAAATTAACGGATTTTGGTACCGGGGTGGCAACACCGAGGTCCGGTTGACGCTACGGGAAGGAAAAAAGCGCGAAGTGAAACGCATCTTTCGTACTCTGGGACATCCGGTTGTGCGCTTACACAGAGAATCCTTTGCCGCGTTGACGGTGACCGGATTAAAACCCGGTGAATGGCGTGAATTGACGCCAGAGGAAGTACGCGAACTCAAGGAGCTGGTTCATGGACATTAAGGGTAAACGGGTGATGATTTTTGGTGGCTGGGGTTTGGTTGGCCGGGCGGTGGCAAAGCAGGTTTTGCGTGAACAACCAACGGAATTAATTCTTACTTCACTCCGGGAAAATGAAGCCCGGGAGATTCAGGAAATCCTGGCAAATCATCCGGTAAACCGGGGGACGCGCATCTCCGTTGTGCATGGTGATTTATTCGTGCGTAAAGAATTGTCACTGAAATCAAAGGGTGAAATCTACGAAACCGACGATTTGCTCCAGACCATGATCCAGGACCTTTACGATGATTTGAGTCCGGATATTATCGAAAATTCCAACCTCTACCAGGTTTTGAATCAGTACAAACCTCAGATACTCATAGATTGTATTAATACCGCTACGGCATTTGCCTATCAAAATGTTTTTCAGGTCGTGGCGGAAGTACGAGCGGATCTGGCGAAAGCACGGTCGGGAGAGACCGTTAGCGATGATTTTACAAAGAAGGTAGAGCGACTGGTTTCTACCCTTTACATCCCTCAACTCATCCGGCACGTCCAGATACTGATTGAAGCCATGCGTCAGGCGGAAACAGAATTTTACCTGAAGGTTGGAACTTCGGGAACCGGCGGTATGGGCTTTAATATTCCCTACACCCACTCGGAGGAAAAGCCTTCTAAAATGCTCATGAGCAAATCGTCTTTGGCTGGTGCCCATACCATGCTGCTCTGGTTATTGGGGCGGACGCCGCATACACCGATTGTAAAGGAAATCAAACCTACCGCCGCCATCGCATGGAAAAAAATCGGGTATGGCAAAGTTGTGAAGCGGGGGCAATTCATTCCAATGTACGATTGTCTGCCTGATTTGGAAACCACGCTGGGGCATGAATTGGTTCGGAATCCTGCACCTACCTGGCAGCGATTGGAGGAACGTTTTATCGAGTCGGTTTACATTGACGCCGGTGAAAACGGGTATTTCTCCGCTGGTGAGTTTTCAGTCCTTACCGCCGAAGGTCAGATGGAATTTGTCACACCTGAAGAGATTGCCGATAAGGTATTGATTGAGATTAAAGGCGGTAATACGGGCAATGACATTATCGGCTCGTTGGATTCGTCGGTACTGGAACCCTCTTATCGTGCGGGATTAATCCGGAAAAATGCCATCGAACGCATGGGTGATTTGCAGCAGGAAACCGGTTCAGACAGCGTGGCATTTGAACTCCTGGGACCACCCAGGTTGACCAAACTACTGTATGAAATTTACATGCTGAAGCGGTTGCACGGGGCTGTGAATGCGGTACTGGATACACCGGCGTCTGATCTGGCAGCTGCAATGGAAGAGTTAATTCTTTCCGACGATGAATTGCGTGCCACTATTATCTCGGTTGGAACGCCGATTTTGCTGAGTGATGGAAAAACCTACCTGCGGGGACCCTCCATTTCGGTGCCGGTTTTCGAAGGGCAGCCGGTTTTGCCGGTAACACCGGAGAATATCGAAAAATGGACCTCCCAGGGCTGGCTGGATTTACGCGTGTCCAACATGGAATATTGGCAAAAACGCCTCCATTGCCTGTTGGATGATCAGGAATTGGAGCCGGAGGACGATTATTCGTCCTACTACTATCGTAACCGACGATTTTTGGATGCGAAAGAGCGCATGGACATTGGTGCAATTGTGAATTGGATCATGGAGTATGAGGATAAAGGTTATCGCATTAAATAGCGGATAATCCATAGAATTTCTCTGATGTAATGGCATTATACGGTCGCAATTATTTTGGTCTCTGGCTCATCATGGGGATGATGATTGGTTTTTTTGTGGGCACCGGTTTTCAGTCGCCGGAAGTGGGGGTGGTTGCCGGGGGCGGCTTGGGACTACTCTACGCATGGCTGAAGAGCCGAAAGCATTCGGGTGAATAAATCCCTACCAAGCCCATCCCGGCGTATTACTTTCCCCTGAACATCATCAACATACAGGGTGTGGAGGAGATAAATGGCTCGATTATTAACAACGAGAAATGCCTTGTGGATTACATTGGCAACGGGTGTAGGTGCTGTACTGCAATTCTATGCGCTCCTGCGCTATGTGGACCGTCTCCCCGGTGATACGGTTGGCATCATTATTTATGCAATCACCTGTCTTTGTTTTCTCATTCTGGCGGGTGTTTGTTTTCGGATTTGGCGACGGTTGGCGACTGAAAACAACGCGTGATAAATCCTGCATGCCCCGGCTTCAGAATATTGCTTTCGAAAAAGTTGGATTCACACAGACCGGCGACTATATTTGGCCGCTTTTATGAGAGCAGTTAGAGAATATAAGCGCAATAGAATTAATGGTTTTTTGAAAGCATGATTATCGCCATTGATGGTCCGGCGGCATCCGGAAAATCCAGTACTGCAGCGCGTGTTGCGGCGAAATTGGGGTTCCGGCATATTGATACCGGTGCCATGTACCGGGCTGTGACCTTGTACATGTTGGATCATGGTGTAGATATTTCGGACACAGAATCCGTTCTGAACGTACTGCCGGATGTGGATGTGTCGCTTGAATTTAAAGGTGATAATCAACATGTGATTCTAGCGGGTGTGGATGTGAGTGATCGCATCCGAACGCCGGCTGTGAATGAGCATGTGAGCCAGGTTAGCGCAATACCGGCCGTACGCCAGCGTCTCGTAGAACTCCAGCGCCAAGCTGCCAATGACTACGATGTGGTATTGGAAGGACGCGACATCGGAACAGTCGTATTTCCCAATGCCGAATTGAAAATTTTTATGATTGCCGATGTCCATGTCCGGGCACAACGGCGCCAGCAGGAGTTGGCGAGCCTGGGCATTCAGCAAGACCTGGCTGAATTGGAAAAAGATCTGATAGCGCGTGACAAAATCGATTCATCGCGAGAATTGTCACCATTGAAACCCGCTACTGATGCAGTCGAGCTGGATACATCCAAGCTTACCATCGACCAGCAGGTAGCATTCATCGTTAACCAAGCCAAGCAACTGATTGCAGAGGAGGAAAGACCCTTCATGGCAGAAGAAGAAAAAAAGGATGCACCGCAGACTGAAGACCAGTCCCAGGAGACATCCGAAACCACCTCAGACGCCGTCGAGATGACGCCCGCCGAGGAAACCCAGGACAAAAAAGAAGAGACCATCGCGTCTGAACCTGAACCCGAAACCAAAACCGAGACCGAAGCTGAATCCAAAACTGAAGCCGAAGCCGAAGCCGAAGCCGAAGCCGAAGCCGCAGAAACTGACGCTAACACCGCATCTGCTAAAGATGAGGGTGACGAAGTCAGTTCTGAGGTAGCACAAAAAACTGATGCTGAAATGACGCCTGAACAAGCCCCGGATACAGAAGCACCGGTCGAGGAAAGTGCGGAATCATCTGACAAAGATGAACCGGCCAAAAGCACTCGGAAAACCGTCAAGGTGAAAGCCAAAACTTCTGGTGAGCCACCGGTTCAACCGGTTGTTGATGCGGAAGAAGCTGAAAAAGCTTCGAAAAAGATTGCCGGACTGGATAAACGGTCCGCCATGAATGACATCTTCAACCAGATCAAGACAGTGAAGCCGGATCAGCTTGCTGAAACCATTGCTGAAGAATCCGAGGAAGTGAAAGACCTTTCCTTCCTGCTGGATCGTACTATCGCAGACATTACGCCGCGTACCCTGGTGGAAGGGCGTGTCATTTCTGTGGGCGATCGTGAAGTACTGGTGGACATCGGTTTCAAATCCGAAGGGCTGGTTTCCCGGGATGAATTCAAGGATGACGAATTGCCCAAGGTGGGTGATAAAATCGAATTATTCCTGGATACACTGGAAGATGATCAGGGTCAGACAATTCTGTCCAAACGCAAAGCAGATTTCATGCGTGTCTGGACCGCGATAAAAGATGTTTCCGACAATGACGACCTCATCAATGGCACCATTACTCGCCGGATTAAAGGTGGTATGGTGGTGAATGTGATGGGTATTGATGCCTTCCTGCCCGGATCGCAACTGGATGTGCGCCCCATCCATGATTTTGACGCATATATCGGAAAGTCCTACGACTTCAAGATCGTCAAACTCAATGAAACCCGGAAGAATATCGTACTCTCACGGAAAGACCTGCTGGAGGAAAAACTCCAGAAACAGCGGGCTGAACTGTTGAAGAATATCGAGATTGGCCAGGTACTGGAAGGCCGGGTAAAAAATATCACCGATTTTGGCGTATTCGTCGACTTGGGTGGTGTTGATGGTCTGTTGCATATCACCGATTTGTCCTGGGGACGGGTTAACCATCCCTCTGAAGTTGTGGATATGGACGATGAAATTACCGTAAAGGTGATTGATTACGATGAAGAAAAACAGCGTGTCTCGCTGGGATTCAAACAGTTACAGCCACACCCGTGGGAACATGTGGAACAGAAATATCCTGTGGGTTCTGCTGTTAAAGGCAAAGTGGTCAGCATCACCAATTACGGTATTTTTGTGGAATTGGAAGAGGGTGTTGAAGGTCTGGTACATATCTCAGAAATTTCCTGGACCCAACACATCAAGCATCCATCGGAAATTTATTCGGTTGGTGACGAAATTGAGACCGTCGTGCTTTCAATCGCACCGGATGATCGTAAAATCAGCCTGGGCGTGAAGCAACTGAAACCGGATCCCTGGACCCTGATTGAGGATACCTACATCGTGGGTACACTCCACACAGGTACGGTTAAGAACCTGACCCAGTTCGGCGCATTTGTTGAATTGGAAGAGGGTATCGAAGGCCTGATCCACATCTCAGATCTCTCATGGACGCGCAAAGTCCGTCATCCGAAAGAGGTACTGAAACGCGGAGACGAAGTGGAAGTCCGCATTCTCGACATTGCTCAGGACCAGCGGAAAATCTCGCTTGGGCTCAAGCAGGCCGAGGAGGATCCATGGCCGCAGATTGAACAGGAATTTGCCGTGAACAGCACCCGTAAGGGTAAAGTCATCAAATTGCTGGACAAAGGCATCATCCTGGAGCTGGAAGGGACCGATGTTGAAGGTCTGATTCCCCTGGCTGCGTTCAACAAGAAAGACCGGAAGACGATTCTGGATAAGTTCGAGGTAGATCAGGAAGTAGAAGTCAAGGTGATCGAGATTGATCCCAATGACAAGAAAATCCTGGTCAGCCATGAAGCCGCCATCAAAGATAAAGAACGGGCGGTTGTGGACGAATATCTGCGCGGTCAGAAGCAGGACGGCAATAAGCTTGACATTCCCGATGAAATCGTGGCCAAAATCAAGGAAGCTGCCGAGGAAGAAACCGAGAAAAAGGTTGCTGCTGCTGCCAAGCGGAAAGCCGCTAAAGCAAAAGAAGAAGAAAAAGCACAGAAAAAAGCGGATGCGGAAGATGCTGCGGAATCAGAAGCTGAAGAGAAGCCTGCATCCAAAACCAAAACCAAATCCAAATCCAAATCGAAATCGAAAGCAAAATCCGAAGATACGGAAGATGCTGCCGATGCCGATGCCGATGCCGATGAGGATGCTATTGAAACGGAAGCCACTGGAGAGAAAGAGCAATCTGACTCTGATGTGGAAAACGATGAAAAACCAGCGGACGAATCCGAATCTCCTGATGACGATTCAACAAAACCCGCTGATGATGCGAACGATGAGGAAGAATCCAAAGACGATAAGTAACGGATTTTTCCTGTTTATATCTGAAAAGCCCTGTTTCGACAGGGCTTTTCTTTATTCTCCAATTGCGTGAATTCGAAATCGCATCCGGCACCACCCAATCTTATATTCACCCCATGGCAAAACGCACCCACCGTGGAAATCTACAGGCAATCATTGTATCGGTAATCGTGGCCATTTTCCTCTGGTTCTTTGTGGTCACCGATGTGGTGTATTTTTATGACATTGACGTGCCTCTCAAGGTCATCGGGCTTACAGAAAATAAAGCACTGGTAAAACCCATCCCGGAGACGGTAAAAATGCGGTTCCGCGGCAAAGGTCAGGTGCTCATCTGGGCTTACTTTACCATGCCAATGTCCGAATCCTCTGTATTTCTGGATGTTTCAAAGGTTCACCGGCTTCAGGAATATCAACTTAATACCTATTTTGAACAGCATCCCGACCTGTTGGTTCTGCCACGCGATTTCGATCTGGATTTCATCAATGTTGTAAGCCCTGAGACGGTTTGGGTACACCTGGAAGAACGCGTGACCCGCAAAATAGCCGTGGCACCCCAGGTGGATATACAGGCAGCACCGGGGTACATGATTGTAGGGGGTATGCGCTACTCACCCGATTCTATTGAGGTGACTGGAGCCGAGACACTGGTGGAGCAAATCCGGGTGTTGAAAACCGCCCCGCTTGCTCTGACCGATGTGGTGAATGACATTTTCATGGATCTGCCAGTGAAATTGGAGACCCACCAACCACTATCTTACTCCGATAATAAAATTCATGTGACTGCAGATGTACAAAGTATCGGTATGCGTCAAATTGAGAATATTCCGGTGCAGATTATCAATGTACCTGCCGGTTTACGGCCCGTTGCAATCCCGGATCATATCAATTTAACGATTGAAGGAGGACAGGATATCTTATTGACGCTTGGTCGGGAAAATTTTCGCGTCACCTTTGATTTTGAAGCGCGCTGGTTGCCGGATGTGCGTCGGTATGCGCCGGAGATTGAAACACCGCACGGGGTCCAGCGTATCAGCAGTGTTTATCCGGAAAAAGTTGAAATTGTTTTGCGTCAATGAGTCTTAACACCCCCGTCATCCTTGGAATCGAAACATCGTGTGATGAAACCGCTGCCGCCATCGTAGCGGGTCCTGAATTAAAAAGCCACGTCGCCGCTTCGCAGATCGTGCACCAGGCTTACGGCGGCGTCGTGCCGGAGTATGCCAGTCGGGAGCACGAAAAATTATTAGCGCCGGTGGTGGAAAATACAATGTCTCAGGCGCATGTGACCTGGTGGGATATTGATGGGATTGCGGTAACCCGGGGACCGGGTCTGGCTGGCTCGCTGCTGGTGGGTCTGAGTTACGCCAAAGGCCTGGCAGTAGCATTGGACAAGCCGGTACTGGGTATTAACCACATTGAAGGTCATATCTTCGCCAATTTCATCGGTCAGGAAGAATTGCCAACACCGTTTTTGTGTCTGCTGGTGTCGGGCGGACATACCCAACTCATCCATGTGAAAGATATTCAAAACTATCGTCTGATTGGCCAGACCCGGGACGATGCTGCTGGTGAGGCTTTTGACAAAGTCGCCCGCATGCTGGGAATTGGTTACCCGGGTGGGCCGCTCATAGACCGTTTGAGTCAGGATGGTGATCCGGATTTTATCGCCTTTCCCCGATCCCGGTTTGAAGGAAGTTACGATTTTTCATTTTCCGGACTTAAAACCGCCGTTTTGTACTACCTGCAGAAGCAGTCCAATGCATTCATAAAATCCCACCTGGCCGATATTGCCGCCAGTTTTCAGCAGGCGGTGGTGTCTGTGCTGGTTGAGCGCGCATTGCAAGCGGCTGCTGATTTAAATTTGGATCGCTTGGTATTAGCTGGTGGTGTAGCTGCTAATTCCGCCCTGCGACGGCTTGTGGATGAACAGGCTCCGGCGCAAATGACCATTTACCAGCCGGATTTACGCTATTGTACGGATAATGCCGCCATGATTGCCTACATGGGTTTTTGGAAATACCGTAACAGCCAGGAATCTGAGTTGTCTATCCCCGCCTTCCCCAATCTGAAACTCAGTTTTGGAACCTAGGTGCTGGTTTTCGCCGAAATAAACACCCATTTTGATTTTCACGGCAACCTGGGGTGGTTGCTGCTGGCGCTTGTCCTTTTCACGGCGTGGATTTGGTACACCCATCGCCAGGCAAAACAAGCGCCGACAACCCTGCAAGGGCTGGAATGGTTATGGATTTTGCGTGGCATTTCTGTTGTTTTGTTACTGCTACTATTTTTCGCGCCCGAGATGCGGTTCGCATACTCGGAGTCCAAGGAAAAAGAAGTACTCGTACTGGTTGATAACTCTGCCAGTATGCCATTAGCATGGGATGAAGACTGGGATGCTGTCAGAGAAGAAACAGCGCAATTTTTTAATAATTTGAGTAAAAGCCATTCGGTCAGGACAGCGGCAATGTCAAATCAAGGTGACGCAGCCAGCGCAGATTTTTCACAAATAATATTCGATGGCGAATCCAGCATTTTTCCCTCCAAATTTCCATTTAACGACATGGATCGGTTCTCAGCAGTGATTGCTTTTACTGATGGGCAGTTCAATGTGGGACCTTCTCCGCTGGATGTGGAATGGCTGAAAGCGTTGCCGATTTACCCGGTTTTACCAGCTGAGCCCAAATCACCGGAGGGGCTTAAAATTGTTGAGTTGATTGCGCCGGATGGGATTGCCGTATCGGACTCACTCCCGTTTCAATTGACCTGGCGACGCATGGGGAATCTTCCTGCTGAGTTGGAAATTTCTGTACAGAATGAAACAACCCAGCAGATGCTCCTGAGTCACTCACTGACACAGACGCGGGAATTGAAAACATTTGTTTCCAAATTACGATTCCGGCAACCTGGACTGCAGCGCTTGAATTTTCAATTAGCCACCACCGATGGTCAATTTACCACCAATATTTCGAAAACGATCAGAGTGAGGAAATCCCGGCGTCACGTTTTACTTATCTCCGATGTTCTCACACCCCTGGTGACCGTGCTTCAGCGAAGTTTACCAGACTCGCTCTTTTCAGTGGAATCGTTGATAAAGTCTAAACAAGGTGGCTTTGTCTCGGGAAAAGACCCCCGGATCGTCAATACACCAGACCTGATTCTGCTGGTTGATCACGGGGATTTAGTCCTAAATGATGATACAAGGGAATTAGTCAGCCGGGTGTATGCCGATTCCATCCCAACCGTCATTTTTAATTTGAATAACAGTCAGTTATCAACTGCCATTCCGGGACTCCAGATGCGTGGTAATCTTGAGGAGAATGAATTCACACCATTTTTGGCCCAGGAGGGCAAGCGCCATCCTCTCGGAATACTGGCAACCGCCATAACATCCACCGGTCGGGGTGAGTCAGATTTTTGGACCTCATTGCCGCCCCTGCAGTCGGGCAATCAGATACTCTGGGTTGACGGTGTACGGGTCTTCGAAAAAATCGTCTCACCTGAACCAGTCCCCGTGATTACCCTGGACGAAAAACGACCGCTACTGGTGCTCAACGGGACCGGATATTGGCGCTGGTTTTTCCGACCACCGGGGATGATGCAATTCAATCAGTACTGGGAGCAAGTGGTTACCTACCTGTTGAATCGAAAATACCTGAAGTTGGTATCCCTCAATCTACAGAATGAGGCGATTCATGTGGGGGAGCAAGTGCCGGTCCATCTCCAGGTGCGTGATGTCCAGGGGGCACCGCTGGATCAAGGCAGTGTATCATTGTATCAGGTTGAACAGTCCAACGGCACATCCCAATCGTTAGCCGTGTGGCGTGTTGCCCCCGGCTTATACCGTTCGGCATTAAAGACTAGTGAAAAAGGGCGATACACGCTGATTGGCCGGGCTGAACGAGGCGGGAATGTCTGGGGGCAGGATAGTCTGGAGGTACAGGTTGCTGCATACTCGGCGGAAACGCAGGTTACGGGAGTGAATCAACCTTTATTGCAGCGACTGGCGGCAAATTCCGGTGGTCATGTGCTGGGACCGGATGACTTGAATGATATCCGACTTCCTGCTGGTGAATACACCACTTGGCATGAATTTATATGGCCGGGATTGAACCGTGTCTGGGTCATGTTTTTATTAATTCTGGCGTTTGGCATGGAATGGATTTTCCGGCGCCGTATGGGGTTAATGTAGTGGTAATGCTGTTTGAGTCTTTGCCGCGAACGACTATATTCGGGCGCTTTTAATGGGGGAGAAAAAATGCGAGTAGCAATCAGGTGGAACAGGTAGTATGAAGCGAATTTGTGTAATTGGAACCGGGTATGTGGGGTTGGTGTCAGGCGCCGGCTTGGCGGATTTTGGCAATGAAGTTATTTGCAGTGATATTGATGCGGAAAAAATTCAGCAGCTGCAGCAGGGGGTTATTCCCATTTATGAACCGGGGTTGAAGGAGCTGGTTGATCGCAATGTGAAAGCCAAACGGTTGAAATTTACCGCCGATGTTCCGGAAGCGATTCGAAATTCTGAGGTAATTTTCACCGCGGTGGGGACACCCATGGGACAGGATGGTGAAGCGGATTTGAGTGCCGTTGAAGCGGTTGCCAAGACTGTCGCCCAGAACCTGAACAGCTACAAGTTGATCTGCACCAAGAGCACGGTCCCCGTGGGTACGGGTGAAAAGATCAAGCGTATTATTGCCACATTCAAGAACAATGGGAATGAGTTTGATGTTGTTTCCAACCCCGAGTTTTTACGGGAAGGCTCTGCGGTTGGCGATTTCCTGATACCGGACCGGGTTGTAATTGGTGTGGACAGCCCCCGGGCAGAGAAGGTCATGCGTGAGGTGTACCGCACATTGTTTATCAATGAAACCCCCATGGTGATTACCAATATTCCAACGGCGGAATTGATTAAGTACGCCTCCAATGCTTTTTTGGCCGTAAAAATTTCTTTTATCAACGAGATGTCCAACCTGGCCGATGCTGCGGGTGCTGATGTCCATGTGATTGCCAAGGCAATGGGATTGGATGGGCGGATTTCATCCAAATTTCTCCATCCCGGTCCGGGATACGGCGGGAGCTGTTTCCCCAAGGACACCAATGCTTTGGCAAAAACTGCCCATGACCTGGGAATCAGGATGGAGGTGGTGAATGCCGCCATCCGGGCCAATGCCAATCAGCGTGAATCGGTTCTGGAGCGCATCCGTTCTTTGATGCCGGAACTTGCAGGGAAACGCGTAGCTGTTCTGGGCTTGGCTTTCAAACCGAACACGGATGATGTCCGTGATACACCGGCAGAGGAAATTGTAAAGGGACTGCGACGCATGGGAGCGGATGTGGTAGGTTATGATCCTATCGCGGCAGATAATTTCAAAAAATACTATGATCCAGAGCTGGAAATTAAAGAAAGCGTCTGGGATGCGGTGGAAGGTGCCGACCTCACGGTGATTCTCACCGAATGGAATGAGTTGCGCGGACTGGACTTACCACTGCTGAAAGAAAAAATGCGACAGCCTTTTGTGGTGGACGGTCGAAACATCCTGAGTGTTGAAGAATTGAAGTCGCTGGGATTTTCCTACCGCAATATGGGGCGCAGCAAAATTTAATACACACAATATTCTGAGAGTCGTTGAACATGCAAGAACTACTGAAAAAAATTGAGACAAAAGAAGCGGTCTTTGGCGTCATCGGGCTGGGTTATGTGGGATTACCTTTGGCGGTGGAATTTGCCAACGCGGGCATGAAGGTCATTGGCATTGATGTGGATGAAGAGCGGGTGGCCAAAATCAACCGAGGTGAGAATTTCATTCAAGATGTGGATGATGACGAACTAGCTGCGGCCGTAAAAAATGGCAAGCTGGCCGCCACCACGGATTACAGCAGTCTGCGGCACATTGATGCGCTGAGTATCGCCGTGCCCACACCATTGAATAAGACCAAGGATCCGGATATCAGCTTTATTCTCCAGGTGAATGAGCAGATCGGTAAATATCTGCACAAAGACCTGGTGGTTATCTTGGAAAGCACCACCTATCCCGGAACCACGCGTGAACTCATTCTGCCGACACTGGAATCTACAGGTTTACGGGTCGGCAAAGATGTATTTCTGCTCTTTAGTCCTGAGCGCGTGGACCCGGGTAATCCCGTTTACCACACGGAAAATACACCCAAGGTGATTGGTGGCATGACGGAGAGCTGTCTGAAATTAGGTGTGGCGTTGTATTCGCATGTATTTGAAAAGCTGGTTCCTGTGAGCAGCCCCGAAGCGGCAGAGTTGGCTAAATTGCTGGAAAACACGTTCCGTAGTATTAACATTGGCTTGGTGAATGAAATGGCTATGATGTGTGATCGGCTTGGCGTGGATGTGTGGGAGGTGATAGACGCCGCCGCGACCAAACCCTTTGGCTTTATGAAATTTACACCGGGTCCGGGTCTGGGTGGACATTGTATCCCCATTGATCCCCACTATCTCTCATGGAAAATGCGTACGCTGAACTACCGAGCGCGCTTTATCGAATTGGCCGGTGAGATCAATGCGGAAATGCCTAATTATGTGGTGGATTTGGTGATTGAAGGGTTAAACCGTCAGGGTAAGAGCGTGAAAGGCTCGAAAATATTGTTGCTGGGTATGGCGTACAAACCTGATATCGATGATGTCCGCGAATCCCCGGCATTGGATGTTCATGCACTCCTGAAAACCCGGGGTGCTCAGGTTGATTTTAATGATCCTTATGTGGAAAAGGTGAGGTTCGACGGGATTTATGCCGAATCTGTACCCTTGGATGAAGCCACACTGTCCGAGTATGACTGTGTGGTGGTGACCACGAATCACAAAGTATATGATATGGACATGATCGCGAAACATGCCCGATTAATTATCGATACGCGGAATTCCACAGCTCACCTGAAAAATGAGAATATCATTCGCTTGGGAGCGGCCGGATAACATGCGACGATTGATTCTTCTCTGCACTTTGGTTCTCCCGTTGCTTGTTTACGGACAGCGTTTTGGAACCTCCCAAACGCCCGGCGACCAGCGGACGGTCATCACACCGGAGCAGCCATCGGAGAACCCTATTCCGGTTGAATTAATTGCATTGGAAAGACCGGTTGACCCGAAGAGTTATCGCGTGGGACCGGGTGATCAGATTGCCATCAGTATTCAAACCAGTGAAATGCTTGATAAAGTTTTAACCATCAGCCCTACAGGATATTTAATGATTCCGGGTGTAGGGAAGGTTGATCTGCGAAATTTAACACTGGATGCTACTATCGAACGAATCAATCAGGCAATACTGTTGAATTTTAAAAACGCCCGGGTGAATAGTGAACTGGTTGGCTTGCGTAAGTTCAAAATAGCGATTGTGGGTGCGGTCAAAACTCCCGGCTATTACACGGTATCCGCGGTGAACCGGGTTTCCGATGTGATTGAATTGGCGGAACCCCGTCAGATGGCATTACTGAATCAGGTGGAATTGGAGCGGATTGATGGGAGTGTGTTGAACCTTGATATCACGAATTTTTACGCACAGGGCGATCTTCATCATAACCCACAACTGACCGAGGGTGATCGGATCCGGGTGAAGTATGGAGACTTGGATGAGCATGCTATCGTTATTCGGGGAGCGGTACAGAACACCGGATATGATTATTTAAAACCTGGTGAAACATTGGGTGAGCTGATTGCCCGACGCATTGATTTCCGTTCCAATGCTGATCTGGAGAATATCAAGATTGTTCGTAGGGTGAGCGGCTCAATAGAATTTATTACGGTGGCACCAGAGGAATTCAGTGCCTTCAAGCTCCAGCCAGGGGATGATATTGAATTTTTATATGAAAAACCGGTGAATGTGCAGGGGTACGTGGCCTCCTCGGGATCGTTCAATTTTATCCCCGGCTACACGGCGGCGGATTATGTCACCCTGGCGGGTGGCTTGTTGCCTTCGGGTACGATGAATGGTATTAAAATATCCCGGGTAGACGGCGCGGTTCTGCACGGTGAAGATGTGGTCATTCAGCGGGGAGATATTATTGAAGTGCCCAGATCGTGGATGAATATTGCATTTGGTGAAATAAGTGTTATCGAATTTTTCTCAACCATGGCGACATTAGTATTAGCTATTCTTGCAGTGAAGTGATTTAGTATGCATAATTCTGGTACCGAAAAAAAAGATATCAAGCCGATAAATAAATTAATTTTAGTTCTTTATACATACCGTAAAGGATTTGTTATATCAAATTTTATTGTAGGTATTTTAGGACTAATAATCGCATTTAATCTACCACTATGGTACAGAAGTACTGGCTTGGTTTTGGTACAGCAGGAATCAAATACCTCCAGTATCGCCTCAATGATTGCACAGGTTGCACCATTTCCTACCATGCTTAGCTCAGGAGATAAAGTCATGCAATATATGGGGCTGCTGACATCTCAAAACGTGTTGGATTCCATAATTGAAAAATATAATTTGAAAGAATTATACAAAAAACAGACAAAATTCCACACGTACCAGGCTGTAAAATCGCATCTATCACTTGAAGATAGGCAGGATGGTACTTTCTCAATATCGTATCTGGTAAAGGAGAACCCGGAACTAGCAGCTAAAATCGTTAATAGTTTTTATGCTGAATTGAATAAATTAATATTAAAAATCAATCGATCAAAAGCGGTTGATTACAGAACTTATTTGAGTCAAAGTTATAATGTTGCCAATCAGAGACTGGAAAACCTACTAGAGGAATTTAGAGAATTTCAAGACAGTACAGGAATCGTGTCCATTGAGGAACAGATAAAATCTTCTTTGCTGGGTCTAGCAGATTTGGAGGCACGAAGATTAACAAATCGGATTGAATTAGAGTATGCGCAGAAAACATTAGGCGAAGATGATCCTACAGTCTTATCCATTGAACAAAGACTTGATGCAATTGCCCGAGAAATCCATAAATATCGTACAAGCGGTGAATATTCAAATATACCAATTATTTCTATACCTGAAGCAAGTATTTCTTATATGAATCATTATCGTACTGTCGAAGTTCAAGTTAAGGTCGTTGAATATCTTGCGTTACAATTGGAGCAAGCCAAACTGGAAGAACAAAAACAATCTGCTAATCTTTATCTCGTGAATCCGGCTCAACCAGCCGACTATAAATCAGAACCGAAACGTTTGAATGTACTCATTACAATATTATTCTTTTTTAATGTTGCATTTATGCTTTATTATTTAATAAAAGACTACTATTCACGTAATAAATCTGAACTTACCACTATTTTACACTCGTGAGTGGAAGAAATTTTTATTTACATCTGCCGATATTAGTATTTGCTGTTATTTGGCTCACAGTTATCTCACTATATTTTAATAATCCATATAATTTTCCGAGTTTACTTAGTGAAACCAAACTAATCTTGTTCTCGGGAATTTTATCTGTATTCGCAGGTTATTATCTGGTACATTATTTTACCACTTCTTTGGATAATAAAATACAACAAACAAAGGGTGCTTTGGTTGTGTTTGATGAAAAAAAAATGATGACCATAACTGGTATAATGACAATATTACCAATAATAGGTGTCATTTTAGCTTTTATTTTTATCCTTGAGCTGGTTGGTGGAGCTGAAAATTTTTTCACGCGCCCTTTGTATGTTCGTCATTTGATTGTTGAATTTCAGAGAAGCACTCTGAGTAATTGGTCACTAGCATTTTCTGTATCGAACTATTTTATTAGCGTAGTTTATGTATGTAATTTATTGGGTGGTGTTGTTTTTAATTTCAGCAGTAAATGGCGATATATTGGGCTTTTACCGATAGTCGTTGGCGCGATTGCCAGTGCATTATTTATTCGACGTTATGTCTTTATAAATGCAGCATCATTCTGGTTGATAAGTTTATTGTTCTCATCTTATTATTACCCCCAAGTACTGAGGAGAAAAATACTTCGCAGGTTTAGAATGATCTTGATGATTATTGGCATCGTATTTTTTGGATTTACAATTGTCATACTTACTTTGCGAGCCGTTACTGACACAGGTATGGCTGATTATTTTATTGAGAGTATTCTGTCTTATTACACTGGTGGTGTTGGTGCTTTCAATCAGATGGTTACAAACAATTACGATTACACGTGGGGAACTACCACCTTTAGAAGCATTTTTAAGTGGCTTGACAGGTTGCATCTTTGGGATTTAGATAGAATCGTAGGCAGTCAATTGGAATTTGTTCGCGTTGGCAGAACCTGGCTAAACACATACACCTACGCGTACAGTTTCTTTCGTGATTTTGGATTAATAGGGGTATTAATCATGTCGTTAATTTGGGGAGGATTAACAAGATACATTATGGGGTTGACCTTTAACAAATATTCATTTGTGAAGTTGTTTTGGAGTGTTTCACTCACGTTTTCTTTTTTAATGTCTTTTTATTCATTCTTTTTTGATGGGCTTACGACTATTGTATTCTGGGCACTTATTGCTTGGTTAGTCGACAGATTTATGCGGAAGCATGATGTATACCTGATAAGTAGTCCCGTTATTGAGGCCAACCAAAATTCCTTGAGTTTACAAAATCATTAATACGAAACGGTATTATGGCTGGCACAGGTAAACACATATTATTTATTGGCAATCTACCAACCCCCTATGGTGGTGTGGCAACACATTGTCATAATTTGGTTCATCATTTGGCTATAGCGAATGTGAATATATATTTTCTTGATTCAAAACCACGGCCTTTTAAACAAATTCCAAAGGGAATTAGTTTTTTTAGTATATCAAAGAAAATACATGTACTAGCTGTTGCAGTTATTTTGTTTCTGTTGAAACCGTCCAGATGGCGCTGGTTATTTCAAATACCCCTTCGAGATTTCATCAAGTTAGCTTCAATTTGGTATAAAGGTTGTCAAATATTAAAAACTTATCCATGTATCAATATTATTCACTCGCAGCACATTACTGCTATTTCTTTGGCTTCAACATTGCTGAAAGAAAAATTTAAAACAAGACATTTGGCAACTGTTCATGGGGCTGAAATTACTGATTTTAAATTATTTATAAAATGGAAAAAATGTATTGATTATGTCATTCAAAACGTGGATACACTGATCAGTGTATCTAAATATACAGCTAAACATGTTGAGAATTATTATCCTCATGCTAAAAATAAATTAAATATAATACCAAATGGGGTGGGACCTGAATTCAAACTTGATCTGGAGGCTAAAAGAGAAAGGAAAATTCTCTTTGTTGGCGATTTTCATCCGCGTAAGGGCGTCAATATATTGCTACAAGCGTTTCATACTTTAAAAGACCTGGGCTGGAGTTTACATCTAGTAGGGACACCAGGATCGGCACTAGTTGAAGTACAGCAATTAATTTCACATTTGGATTTGGACCAGAAAGTCTCCATCTCGTTAAATGTATCTCATGAAGCGTTAATCAATATTTACAACAAAGCTTCAATTTTTGTATTTCCGACACAATTAGAGACAGAGGGATTTGGCATTGTCGCATTAGAAGCAATGTCATCAGGGTGTCCGGTGATCGCCTCAAATATTGCCGCTATTCCTGAAATAGTAGAGCATGAAAAGACCGGTTTACTATTTCCTCCAGGTGATATAAGGGCCTTGGGAAAAGAAATTAAACGATTGATAATAGATGAAGTATTTAGATCTCAATTAGTCGCCCATGCGCAACAATCCCTCATTAAATATGATTGGGGAAATATCGCGGCGCGGACAAAACAACTTTATGAGAGTGACTAATTGACTGATGATGGGATTCTTCCAACAAAGTTTAATTTATGGTCTTGGTCAACTCGCTGTTCAGTTGGTTGGTTTCCTGATCTATCCCATTCTCACAAATGATCGGTTTTTCTCAGTTGAAGACTTTGGCATCTGGAATATCTTAGCACCGACGATGACTATTATGACCATTATTTACAGTGGAGGTCTCTCCACCGGATTTTTTAAGTTTTTTATCAATACCGAATCGCCGGATCAACGTTATTCTGCATTTCATAGTAGTATGTTTATTGTTGCTGTATTCGGAGTAATCACAACGATGATTACCCTACCGGTACTTGCATTAGGATTAAGAGCCTCTGGCTCTTCAATACAGTGGCCGTACTTTGCTCTGGCAATGGTGACAGCATTCGCAAATGCGGTTATCGGTATCTGTTTGGCAGTGTATCGGGCTCAGGGTCGTGCAAAACAATTTGTAGCGATCAATTCCCTCAGATTTGTATTAATGTCGCTCCTAATAGCCATTGGTGTCATCATTTTCCAGGGTGGCTTGTGGGGACTGCTTATCGCATACAGTGCATCTGCCACTTTGGTAGGGATTTACTTGACTGTAAAAACTTTTGCAGGGTTCCAAAAGACAGCAATTCAAAAGAATTTACGATCGAAGATACTCAAGTTTTCACTCCCGTTGATGCCCACACAGCTTGCAGGTTGGATTTTATCGGTGTCTGATAAATTTCTCATCGGGATACTTTTGGGTGTGACTGAAGTAGGCTTGTATAGTGCCGGGTATCAGATAGCACTGGTAACGAATGCATTTTTTATTGGTCCTTTTAGCTTGGCGTGGGGGCCATTTATGTTTCGTGAGGGCGTAAAAACAGACGGCCCTTTAAAAATAGCCAGACTTTTAGAAATGTATACGATCATCGGAGGAATATTTGTCACGCCATTGATATTCTTAGGACCGGAAATAATCGCATTTTTGAACGGAAATATAACCTATGTTCCTTCGTATAGAGTTATCCCACCTGTTGCTCTGGGTTACTTATTTTTTGGTTATTATTTGTTTTATAGCACTGGTCTTAATCTCACGAACCGAACCGTGTATTTCCCGATTATCACCGGTTCTGTTGGTATTCTAAATATAACATTAAATTTAATTTTACTACCGCGTTGGGGGTATGTCGCTGCTGCATGGGTGACATTGATATCCTATTTCACGCTGTTTATAATAATGAAAATTAGTACGGCGAAGTTGTATCATATCCCGATCAAAAAATTGACGTTAATTGGTATCTGGGGAATATTATTCGGCCCCGTTTTGGGAGGGAGTTATTGGGTACAATCCACTGACTATCCAATAAATTTTGCCTGGAAACTCATTATGATTTTCATTATTTGGTTTGTACTCATTTTTTCCAGTGACTTAACCCGAACGCGATTATTGATGATGCTCAATTTTGGAGTACGCAAAGTTGAATAATGCCGGATTAGATAGTACAATCCACCATTTGGAAGGCTGGCTACAGTCAAACGGTCTCTACGGGTACGATCCATATGATATAAAAGGACATTCATCTCTTATAAGGTTTCAGAAAAATCCTCTGACACGAAAGAGTATCAATCTTTTTGTGGAAGCAATGCCGCTTGTGTCTCGAAAAATATTTCAGATTAAACCAGTGGTCAACGCAAAAGCAGTTGCTTTATTAACACTTGCTTACCTAAATCGTTACAAATATACACAAAATCAGAATTATTTAAAGCAAGCCAAGTTGGCCGGGAAATGGTTGGTTAAACATGCCAATGATTGGGACCCAAATATTGTGGGGTGGGGATATCCTTTCGATTGGCAATCACGAGTGATGATTCCACGGGGGACGCCATCTAGTGTAGTGACGGCATTTGGTTTACAGGCTGTAATTGCATTGCAAAATAAATTTTCTGACCTGATTCCAAATCCCCGGAAATTTTTCTTAGAGGCAGGTCAGTTTTTTACAGAGTTGCTCAATCAATCGCCAGAAGGTTGCTTTAGCTATACACCTGTCGATCAGTTTAAAGTTCACAACGCAAATTTGTTTTCCGCTTACAGCTTACTTTTACTTGCCGATCTAACCGAAAATGCTGAATACAGTAACTTAGCAAAACGTGCGGTTGACTATACAATTTCACAACAGGGTCCTGAAGGGGGCTTTGGCTATTGGGGAGATGAATTTGAAAATAAAATCATTGATAATTTTCATACTGGCTATGTTATAAGGCTGCTCTACCGAATAAATGGTATCCTAAACCACAGGCCTCTAGAGGACACGATTGACAGGGCGATGCATTTTTATTCAGAAAATCTATTTGAGGGAAATTTTCCTAAAGATCGACATAATCGGCTCTATCCAATAGATGTACATACCCTTACGGAAGTAATATTAGTGTATTGCGAATTACCGGCATATCGGAAACTGCTTAAATCAAAAGTAGATAAAACGCTATCCTTCATTATCAATAAAATGCAGTACAAGCCTGGCTACATTGCTTATAAGAAATACCCTCTTTTCACAGTGAAGTTTCCTTTTCTTAGATGGAATCAGGCGTGGACATATTATGCCCTTTCTGAATTACAGAGGTGTACTGAATGACAGTTATCCTCATGTTACTACAAACGAATTTTCCTCCGGATATTCGAGTAGAAAATGAAATCGATTCATTAACGGAAGCAGGACATGAAGTTCACCTGATTTGCCAGAACAAGGGTGATGAACCAGAACAGGAACGATGGCAAGCAGCCTTTATCCATCGGATACCAACTATTTTGGGTAACACCCTGCTCGGAAAAATCATGCAAGCACCTATTTTTTTAAACCCACTTTGGCTTTGGTATATCAACAAAATTGGTAAGAGATTTAAAATTAAGATTATCCACGTTCATGATCTGCCTTTAACGCCGATGGCCATGATTTTTAAAGCATTCCGGCGAGTAAAAATTATTTATGATATGCATGAGAATTACCCCGCAGCATTGAGCGTTTGGAATAAGCAAGGGCTCGAAAGACTCCTGAAAAATTATTGGATTGCCGAGCTGATAGAACGGAGAGCTGCCCGCCTGTTTGATCATTTTATTGCTGTAATTGAGGAAAACAAAACCCGTTTTATAAGAGACCATGGTGTTTTACCTGGGCAGATTTCAATTGTGAGCAATTTAGTGGTACTGTCTAAATACAAACCCGAAACTAGCTATGATGAATTTACGTTTCCGGCTGATAAGCACGTCCTCATCTACACTGGTGGTTTGGATCTTCATCGTGGTTTGGGTTTAACACTCAGCATGTTCAAATTATTAGCGCAAATTCGAAAAGATGTATATTTACTTGTTGTTGGAGGAGGCCGTTCAGCTGCTGGAAAAGTAGAGGAACGCAAGCTGATCGATGAAATAAAGACTGACTCAATTTTACATAAATCAGTACATATCACAGGGTGGGTGGATTTCAAATATTTACCTTGGCTGGTCCAACAGAGCAAGATTTGTTTGTTACCACAGGAATCGAATCCACATACGGACACAACTATACCTCACAAATTATTCCAGTACATGGCTATGGCAAAACCAGTGGTCGCAGCAGATGCTGTTCCTGTTAAAAGAATTATCGAGAAAACTGGTGCTGGCGTGATCTTTCCTTCCGGTGATGCGAAAGTATATGCTGCTATTGTTGATCAGCTCCTCTCCTCCTCACAGGCTGTTCACTACGGTGACCAGGGGCGCAAGGCAGTTATTGCTCAATACAACTGGGATATTGCGGCAGAAAAACTTATTGGCATATACCAGGAAATTTTTGAAGGCGCATTTCCTGGTAATAAATTTTAGGTTGTTTACTTTTCATAACATGCGCATCCTCATCATCTCCCAATATCATCCCCCTGAAATGGGCGCCGCAGCAACCCGTTGGTCAGATTATGCAAGATTGCTGGCCTCCCGGGGATATCAGATTCAGGTCATTTCGGAAGTCCCCAATTATCCCAGTGGTGTCATCTCTCATGAATATGCACCAGGGAACCGGTTTAATCTGGTAAGGGCGGGCGGTCAAGTACCTTATAATTTATTGAGGGTTCCGGTTTGGGCCAATCCGCGCCAAAACACTTTCCAGCGCATGGGCTTCTTTTTCTCCTTCATGTGTTCGGCCATTTACGCGGCACTTAAGCTACCCCGATTTGACTTAGTTATCACTACCAGCCCTCCTTTATTCGTGGGATTGGTGGGTGTGGTACTAAAACGCATAAAGCGCAACCGAGTCATTCTGGATATACGAGATTTATGGCCCGAATCGGCTGTGATTTTGGGTGAGTTGAAAAATCCACTTCCCATCCGCATTGGTCGTTGGCTGGAACGGTTGGTTTATCATCATGTGAACCATTTATTGTTGGCAGTGCCGGGATTTACAGAACATTTAGAGCGCTTTAAGTTTCCACCCGGGACGAGAATGCTCCCACTGATGAATGGTGTGGATCGTGGATTTTATGACCAAGTGGGATGCATCCCCAGAACTGAACAATCATCGCCCTTTACTGTGGTGTACGCCGGGAACTTTGGGTTGGCACAAAACCTGGAAGTCTTTCTCCAGGCCGCGGAAATACTAATAGATAAGCCCATTCGTTTTCTCCTGGTTGGAGATGGAACCCGACGCGAGAACCTTTTAGAAAAGGCACAGCATCGTGGCTTGAATCAGGTGGAATTTCGTAAACCAGTCTCAAGGTCCGAATTAGCGAAAATCCTGCGCCAGGCAGATGTAGGCCTGGTTCCATTAATGGATAGTCCGCTATTTCTACACGCAATACCGTCAAAATTGCTGGAATTCATGGCGTGTGAGTTGCCGAGTATTGTAAGTATCCGGGGTGAAGTCGAGGCTTTGATTTCTCAATCGGGCGGCGGACTTTGTATCGAACCGGAAGACGCAACAGCATTGGCAGAAAAAATTCTGGAACTCTATGAAAATCCAACCCTGCGACTCGAAATGGGTCAGCGGGGGCGGGAATATGTAGGCGGAAACCTGATAAAACAGGATTTACTGAAACAGGCCTTGACAATTATCGAAAAAGAAGCCTGATTAGATCATGAAAACCAAAAAACTCCTCTCAATCATCGGTGCCCGGCCGCAATTCGTAAAGGCCAGCGTGGTTTCAAAAGCGTTGCGAAATCGCGGTGTAGACGAAATCCTGGTCCATACGGGGCAACATTACGATGACAATATGTCCCGTGTATTTTTCGAGGAAATGGGTATTCCCCGTCCGGATTACAATCTGGAAGTGGGTTCCGGGACCCAGGGCGCTCAAACTGCGACTACACTGGAACGCATTGAGCGGGTCATGTTAGAAGAGAAACCGGACTGGGTGTTGGTGTATGGTGATACCAATGCCACCATAGCCGGCGCGCTGGCAGCAGCGAAGCTTCATATTCCCATCGCCCATGTGGAAGCAGGTTTGCGCTCCTATAACCGCACCATGCCAGAGGAAATCAATCGTGTGGTGACGGATGTGCTGTCCACACTTCTGTTTTGTCCCACCTCAGCGGCCGTGAAGAATCTGGAGCAGGAAGGAATGACCAAAGGTGTCCATGTGATCGGTGATGTGATGGTGGATGCATTGCAATTCTATACACCTTTGGGCGAAGAAAAATCTAAGATTCTGTCGCAGCTGAAGATTCAACCAAAGCATTACGCTCTCATGACTATTCACCGACCGGCCAACGCCGATTCACCGGAGCGGCTCCAGGCATTAATGGAGGCTCTCAAGATCTGTGACTATCCTGTCATATTTCCGGTGCACCCCCGCACGCGCCGCCTGGTGAATCAGGTGTTTACGCTAAAAAATCATCCCGTTCAACTGGTGGATCCGGTGGGCTACCTGGATATGATGGTTCTGGAGAAGAATGCCCGGGTAATCGTCACCGATTCCGGTGGCATTCAGAAGGAAGCGTATTTGCACAAGGTGCCCTGTCTCACGGTGCGGCCGGAAACCGAGTGGACGGAAACCGTGGCTGATGGTTGGAATACGCTGGTGAATGACCGGATTGGGGAATTGTCTGGTTTAATTGCAGAGCCACCAGCTCCCCGAAAATGGTCGGCCCATTATGGTGACGGCCAGGCGGCTGAGAAAATTACCGAAATTCTATTACAGTCTTTTTAAATCAATTTTTAATGGGCTGGTGCTTACTTACCAGTCCAGGTGCAGACCCAGCTCCCAGAAATTGTGTGTGCTGTCTCCCCGGGTTGCTTCATAGCGTCCGGTGAATTCCACCATGGCGTTCACCCGGTAGCGCAATTGAATTGATCCCAGATGACTTGATGTAATGGTCCCCATCAGACCGGTGGTTTTGTGATCCAGACTCATGTCCCGGTCTGCGTAGTTATCCAGCACGTCACTGCCCAGACCATCACCTTTACGCAGCCAAAGCCAATCCAGGAACAAGGAAAGCCGGGGTGAGAGCCAAAGATTGGATTGAATGTCCAGGACGGCGGAATTGGGACCATGGGGGAATCCCAGACCAGTACCGGCTGAGGTAAAACTATTGAGCGAATCGTCGTGAGTGTAAGTCCAGGGATGAACAGCAGTATATTCAATACGCAAGTCTCCGGCGATTATTTCAGATGGCAGGGTGCAGAAGAGGCCGATTTGTGGTGCGAATTTATTTTTCCAGCTGTCCTTATTCAGCTCAAACCAGTCCAGTTCGTCCCAGAAAAATGTTCCGTAAACCTGCAGACCGGGCATGATGCGATAGATGCCATCCACCGCCATGAGCAGATTATCCCGATCTCCCAGCAGGTTTTCCTCCGCCCAATAGAAAATAATTGGAACCAGATAACCGGGCTCAAAGGGACGCCGAGCGTAGATTTCGAATTCATTGAAGGCCAATGTGAGATTGGGTGAAAAATCCACACTGATGCGTTGTGCTGCGATCCGTTTATCCGGGATATCTTTGTTGAATTCGGAAGGATTTTCCGGCAACAACCCACCCTGAATTGTAGTAAAATGAACCACCTTATAATCCACTGAAAAACGGATGTGTGTGTAGGGATACACCCGTGTGTTTAAGATAGGTGTTAAATTGGGCGAATATCCCCAGTAAACCGGCTCCTGCGCCAGGGTGAGGGACCAGTTTGGGTAGGAAGTATACA
>JAIPJR010000061.1 GCA_021734045.1 Fidelibacterota bacterium
CTCTTTTAGATCCAGTAACAATTCCCGGATCTCCCAGGGCGGAACGATCCCCAGGATTTTCGTGTATAGTTCTTTTTCGTTCATGCCCTACACTAAACAAGATTCACACCCTTTTCCACTCAATTTCCCGAAGAGCCTTTTAAAAGAAGTGCGCGATTGAGGAAGGTTTGCCTTATCAAACGCTGATTTCAAGTATCCTGCACTAATACATTAACGGCCGCCTGGCCTCAAAATCATGAACACGTTTTAATCACGTGCCAATTCGGTCGGCTCCTAAACCCGGTTCGAGTTTAATTTTCCGAATATTCCAGCCAACGATTGTGAATCTAAGGGTTCTCGATTTTTAATAAAATAGTTGGCAAAATCAAACGATCATTTAGACGTTACACATAGACCAACAAAACCATTCTAAGAGGGGTCAATCAGTGTATGCACCTTTCACTTAATAATTTTCAAGACACCATTGATCCAACCATCCTGCGCAGGGGTCGTTCTTATTATCAGCAACACAAGGTGGAACGATTTGAAGAAATCTTCTCCGGGACCTATAAAGCCCATGTTGCTGGATCCGAGGATTACACGGTGCAACTTACATTTAAAAATGATTTGATCATCCGCTATAGTTGTGACTGTCCTTATGACCAGGGTCCGGTGTGCAAACATATCGTCGCTGTAATTTTTTGTGTCGCTTCGGGTAGCACAAAATCGGAAACAGATACTTCCCGCAAAAGTAAAAAACCGAAACATTCACCACGCAAGAAAAGTCCAACACCAACAGCAAATGATCTGCTTGAAAAACTTTCCCAAGACGAACTCAAAGAATTCGTTCACCAGCAGGTTCTGAAGAATCCTGACTTTCAGGATAAAGTCATTTCAGCATTTGCAAACAAATCAAACAGTGAATCCACAGCGTTTTATAAACGTCAGATAAAATCACTCTTGAAAACTGCAGGTGACCGGCATGGATTTATCGATTGGTATGCAGTCCAGCGTGTTGGTCGGGCAGTATTCGAACTGGTGGATACAGCCCGGACGCATTTAAAAAATGGGAACTATCAGAGTACATTTTTTATTGCCTGCGCTGTTTTAGAAGAGATGACCGCGGCTCTTCAATTTGCCGACGATAGCAATGCCGATATTGGTGACAATATTGATTTTGCGTTGGAACTGCTGTTTGGATTGACTTCAGTGGATTTAGCTGCGGAACAACGCCAACAGTTATTTGAATATACCCTTCAGTCTTACCGGAAGGGGATTTTTGAAGGTTGGGACTGGCATCTGGGTATGCTGGAGTTAGCCGCTCGAATTTTCCAGGGTGATGCTGAAGCAGAGGCCATTATGAAGCTTTTGGACCAAGCGGAAACGATAGAATATCGGAGGGAAACAGCACAGGGTATCAAGCTGACAATTTTACAGAAAACGAAGGGGGCGGCAGCAGCGAAAAAGTATCTGGAGCAACACTTATCCAATCCGAAATTTCGATCAGTAGCCATCCAAAACGCCATTTCCAAAAAAGATTTTGAAAAAGCGATCGAGTTAGCTGAGGCGGGAATCAGACAGGATGCAAAAAGATACCCTGGTCTGGCTGATGATTGGGTTGACTGGCTATTAAAAATTGCAGACAAGCAAGGCAATAGCGAAAAAGTCCTTGAATATGCTACTCTCCTACTCAGCGTCCCAAACCGGGACTGGAGACTCTATTATAATACCCTGGAAAAGCACATTCCACCGGATCAGTGGACAGGGTTCGTTGAAAATTTAATTGGGGATTTGTTAAATCGGGGTGGCTGGACGAACTATTACCTGTCGACTCAGATTCTTATCAAAGAGGAATGGTGGAACCAACTCTGGGATGTTGTAAGCCGGGGTTATCAAAACCAGATCTTTGGTTTGAAATCGCTGAAGTCGTTTGAAAAATATCTTAAAAAGGACCACGCAAATGAGATGGCGGGGTTTTATGAGGAAAAAATACTGCAATTTCTTGAAGAAAATACGGGTAGAGCTATATACCAGAAAGCGTGTCGGTATATCCGGTGGATAATAAAATTAGGTGCCTGGGAAAAAGCTCAACAACTCGTTGAAAAATTGCGAAAAATGTATTCACGTCGTCCAGCCCTGCTGCAAGAACTGGATCGCATATAAATCGCAGTCCTGCGCACCACCAAATCAGCCGTTTATGATTTGCCAAATGGTTAAAGTCAGCCAGATTCATCAAATATTACTTTGCCAGACCAGGCACTTTTTTTACTTCCTACACTCACTCCCGCGTCAACGCCTCCAGCCCGCCGGCTAAAACCAATTCCCGGGCTGCTACGCCACCCTATTGGATTAAAAATATCTGTTCGTTTATCCGTACAAGATATTGTACTTTATTAAGAATTTTAATCGAACGGGGAGAGTCATTATGCAACGCATCAAACTGGACCAGGACATTCATTCCCTGTCTGAATTCCGTGCAAATATCAAAACCCTTATTGACAAAATGAAAGCCAACAAACGACCGCTGGTGCTCACACAAAATGGAAAAAGCTCGGCAGTCGTAATGGATGTGGTGGAATACGAAGCGATGCAGGAAAAATTGGAACTCTTATCCGATATCCAGACGGCCGAAGACCAACTTGCCAAAGGTCAGGGTGTGAACCACAACCAGGCTAAAGAAAAAATCCTCAAAAATCTGTAATCATAATGGAGATTATCTGGACCCCGTTGGCCGTTGATCGGGTAACTGCCATCAGCCAGTATATCTCTAAAGATAATCCCACAGCGGCGATGGACTGGATCGATTCCGTTTTCTCACGTGTGGAACAGCTAAAAAGTTTTCCGGAGAGCGGAAGTCTCGTACCTGAGATAAACAGGGTAGATGTCCGTCTGTTGGTCCTGGGAAATTACCGGATTATTTATCGTATTGGGACTGATCAGATATCAGTTCTGACAGTTCGTCACAACCGCCAGATTTTATCTGACCAGGAACTGGGATGATTGAACAAACTTACACCCGCTCCCGCGTCCACGCTTCCAAACCGCCCGCTAAAACCAACTCCTGGGCCGCTGCGCCCACCGGGCTCAAGGCGTAAGTTTTTCCATCCGCAGTTAATTCGGCATTGGCAAAATCCAGCCTGGCCTGAATGGCCGTGCGTACCGTGAGTTTCTCTGTTCCAAACCGGGTTTTCAGGTCATTCACCAACGCCGGCGCTTCCAACACCAGAAAACCATTGTTGATAGCGTTGCGTTTGTAAGTCTCGCTGAAAGACCCGGCCAGCACCAGAGCGATGCCCCGGTATTTCAAAGCGGTGGCCGCCTGCTCGCGGCTTGAACCGGTACCAAAATTGAATCCGCCCACCAGGATGTCACCTTTTTGCACCATTTTACCAAAAGCCGGATCGTAGTTTTCCATCACCACGCCCGCCTGCTGCTCCGGTGTGAAATCGTCCATATAGGTATATTTCCCAGGATAAATACCGTCTGTATTCAGGTTATCCTGATGACAAAAAACCAACTCACCACTCAGTGATTCAGGGAATCCGTCCAGAATGCGAACGCCGGCCTTTTGACCAGAGGGCTTGGTGTTCACCTTGATGCTGCCTTTTGTTGCCACATCGGCAAATTCACCCGGCAGCGCAATTTCACCCGCCACGGCCGAGGCTGCCACCACCGCCGGTGAGGCCAGGTAAGCTTCTGCCGACTTGCTGCCCATGCGGCCTTTGAAATTGCGATTGGTGGCGGAAATTCCCACTTCCCCGTCCCCCAGGAGCCCGGCGCCCAGGCCAATACAGGGACCACACCCCGGCGGTAAGACCTTCGCGCCCGCATCAACCAGCGTTTGCCAGTTGCCCCGCTCTTCCGAGGCGGCCTGGACTTCATTGGAGGCGGCAGCAATATAAAATTCCACCCCCGCTGCCACCTTTTTTCCGCGTATTACGTCTGCCGCCGCAGCCAGGTCATCTACACGGCTATTCACACAGGAGACCAGGTAGGCTTTTTGAATTTTCACATGGCGCTGCTGCATTTCCCTAACCGATGTCATGGTTTTCACATGGTTGGGACCGGATACATGGGGCACCACGGTACTCAGATCCAGAGTCAACTCTTTGGCGTAGAATGCATCCGCATCGGCCGCCAATCCCTCAGCCGCCAGCGCCGCAATCCGTTGGGCATTCATCCGTGGATGCACGTCATTTTCACTGTCGGCATCAGAGGGCATCCCCGCCAAGCCGCGTTTGGCGATAAAATCCGCCCGGTTTTTCAACCAGGTCAGGGCGACATCATCAATGGGAAATACACCCGCCAGAGCACCCCATTCGGTGGTCATATTGGCGATGGTGAGCCGTTCCTCAAGCGACAAGAAGGCCACACCATCACCCACAAATTCCAGCACATGATTTAACACCTCATCCTGATTGAAATAGCCGCACAAGGTGATGATCACATCTTTGCCGGTGACGCCGGGACGCAATTTTCCGGTGAGAATGACTTTGGCGATGGGCGGCACCTGCCACCAGGTTTTTCCCGTCGCCCACAATGCCGCCGCGTCTGTCCGTACCACCGGTGTGCCCAGACAACCCAATCCGCCATACATGTTGGAATGGCTGTCGGAGGCGACCACCATGGTGCCGGGCCAGGCGTAGCCCTCTTCGCACATGATCTGATGACCGATTCCCCGTCCGGCCGGGTAAAAATCCACACCCATCTCCTGCGCGAAATTTTCAATCTTATGGTACTTGGCCAGATTGGCGTCGCTGGTGTCCTGAACATTATGGTCCAGGGTGTAAACCGGTTGGCGCGGGTTGGCGATTTTCTTCGCGCCGATGGATTGAAACTTGGGCATCACCGCACCGGTATTGTCGTGCGTCATCACATGCGCCGGTTGGATCATGACAAAATCCCCGGCATGCACTTCCTGCCCGGCATCCAAATCCACTGCGTAGCGCTGAACGATTTTTTCGATTAATGTCTGTGCCATTTAAGTCACCTTTTTTATGAAACCACAGATTTCACGGATTTTTAAAGCGGTTATAAAACCATTCTCTCATGGTTGAGTGAGGCTTCACCAAAATTAATCAGCAAGCCGACTTTTTTTCCGGAAGCTTTCAGATAGCTGAGAAGCTGCGCCCGTTCTACATCACCCAACTGCTTTATCGCTTTCATCTCAACCACAATTTTATTTTCCACAACCAGATCAAGCTGAAATTCCTTGATTGGCTTATTCTTGTAGATCACGTGAACCGGATACTGATTCTGAAATTTAAGCCCCTGAGTCATTAATTCTTCCCGTAATGCTGCTTCATAGACAGACTCGATAAACCCCGGGCCCAGTTCCCGGTGAACCTCCATGGCACACCCGATAATTTTATAGCTCAAGTCTTTGTATAAAAACGCCACTGGAAAACCTTTTAACCACAGATTACACTGATTTCACGGATTAGAAAAAAACAGAAAAATCCAAATACATCACTGCCACGCGTTGATTAAGCACTTTCACAATTTTGACAATCTGTGTCATCTGTGCAATCTGTGGTTCCAATCTTCTTTGTGGTTCCTTCTTCATTCGGTCGTTTCGTAAGACATCGTGGGAAGTCCATTTCGATCCGAATCCATTGCCGTCACACATCAGTAAACCACTTCGCCCACTATTTTAATCTGTGTTATCCGTGTAATCTGTGGTTCCATTTCTTCTTCGTGTCTTTCGTGTAATTCGTGGTTCCTGCTCTTTTTCTTACTTCTTGAACGGTTCAAAACTCACGAAATCCGCATGATGCACAATGATGCTCTCCACCGTTCGGTGTCCCAGGTCGCCCTCTTTGCTGTGGGTGGCGATGATGTGCTGGACCTCGGCCGGGAGATCAAAACGATCGGCGATTGCCACGCCGCTGAACGGGTGCCGAACGATTTTTCCTGCATCACTGGTGGTGAGTTTGCCGTCAGTATCCAACTGGTATTCCAGGAGTTTACCTACATCAATCAAAATCGCACCGGCAATCAGAATATCCCGATTAATGGGCATAGCTTCGCGACCAAAATTTGTCTCCATCCGCTCAGCCATATCCACCGCCAACTGGACACAGGTGCGCTTATGGTTCATGAAAGAGACATTCACATCCTTAATGAGTAATGAAAAAGGAATCGTCTCCAAATCCGCTGCACTAAGAACGCTGTTATCCACGGCGTACACCCAGGCATCGGTGACCTGTTCACGTAATTTATCGTCTTTTATCCACGCGATTTCAGGCCAGATTCTCAAAACTTCATTTTTAGTGGACATAAGGTTATTCCCTTCTGAGAGTGGTTGAGTAAACTTTTTTTTGCGGTGTCTTCCCGAGCCCGATGGAAATAGAGTTGGCAACATTAATTAAGATACTTTTGGCTTCACCTTGAAAATCGTGTCAATGACCGTTCCATCCACCCATTTCACGATGCCGATGGGTTCGTCGGTGAATTCTGGTTTCTCCGGTGCTCCCCCAACCAAATCATCAATCTCAGCTTTGATTTCCTCAATCGGCCGGATGGGCAGGCCACTACCTTTGGTCGCACCCAGTAAATCCTGCCGCAGGGGATTGATGGCGATGCCGCGCTCTGTGACAATCACATCAATGAGTTCACCCGGTCCCACCAGTGTGGTCACCTCGTCTACAATAACCGGAATCCGGTCACGAAAAGCGGGAATCGGTAGAATGGTGCATTTGCTGAACAAACAATTCTGCCAGCCGCCAATGCCGTGGAGCATTTGCCCGTCTGAGTGGGTTACCACATTGGCGTTAAAATTCACATCCACCTCAGTAGCACCTAACACCACCACATCCACCATAGAGGCAAAATTACCCTTACCGTGCCAGTTGTAACTGGTGAAGGGTGAGGTATTCACATGTCCCGGATTTTCCCGCATGGAGCGCACGCCATCCAAATCAAATGTCTGGCCATCCAGAATGTAATCGGTAAGTCCCTCTTCCAGCATTTCCACCAGGTATTTGGTGGAACCACCCCGGACGAAGCGTGCTTTCACACCAGCTGCTTTCATCATCTCCTTCAGGTAAATGGCGAATGCCAGCGACGTTCCGCCAGCCCCTCCCTGAAAGCTGAACCCATCCTGCATAATGCCCGCCGCCCGGACGAATTTTGCGGTAAGTTCAGCGATGTAGAGTCGGTCTGGTGATTTTGTAATCGCGGTCGTTCCGGAGACGATTTTTTCCGGTTCCCCCACCTTGTCCAGCACCACCACCGAATCCACATTCTGTCCCTGGATCTGCCAGGGAATGCAGGGAAAGGGCACCAGATTATCGGTTACCACAATGACGTTGTCCGCGTAGAGCGAATCCACTAACCCAAATCCCAAAAGTCCGCAGGCGGAGGGTCCCCGGTCACCGGTGGCATTCCCGAATGAATCCGCCGTTGGTGCCGCGATAATGGCAATGTCAATGTGGACTTCACCGTCCTGAACAGCTTGCCAACGGCCACCATGGGAGCGTAATACCGCCAACCCGCGCATTTTGCCTTCCGAGGTGTATTTTCCCAGGGGGCCATTCAATGAGCCTTCGATGTGGTGAATCACGCCATTATCCAGATGTTTGATAATTGGTGCATGACAGGGAAATGCGGCGCTGGGAAACCACATCAATTCCTTCACACCCAATTCCGCAGCCGCATCAAAAACCTGGTTCATAATGAGATCGCCATTCCGGAAATGGTGGTGACTGGAGATGACCATGCCATCCCGGATACCGGCTTTCACCAGCGCATCTTTGATGGAAGGAACAATTTTGTTACCGTCCAGGGGATAGTCATTGCAACTCCGGATAGGCGGCGCAACTCTATTCCCGGTGGGTTTGTATTTCGCAACACCCTGAAATGGTGTTTGAGCTTTGCCGTTAACAATTTTCGGTACCCGACGACCGACAGCATTTTCAACGAATTCATATTTGTCTGACATTATGCATAATCCTTCTAAGACTTAACCGCAAAGGCAGCAAAGGGGTCGCAAAGTTCACAAAGAAAATCCAGTTAAACACAAAATAAGGCTTTGCATATTCTCTTGTTCACTACCCAGAGAAATAAGAACTGATGACAAGTAACACCTTTGTGTCCTTCGCGTTCATCTTCGTGGCTTGGCGGTTATCGATTTTTTTACAAGCCATTTACGACTCGCTGAATACCATTTCTGAGAAAGGAAACATTAAAATTGATCAACAATCCCAGCTTTTTGCCACTTAGTTTCAAATATGTTAGGAGCTGAGCCATATGCACGTCGTTCAAAGCTTCAACTGCCTTAAGTTCAAGAATCAATTTGTTTTCAACTAGGACATCTGACCGATAACCGGGGTCTAATGTCATACCTTTATATTCAACCGGTAGCAAAACCTGTCGCTCAAATGTAATTCCTTCAAGCTCTAACTGGCGGCAGAGTGCCATCTCATAAGCCGATTCTAGCAACCCGGGTCCAAGTGTCTTATGTACCTCCAGGGCAGCCCCGATCACTTGATTAGAAATCTCCTTTTCAGTCATTAAAAACCCTTTATGTTCTCTGCGACCTACTTTGCGCCCTTTGCGCTCCCCTTTGCGCCTTTGCGGTTAATGATTCCCCTCTTGTCGCCAATTAGCTGGTATTATTCCGGTATCGATGGCCAGTTTAATCGTCCGCATGGCGCGCTTGACCACCGGCGGGTCAATCATTTTGCTTCCCAGTGCCACGACACCCAATCCCTGCTGCTCCGCTTCGTCAGCCGCTACGACAATTTTTTTCGCCTTTTCGATTTCCTCAGTCGTTGGTGCGAAGGCTTCATGAATGGGCTGGATCTGGCGCGGATGGATACAACCCTTGCCGTCAAATCCCATCGCTTTTGCTTCCTGCACCGATTGACGCAATCCGGTATCGTCATTCACATCACTAAATACTGTATCAATGGCCTGAATCCCCGCTGCCCGGGCGGCATTCACCAACATTGAGCGGGCAAAAAAGGACTCCCGTCCCTCCACCGTGCGCTGGGTACCAATGTCCGCTGTGTAATCTTCCAAACCAATGGCCAGTGCTACATTATGGGGTGATGCTTCAGCTACTTCCAATGCCTTCAATATGCCGCGTCCACTTTCCAGAATGGGCATGAAATAAACTGGTTCGGTCCGGTCAGTTGCTTTCATGATTGCGGCCACCTGCTCATCCACCGCTTTTACCTGGGCGGCGCTTTCCACCTTGGGAATCAGAATCAAATGGACATTGTGCGGCACCAGAAACGCCAGATCGTCCAGTCCCCGCTGTCCTTGGTTAATACGCACCATCCGCTCGGCACCAAAAAAATCCAGCGTCCGCAGGGCATTCCGCACCAGATAGCGGGCCGCATCCTTCTCTCCCGGCGGAACCGCATCTTCTAAATCCAGAATCACGCCGTCCGGCTTATGAATCCCGGCATTCAGCATCAATTTGGGTTGATTGCCCGGCAGGTACAACCGGCTGCGACGAAAGTGCTCGCGGGTCGTGCCATACAGACAATGTTTTTTCATTTCAGGTAAAATTTCAGTCGCAACATCCGGTTTGGCGCGTTTGATGACGGTTTCAATCCGCGCCTGAATGACCCAGGGTAAAGCGCCAAAATCATCCAGAACAAAATCCCCACTGGTAATCCCCAATTGGTTGAGACAATCGGTCACCAATATTTTCAGCGAGTTCCCAAACAGAACATCAACCTTACTGTTTACCTGGATGTTCAACGGTTTTGAACCCGATTGATAACTCACCCGGCAATCGGACCGAATTTTCTCGCCGGTTGGTCCCGCGGTAAAAATGGATTTACTCATGACGACATTATCCAATGGTTTGTATGACTTGATTTTCTTTGAAACGCTCCCATGACCCGTCAGTCCCCTTTTCTAAATTCACGCACCAGAAAAACCGGCGTGGAATCCTTTATGAGTCCGGAAATATATCACAGGCAACTTACGCACCAAAGGGAATGCGGCTGGTGGATGAAGTCGAGCATTCGATTCATCTGAATCCATGGGCAGGTGGTTGAAACAGACCGGCAGACATTACACGGGATTCTAGTGGAAAATTTGGCAGCCGGCAGCAACAAAACCACGCAGGTAAACCTGTGGTCCCCTCACATTACCCGCCTTGCATGAAGAAAAACTCAGGCTCGTTCCATTCGATGCGGCCCGCAATGCGCAAGGTGGTTGAAAAGTCCGTGCAATCAATGCGTTAGCGACCTAATTTTGACCCATGCCCAGACTGCACTTTCCCGGTCAAATGGGACTTTTTCAGTACGAAAATCCGCTGAAGGATCGCGTGGGGACGGAATGGTTCAAAACGCTTCCCAATCAGCCCGGGGTCTATCTCATGTGGGACCAGGACGACCGCCTGCTTTATGTGGGGAAAGCCAAGGACTTGAAATCCCGGCTCATGTCCTATCAGCGCGCCAGGCCAAATGACGCGCCACGCAAAGTTATCCGGCTGATTCATCGCGTTCGGAAAATCACCTATGAATTATGCGAGTCTGAGGAAGCAGCCTTGTTGCGGGAGAATGCGCTGCTGCGGGAGAATCAACCGCCTTTCAATGTGCAGAATACCCGCCCGGAGTGGTACGCTTACGTTGGCTTGGAAGCTGACCTACACCATATCACATTGGCCGTGGAAGAGACAGTGGATGAACATCCGGAATTCGAATATTTCGGGGCTTTCAAAGGTCGCGCTTTTCTGCTGCGTCGTCTCCAGGCAATTATGCGCTGGTTATGGTTCATTCAGCATCCCGATGCCACGTTTGTTGATTTCCCGGCCGAGTTTACCCGGGAGAACGGCATGCAGACATTTACCATCGAACTGATTGACACGCCCATATATCCGCGCTCACGGCGCTGGGATTTTTTACTTACTCAGTATTTCCGCGGTACCGCCCAGAGTTTTCAAGTCCGCTGCATGGACCACCTGGCCAATGCCAAAGACGCCTTTATCCGTGGCATTCTTTCTCATGATCTGGAACGATTGATAGAGTTTTACCAGTTTGGACCCTACCGAATTCACCGCCTGAAACGGCATTTCAATCTGGACGATAACACCATACCGCGGGAGAAACTGGACGATTACATTGTCTCCTTCCGGCAGCAATTCCAGACCATTGCGTAAAGGGCTGACCAATATTTTTTTCCATACTTCAGTGTACTACTAATGACTGGCATGCCCCATGCACGCGCCTGCCAACGATGGCGTACCACACGCATGAATAGGCACCAGGCAGATTGAAATTGAAAGCTAAAGGATAACCCATGCAGAAACGGCTGCTCTCTCTGGATGTTTTTCGCGGTTTGACCGTGGCACTAATGATTCTGGTCAATAATCCCGGTAGCTGGCGTCATATCTACGCGCCTTTGCGTCACGCCAGTTGGCATGGCTGGACACCCACGGATCTGGTCTTCCCCTTTTTCCTGTTCATTGTGGGTGTGGCCATCAGCCTCAGTTTCTCCAAGCATCGTGAAAAGGGGGAAGGACGCCGGGACTTGACTCGGAAAGTTATCCGGCGCACCATTCTCATCTTCGCGTTCGGATTGTTGCTCAACGGCTGGCCCTTCGGGATTCCTTTTAATGCGCAGATGGCCAAAGAGTGGGACATCTGGTTTTTCTTTCGGCGCTGGACGGATATTCGCGTTTTCGGGGTTTTGCAGCGCATTGCGCTGGCCTATTTCGCGGCGGGTTTGATAACGCTGTACCTGCCGAGGGTGCGGGACCGGGTGTTTGCCGCACTGGGATTTTTCGCGCTGTATGAAATCCTCATGCGAGCGCCGCTGGTTGCCGGCTGGGGCGCTGGTGATTTTTCACTGCAACACAATTTTGTTCGCTGGTTTGACCTGCTGATTCTGGGCGAAAACCATGTCTGGGGCGGGACGGGCATTCCCTTTGACCCGGAGGGCATTATCTCCACACTACCGGCCGTTGTCACCACCTTACTGGGTGTGTTTGTCGGCGACATTATACGTAAAAACCAAAGTCATCAGGAGAAGCTGTCCTCCATTTTCACCATGGGTGTGTTGCTCTATTTCGTTGGAAATCTGCTGAGTCCGTGGGAACCCATTAACAAAGCATTGTGGACCTGCACTTATGTGCTGGTTACCGGGGGACTGGCCATGATCATGGTGGTATTTACCTCCTGGATCGTGGATGTGAAGGGCTGGGTGAAATGGGCAAAACCGGCCATTGTCTTCGGTAGTAACCCACTGGTGGTTTTCGTGGGCTCCGGTATTCTGGCCCGGAGCATGAATCTGATACGCTGGACCACGGCAGACGGGTCGGTCTTGAGTGTGAAAGGGTTTATTTACGGTAACTGGATTGCGCCCTATTTCACGCCCATCAATGCATCCCTGACCTATGCGATACTGAATATCGTGTTTTGGACCGCGATTCTGTGGTATCTCTATGTGAAACGGATTTTTATCAAGATTTAGCCGGATGTGAAATGCCGGCTCAGCCGGGAGCAGGTCATCACCTGTTTACCTGCTGTGGTGGAATTTTACTGCCGCGTGGACAAACTCTCTAAACAATGGATGGGTGCGTCCGATACGGGATTTCAGTTCCGGGTGTGCCTGGGTAGCGACAAACCACGGGTGGTCTTTTAATTCCACCATTTCCACCAGTGTATCGTCCGGTGAGGCGCCCGAGATAATCATGCCGGCTTTCTCCAGATCATTGCGATAGTCATTATTCACCTCAAACCGGTGCCGGTGACGCTCGGTGATATGGGTTTCACCGTAGGCCAGAAATGATTTGGTGCCTTTGCGGAGCTTGCATTCATAAGCACCCAGGCGCATGGTGGCGCCCTTGGCGGTGACTTTCTCCTGAGAGGGCATGAGATGAATCACCGGGTGGGGCGTGTTCGCATCAAATTCGGTGGAATTGGCATTTTCAAAACCCGCCACGTGTCGGGCGTGTTCAATCACGGCCACCTGCAGTCCCAGGCAGATTCCCAGAAACGGAACGCCATGCTCACGGGCATAGCGGGCGGCAAGGATTTTTCCCTCAATGCCACGATACCCAAAACCACCTGGAATCAGAATCCCGTCCAGCCCTTCCAATTCCGCCTCAATATTTTCGGCTGCCTCGTTTTGCTCCGCGTCAATCCAACGGATTTCCACCTTGCAGTCATTATCCACACCGGCGTGAGCGAAAGCTTCGATGATGGATTTATAGGCATCTACCAACTGAACATATTTCCCGGCCACACCAATTGTCACCGTTGTCGCGGGATTGGCGATGTGGTTCACGAAGCGTCGTAAATAGGTTAATTCCGCCGGTCGGTCGTCCATTCCCAGTCGCTCCAGCACAATTTCCGATAAGTGTTCGCGATTGAAAAACAGTGGGACCTCGTAAATGGTCTTGGCGTCCAGCCCCTGAATGACCCGTTCCGATTTTACATTACAAAACAGCGCCAATTTTTCACGAATGTCCCGTGTGAGTGTGTATTCGGTGCGGCAGACCAGAATATCCGGCTGTAATCCGATTTCCCGCATACGCATCACCGAATGCTGGGTGGGTTTGGTCTTCATCTCAGCGCTGGCCTGCACATAGGGAATCAGGGTCACATGCACAATAATCACATTTTCCGACCCACGCTCCTGTTGAAATTGGCGTACCGCTTCCAGGAAGGGCAGACTCTCGATATCACCAACAGTACCACCGATTTCGGTGATGATGATTTCCAGATCATCATGTTCCTTCTCCAGGGCGGTGATTCGCTGTTTAATCTGATCGGTGACATGGGGAATGATTTGAACAGTGGAGCCCAGATAATCACCACGCCGCTCCTTTTCAATTACATCATAATAGACCTGACCAGCGGTGGTGTTATTTGCGCGTCCCATATCGATGTCAATAAACCGCTCGTAGTGCCCCAGATCCAGGTCGGTTTCCGAACCATCATCCAGTACAAAGACCTCCCCGTGCTGGAAAGGACTCATGGTTCCCGGATCCACATTCAGGTAAGGGTCCAGTTTTTGAATCGTGACCTTGTAGCCTTTGGCTTTTAGCAGCAATCCCAGTGATGCAGCCACGATGCCCTTCCCCAGACCAGAGATGACACCACCAGTGACAATGACATATTTTTTACTACGGGTTTGTTCTGGCACGGATGAATTCCTTCTGTAACGATGATCCCAAAATTTGATGATAAAAAGATTTCTCCATTAACCTGTCCATCTGCTCCGGAGCATTAAGCTGTTCCGGCGATAATCAGTGAAAAATGAGTCGTTTTTCGATTAGAGGGAAAGGTGGGTCGGTGATGCAGGAGACAGTGCGATAATGGTGCTCCTGCAACATGGGTTATTCCTTGATAACCCGTGGGACTTTGAAAAAAGTCCCGTCTGTTTCCGGCGCGTTTTTCAGCGCATCCTCCCTGGATATGGAGGGTTCTGCTTTGTCCTCCCGCAGCCTGTTCACCATGTCGTGTACATGGGAAAGCGGCTCCACATCCGTTGTATCAACCTCATTCAATTTATCCATGTAAGTGAGAATGTCGCCCATCTGGTGGGCGAATGTTTCTACCTCTTCGTCCGTCAATTCCAGTCGGGCTAATTTGGCAATGTGGAGGACTTCTTTTTCAGAAATTTTCATGATGGAATTAATATAGACGGAGTTGAATGGGTTGTCAATATGAGAGGTGCTAATCTACAAAATAGTGAAACTTATTTTTTTGAAAATTCGGTTAATAACTCATGGTAATACTTTCGGATCCATGGCGCATAATGACCTATGCTTAATTTTGATTCATTAAAAATATCAAAGTAATATTTTGCTTTGGAATATTCATTCTCGAAAAGGTAGTAACGACCTAATCTTATGAAATTTTCAATCGCTTCAGGATTTGTTCTGTAAGGTGAAATATCGTCACTAGCTCTAGTTAGATGATGTGAAAAAGTCATCTTAAGGTATGAGTGCAGGGTTCGATCGTTCGTCGTTCTCAAAGACCTCATACACTCTTCTACAATATCAAGGTCTGCTTCGAGTGCCCAAAGGGGATTCCCGTGATTTAACTGTATATCTCTGATGTTATCTAAATGATTGATAATGTCCTCAAAATGATTCTTTTGGGTCGATAAATGGGTATTATAGCTTCGTATTTTCCTCAACATTGCAAGTTGCTTTTCCCAATAACAGCGCTCATTAACACAATAATTTGGTAAATTGATTATGTACTGTTGAATCTCTTGATTCATTGATTCCAACTCTGATAAGGTATGCTTATAAAGATTTTGAAACCGGTTTAGTGAGTCTGTTCTTGATAGTTCATCGAGTATGTGGAATATCTCTTTAATTAATTCGTAACGATCAGGGAAATTCACACTCAAGAAGCTCGGATACAGATTATTAATTATATCTAATTGTTTTTCCCAAGCCATATTTTCTTGCCATCGAATTCTAAGCTCGCTTACTTGATAGTTATACTGCTCGAATTTTGATACTAATGGGATAATGTTCGTTTTACACGTTTCGATCGTGTGCTCAAACAGTTTTACGTCTTTAATTTGTCTGTAATATTTCAATAAATAATTATGATAAATTAATAAGTCGTCAGGGTTCTGTGAATCTATGTTATGCTTATACTTTGACAAATATTGATTTGCTCTTATAATATTCCCTTGAAGTAGAAAGACATCAATTAAATTAGGATATACAATATGAATGGTAGTTTTATCACCAAATTCTTCAAGTAGAGATTCTGCTTTAAGGTAAAAATGGATGACATTTGTCAGGGGGCAGTCAAAATAGGCCAGTAAGGGGCAGTTGAAAACAGGCCACCTCTAGAGAGAAAAACCTTTAGGTTCTCCGAATAAAAAAAGGGAGCCAAAGAGATGGGAAATACTCTAAAGATGGACAAACAAGAC
>JAIPJR010000062.1 GCA_021734045.1 Fidelibacterota bacterium
GCGAAACCCCACGCCCTGTACGATGCCCCGGACACGGATGCGTCGTGCGAACAACTGGCTACCGGTTTCCGGTGTCCGTGCGTTTACCGTGGCATTTTCAGCCATTCCAACCAGTCCTCAAGTCCTTCCCCGGTTTTCGCGGAAAGTGGGAAGAATTTCAGATGATGATTCACTGAACGGGCGGCTTCCATACACTTTTCCAAGTCAAAATCCACATGGGGGCATAAATCGGTTTTATTAATAATACAAATATCGGCAGCGGCAAACATGGTGGGATACTTGTAGGGTTTGTCATCGCCCTCGGTAACACTGATTATCACAACCTTATGTGCTTCCCCCAGGTCAAAAAGCGCCGGGCAGATCAGGTTGCCCACATTTTCGATGAAAACCAGGGAAGGCGACTGTAGATCCAGCTCATTCACAGCATTTCGTACCATCTGGGCATCCAGATGACAGCCGGTCCCGGTATTAATCTGCACGACGGCAGCACCGGTTTGCTCAATGCGCGCCGCATCCCGCATGGTCTGCTGATCCCCTTCGATAACGCCCACGGACAGGGTCCCCTGAAGCAGGGGAATGGTCTGTTCCAATAGCGTTGTTTTGCCTGAACCGGGTGAACTCACCAGATTAATGACAAACCACTCCTTGGCTTCGAAATAACCACGATTCCGCTCCGCCAGACGATTGTTTTCCGAAAGAATATCCTGCTCAAGGTTGATTGTCGTGTGGCCATGCTCCTGTTGATCAGTTGGGTCAGAATGATGGTCGTGTTCCTGAATCGGTTTCCGGATTGTCACATGGTTTGTATCGCCACAACCACAAGTATCACACATGCTGGACTCCTTCTGATTCTGAAAGTGTATCCACTTGGATAGATTTAATTTTGAGCTCATCTCCGGCGAGAATGGTGTACCGCATGCTCTCACAGTGGGGGCAGAGCGCCCAGCGTTGGGAGAGGGGAAATTCCAAGCCACAATCCTCACAGACAGCTTGCCCGGGAACAATATGAATGGATAGTTGCGCCTGCTCTGCCAGGGTGTGTCTTACAGCGACTTGAAGAGCGAATTCCAACGCTTCTATCATCACACCGGCAAATTCCCCGATTTGAATATCAATGCAGTGAATGCTTTGCGCCTGCGCTTCTCTGGCCGCGTTTTCTGCCAGGTTGATGATATTTTGAGCGATGGACATTTCGTGCATGTTTCCCCCTTAACACCGATCGTCATATTGCAAGAATGAGACCGGAAAAGCAGATGCCAGCGTTTTGAAGTCATCAGGATTTTTGTCTGCTGTGATTTATGCCACAAAAATATACACTTATCGCAAAATCAGTGTAAAAATGACCGGCTGTAATCTCAATATTATTATTACCAATAAAAATAAACATAGCAATATAGTGTTAAAAATAAGGTATTATAACTGGCATAAAATAAATATAAATAAAAGTGACATATATACTCACTAATATTGAGAATTGTTCTCAATAATTAAAAAAACACTGTAATAAGTTGATAATTCTATGATTATTCAAGGAGACAATTACTTTATACCTTGAATTGATACAAGGGAGGCATACTGTCTGGTCAACAGATGCAGATTTAAAATATCACTTAACACCATTCAAGGTTTGCATTTCGTGATTTTGGGGTAAGACCAGGAAAAAAATTTACAGGGGGACATCATGTACCGTCATTCCTATCTTTCGTTTTTAACGGCAATTCTTGTATTTGCAACAACTGCGTTTGGTCTTCAGCCGGTAAAACCGGATGCTGTACCGGTAAATCGGACTGAGATTTTGTTGCCCGCCCGAATGCAGGTGGCGAATCCTGCCGGGTCGATGGCAAACCAGATTACAACCAACCGTGAAGGTCTGCAGGCGGTTCTGCAGCACGTGGATAACCAGGCGGAGTATTATCTGGGTAGTGGAGATGCAGGGGATACGCTGGCCGTTGTGTTTACACCCGATGCACCGGCACGGGTGAAAGAAGTGTACGTTCAATGGTATGACGCTGGTACGATAGAAGCCTTTGCTGCGGATTACAGTGCTGCTGCAGCTACACTGAGTAGTGATGGTGAAGTGAGTGCATTTGATCGCGGGACACTGGATATCAGCCCCATCGGTGCGCATCGCACATCGGTGACAATGAATACCATTGACGGGTACACCACTGATTGGTCGGCACTGCTGGATATTGGCGGTGAATTTGTGGTGGGGGACAGCACTGATATCAACAGTCGTGAATCATTTGTCATTGCCTTGGTGAAATCAGGTGCCACACCGCATCCACTGGCTGATGGCACCGATGATCAGGGTAATTTAACCTACACCTGGACGGGTGGTCCCTGGACAGGCGGCATGTGGGGTAAATACGGTGCCTCCGATATTATGATGCGCGTAGTGGTCGAGTATCCCTGGGGAGGTCCCATCACTGTTTCAAGTCTGAGCGCATTAAATAATACTTTTAATACCACTGGTCCTTTCACCGTTTATGCTGAGTTGCAGGACGATGTGGAGGGGACCATTGCTATAGATGGCAGTGATAATGTAGCGCTCATTGGGACGGCTAATGGTGATACACTGATCTACACAAGTGGTACCCCCACCAATGTGGACGCCGCCGGAAACGGCCTTTATAGCTTTACGTTCAGTGGGGCCTATTCACCGGGCACCGAAATCGAATATTTCATACGTACGATCGATAATACCGGGATTCGCTCCGAGTCCATGCATCGCTCGTTTCAAATCAAAGCGCCACAAAATCCCACGGCTGACATGCTATTTATTGTCGATGGTCAGCAGTCTCAAATGGATCTGTATCAAATAACGGCGAATTGGAACGGCATTGATTATGTGTACTGGAATGTTCAAGCCGAAGGCGGCATTGATGCTTCCGTTATCAACTACGGCTGGTCCAATATTGTCATCTACGGCTGGGGTAACCAAACCCTGCCGGTAGTCAGTGGCGATCCGGATCCGGGCTATGCTGATTTTATGGATGCCGGCGGAAATCTGGTCCTCATTGATCAGGATTGGTTTTACGGTCATGGTTTGGGACCAGACCTGGACTTTTCGTCAGGTGATTTTGCCTATGATTACTTTGGATTGTCAGGCGGAACCAGTGACCCGGAACTGGGTGGTATTGGTGCGGCGGATTCAAGCTATCTGGGCATCAGCACGACGCCCATGGACACACCCTTTCAAACCGATCCCATGATTTTGCGGCACGGTGACTGGGGAACCCTTAACTGGGCTGACTATCTGGTGGCCGGGAGCGGAACGCCTGTTTTCCAGGGAAGTATTGACGGCAACCATTATGGTGTGGTTTATGAAAATGGCGTATCAAGAGGCGCTGTGTTCAGTTTTCTGGCGGACGCTGCTGTGGAAGTACAGGAGAATGGCTCGGTCAGCTTTAATCAGTTCTGGACATTTTTTAGCGGTGTTCTGGAATGGCTGGGCTATGCACCTAATGGCATGTCCATTCACCAGGCACGATTTGAACCGCTGGGTGAAGTGGTGACTGTGCGGGGTACGGTAACGACACCGAATTTCGACATCCCCGGCTCTCGTTCTGAGTATGCACTCCAGGAAGGTTTGGACGGCATCATCCTGTATTCTAATGCCTTTGATGCTGGTTTGAGCGTGGGTGATTATGTCGTGGTTACCGGAACGCTCACAGAATACAGAGGCAAACTGGAGCTCGTTCCAGCCGGCATTGAGGATATTCGTGTCCAGGGAACCAGTGCTTTGCCCGAGTTTCAAACGATTTCCATTGCCGATCTGGTGGCGGATCACAATCAGTATGAGTCGGAATTAGTCCGAATCGAAAATGCCTCCATCGTGGACGGCGCATGGCCCAATCCGGGCAGTGACGCCAACCTGCAGATTTCCGATCCGTCAGGTGCCATAGTGACCATGCGCGTGGATAAAGAGACCGATGTAGATGATAATCCGGCACCGGCAAATCCATTTATCGTGCAGGGCATTGTGGGTGATTTCGATGGTCCCCAGATTTTGCCCCGTGCGTATAGTGATTTTCAGCCGTTCGAAACCGGCATGATAACCTTCCAGGCGGACCTTACCACATTCATTCAAAATGGCTGGTTTGACCCATCAGGTGAAGGTGATTCCATCGTGGTGAATGGTGATTTCAATGGTTGGAATTCCACTGAACGGATGACGCCCAATATCCAAAATCCAAATATTTATACCATGACCATTCCCAATACGGGGAATCCCGGTGACCAGTGGGGCTGGAAGTTTCGTTTGTTTCCCAGAACAACCTGGGCTAACGATGGCTGGGAAATAGGAGATAATCGCATTCTAGACATCCAGGCAGGTGATATGGTGCTGCCACCGATTGAGCCAGCATGCTCCTACCAACCTACTGAACTCATTTCTCAGGATGTGCTGGTCACCTTCCGGGTGAATCTGATGGATGCGATTAACTTCAACAATTCGCAGCCTTTCAATTCGCTTGAATCGGTGTGGCTTAATGGTGATTTCGTCACGGAATCCGGCTGGGCCGGCTGGACGGAAAATGACACGGTAAATATGGTACGCCTGTATGACGACGGCACCAATGGTGACGCCGTTGAAGGTGATCATATCTGGACTGCCCAGGTGAATTTCACCAGCGGATCCAGCGCATACCATTTTTACAAATACGCCGCCTACGATCCTGCTCATCAGGATACCACCATTCTGATTGACAATGAATCGGGATTTGGGGATGATCACGCCGTGATGATTGACGATTCTGCACCCACCTATGATGCGGGCATCGATATCTGGAAAACCCGTAATCTGGATATAAGGAGCATTGCGGATGTGCGTCAAATGCCAGATGGCGAAGTGGTGACGGTTTCCGCAATCGTTACATCACCCAATTTTGGTGATGGCTATTCAGAATACACGATTCAGGATGAATCAGCGGGTATCGTATTGTTTTCCAACGCCTTCAGCGCAGACTTGCAAGTGGGACAGGAAGTTATTGTTACTGGTCAACTGCTTACTTATGCCGGTAAGTCAGAGATCGTTCCTGCCGATCCTTCTGCTATTCAGATTGTCTCCAGTGGTAACTGGATAGAACCGGTACCGGTCATGGCTGCTGATCTGACCTATGAGATGGGTGAGATGCTGGAGTCGATGCTGGTACAGATGAGCAATGTGGAAATTATTGAAGGCGCATGGCCACCTGCGGGCAGTAATGCCAATCTCACTATCTATGATGGTAGTGGCGCCACCACCATGCGTATTGATAAAGAGACGGATATTGATGACAATGCTCAGCCGGAGGGGCAGTTTGGTCTGCTGGGTGTCATTTCCCAGTTTGACAATTCTGAACCATTTGACGCAGGCTACCAGATAATGCCCCGGTTTTACAGTGATTTTCAGCAGGGTGGCGTGGCGGCAGATGTCACTTTCCAAGCTGATCTGACAGCGTTTATTGAAAACGGCTGGTTTGATCCGCAAAATCCGGATCATCAGATTGTTGTCAATGGGGATTTCAATGGTTGGAATGCCACCGAGGTCATGACACCGTTGGACGAAAATCCCAATGTTTACACTTATACTGTAGCTATAGTCAATAATCCGGGTGCGGAAATCCGTTGGAAATTCCGTATGAGTCCGGCTTATTTGTGGCAGGATAGTGGCTGGGAAATCGGTGCGAATGATGCGTTTACCTTCACCGGCGAAGCGATGGTGCTACCGCTCCGTGAGCCCAATTGCGCCTATAATGCACCCTTGAGTCAGGCGGTTACGGTCACATTCCAGGTGGATATGAGCGGTGCCCAGAGTTTCCAGACCGGTCAACCCTTTGATAACCTGCAGTCCGTGTGGATGAATGGCGATTTCGTATCAGCGTTCGGCTGGGCTGGCTGGACGGTTGATGACACCACAAATATGATCCGTCTGTACGATACCGGTACAAATGGTGACCTGGTGCCGCAGGATGGCATTTGGAGTGCTGAGGTTGCATTTCCGGAAGGTTCGGGCAGCAGCCATTATTACAAGTATGCGGCTTATGATCCGGACAATATGAGTCTGGAAAATCCCGAGCCCATGGACAATGAAGCCGGGTGGGGAATGAATCATCACGTTGATGTAGATGATACCAATCCCGTATTTCTACCGCCGGTAGATATCTGGGCTTCCGGTATTGAGTTGACGATTTCCATTGCCGAAGCCAGAGCCGCTGAATTAGGATCAACGGTTACGGTTCAGGGAATAATCACCAGTCCCAATTTTGGAACATCCGGATCCATGACTGAATACACGCTGCAGGATGAATCCGCTGGTATTGTTCTGTTCTCCAGTGCCTTTGATGCCGGTCTGCAGCCGGGAGATGAAGTGAAGGTTACGGGTGAAATTGCTGAGTATAATGGCAAAATGGAGATCATTCCGGCAGAGCTGACCAATGTCCAATTCATCAGCTCCGGCAACGATCTGCCACCCTTTCAGACGCTCACCATCATGGCGCTGAACACAGAGTGGAATGCGTATGAATCTGAATTGGTTGAGATCCTGGATGTTGAGATTGTGGAAGGCGTTTGGCCCGAACCTGGCAACAATATGAATCTGCTTATTACCGACGCAACCGGTGAGACGCTGACGATGCGGGTGGATAAGGAAACCGATGTGGATGATAATCCGGCACCCGTACAGCCCTTCACACTGCGTGGTGTGGTGGGCGATTTCAATAACCCACAGGTGTTGCCGCGTTTTTACAGCGATCTGATCCAGTCTGATCCCGAACTGAGCCATTTTGAACTGGTGTACGCCGGGAACCCATACCTGGCCATGAATTTCTATGTCACCAGTGCTACCATCGGTGGCGAAATGGTGAGTGTGGGTGATGAGATTGGTATTTTTGACGGTGAGCATTGTGTGGGCGCCGGCGTTGTCACGGCCTCAATCACCGATTATCTGGCCCTGGTTGCTGCTACGGACGACCCCGGCACGCCGGAAATTGATGGATTTACACCCGGTAATAACATCTCTTATCGAATTTGGGATGCATCCGAAGGGGTGGAAATCTCCAGCGTCTCAGCTGATTACACGTTGGGTGACGGGACATTTGCCAGTCAAGGAACGGCCATGATTGAGTTGACCGGCTCCACCAGCATTGACATGAATCTCACGCTGGCAAGTGGCTGGAACATCGTCTCCTTCTACACCTTACCGGATGCCACCGATCTCCAGGACATTATGCAGCCACTAATGGACAATGGTAGCCTGCTGAAGGTTCAGGACGAAAGTGGGGCAGCCATGGAAGAGCTGCCGGTAATGGGCTGGATTAACAATATCGGCGAAATGAATCTGACCGAAGGCTATTATGTGAAAATGGCCAATAACGCTGAATTGACAGTTAGTGGTGCGCCGGTGGGACTACCCTTCACGGTACCATTAAATGGCGGCTGGAATATCATGGGCTACCCGCTTTCGATTAGCCAGGATGCCCTGACAGCCGTTCAGGATTTGATTGACGCAGGTGTCCTGCTCAAAGTCCAGAATGAATCGGGTGCGGCATTGGAAGAGCTACCTGTACTGGGTTGGGTCAACAATATCGGCAATCTCCTTCCCGGGAAAGGCTATTACATCAAAATGTCCGCCGATGCTGATCTGGTGTTGAATACAGCGCCGGCACTGGCACGCAGTATTCCGGTGAAAACAGTCGAGCCCGGACGGCATTTCTATCTGGAAGATGAGGGGAATCCTTATCTGGCCATGAATGTCTATGTCATGACAGCCACGCTGGATGAAATGCCATTGGGCGCCGGGATGGAAATTGGTGTATTTGATGGTGACCGGTGTGTTGGATCTGCACGATTGACAGAGACATTGGTCCGGGAAGATGTCTATCTGCCGCTCATTGTTGGCATGGATGATCCGCTCACCCAGGTAGTGGAAGGATTCACCGCCGGGAATGCGATAACTTTCCGCGTCTGGACCGGAGAGAAGGAGCAACCACTGGGCGCCACCATTCTCACGGAGCAGGGGTCGCTGGCTTTTGAAGCCCAGAGCAGCCTGGTAGTGGATCTGAGTGGCGTGACCATTCCGGACAGCTATGCGCTCTATGATTGTTATCCCAATCCTTTTAATCCGTCCACCACGATTCGGTACGATTTGCCCCAGGATACACGGGTGGCATTAGTCATCTATGATGTGCTGGGTCGCGAAATTCGCCAACTGGTGGTTGGTCATGAGAATGCCGGCGAAAAAACAGTGATTTGGGATGGTCGGGATAACTTTGGCCATACAGTACCCAGTGGCCTGTATGTGTACCGTCTGCAGGCAGGAGATTTCAGTAAGGTGAAGAAAGCCTTGTTCATCAAATAAACGGCAAACCGATAAAGGCTAATGTGAATGGCAATTCAGAAAGGAATGAATACATGAAGAGGCTATTAATTCTGATGGGATTGTTCGGTTTGCTGACGGGAATCACCTGGGGACAGACGCATTTCCAGACCGTTTACAGTGGAAATCCTTACCTGGCCATGAATATCTACGTGACCAGCGCAGTGATAGAAGATGTAGCCCTTACAGCAGGGGATGAAATCGGCATATTCGACGGTGAGTACTGTGTCGGTGCCGCGGTGGTGGAAGGGGACATTGACCCCTATCTGGCCATGGTGGCGGCTACCGATGAAGCCGGTACTCCGGAAGTGGATGGTTTCACACCTGGTAATGCCATCATTTTCAAAATTTGGGATTCTGAAAATGACATGGAAATCACCGATGTTGCCGCGACTTACGCGCTGGGGGACGGAACCTTCGCCTCCCAGGGTTCCGCCATGGTTGATTTGGTGGGAAGTCTGCCGGAAGACCATTTCACACCGGTCTATTTTGGCAATCCCTATCTGGCCATGAACTTCTATATCACAGCCGCATCCATTGACGATGTTGAGCTGGGTGCCGGAGATGAAATTGGCATATTCGATGGTGATGTGTGTGTGGGAGCCGGTGTTTTATCTGCTCCCATCGGGGATTACGTGGCGCTGGTGGCGGCTACCGATGATCCGGGCACGCCGGAGATTGACGGATTCACGCCGGGCCACACCATCAGTTACCGACTCTGGGACGCGGGTCAGGAACTTGAAATCGAAAATGTGGAGGCCGTTTACGCGCTGGGGGATGGGATTTTTGCATCCCAGGGCAGCGCCATGGCTGACTTAATCGGGAGTACCAGCGTCTCGGGTCCGGTGGTGGTTTCACCCCTGGCGGATCTGACCCTGCCTGAGGATAATCCTGTCATGGACATTGCTGATCTGGATACGGTATTTGAAGATCTGGATCCGGAGGAAACCCTCGCCTACAGTGTATCCAATACGGAATCAGCTGTACAGGTAACCATTGGGGAAGGTGCCCTGCTTCAACTTGAATTGACTGCCGACTGGTTCGGTGAGGATGTTATCGTTGTCACCGCGACCAATTCGGTGATGGAAAGTATCTCCGATGAATTTACCCTCACGGTCACTCCCGTGAACGATCCGCCGCAGGCTTTCCCGCTCATCTCTCCGGAAAATGGCGCTTCACTCAGCACGCTGTCGCCGGCATTTTCCTGGCAGGCCGCCAGCGATATTGATCCGGATGATGTGGTTACCTACCGATTATATTTAAGCACGGATCCTGAAAATTACCTGCAGGTTTACGCCGGTTCAGAAACATCCTGGACCCCAACAGAACCTTTGGAGGATAACAGTACGTACCACTGGCTGGTAAGTGCGGTGGATATGGCGGGAGACACGGTGGCAAATACCGGTGGTAGTCGGCATTTCTTTTTGAATCTGGAGAATGAGTCACCCCAGCCATTTGATCTTATCTCACCGGAAAATGACGCCATGCTCAGCACGCTGCAGCCTCAATTCCTCTGGCATCCGGCCCCGGACATTGATCCTGATGATGTGTTGACTTACCGACTTTATCTGGGGACAACCATTGAGGACTTCGCCCGCGTATATGAAGGTACGGACACGACCTGGACGCCTGCAGAATCACTGCTGGATAACAGCAGCTACTACTGGATGGTGAGTGCCGTGGATCCCTCCGGAGATACGGTGGAGAATATTGATGGTGCCAGCCATTTTTATCTGAATGCTGAGAATGAAGCGCCTTCTGTTGTTGAATTGGTGACGCCCACCGATAACAGTGTAGAGGTGGTTCTCACGCCGGAATTCTACTGGGAGGCAGCCACTGATCCGGATCCGGGCGATACGCTGATGTACGATCTGCTCATTGCCGTGGATACTGTCATGACGGATCCTCAGATCATCACCACGCCGGACCACGAGTGGATTCTGGAAACGCCATTAATGGATAATGGCGAATATTACTGGCAGGTGATTACCAGGGACCTGGCCGGTCTGGAAACAGCCAGCGAGGTGTACCGGTTCTGGACGAATACGGAATTGGAACCACCCAATCCGTTTGAGTTGCTCTCACCGCCGGACATGGCGCAGGGGCTGACCACAACGCCGGCGTTTATTTGGGAAACTGCAACGGATAATGACCCCCGGGACTATGCGGTTTATACACTCATGGTGGCTGAGGACAGTGCCTTTGTGTCCATCGTCCTCACCGCAGAAGCTTTAACTGACACGGTTTTCACGCCCTCGGAAGGACTGTCCGAGAATACCCGGTACTGGTGGAAGATAATTGCCATGGATACGGATTCGCTGACGACCGAGTCGCCGGTGCAGACCTTCACGGTGGGGTATGTGGCCACTGAACCCGAAGCAGCGATCCCCACAAAGTTTGCGCTGCATACGAACTATCCCAATCCCTTCAATCCTACCACCACGATCCGGTACGATTTGCCGGAACCGAGTCAGGTACGCTTGACCATTTATAATCAGCTGGGTCAACCGATCCGGACGCTGGTTCATGGGGAGAAATCTGCCGGTTTCCAGTCAGTGGTGTGGGATGGACGGAATAATGTAGGTCAACAGGCTGGAACGGGCATTTACTTTTACCAAATCAATTCTGGTAAATTCAACCAAACCCGGAAGATGATCCTGCTGAAATAATCTCAAAACAAATCTCAGAGTCTTCAAAGGCACCTGAGGAATCGGGTGCCTTTTTACATGTCCAAGAAATGCCAATACATCGATATGTTCTGGTCATGTGTCTTTGAATTAGATATGACTTAGTTGCCCATACAGGCACCCGAATTCCTGGTCGTCATGTAGACCATATAATCAATATGCTGACAAATGATCTCACCGTTTCGAGGGCCCGGGGGTGGTTAGGTCTCTCTTATTTTATAGATCCACATATCGATATATTGCAATATTGTAGACATGTTTAGGAGAACAGGTTGAGTATCTGTATATTAAGTTACTTCAACAAAAAGAAATGGCTTATGAATACCACATCTGATCCGTACAAACCCTACAATGACCTTCCACGGTTACCGCCCCCCGTCGAGATAGAAACCAAGGCTGTCTTGCGGAAAACCACTTCGTGTGGGCGAGCGCTGGCTGAATTAAAGGGTATTGGCCGGGTTATTCCCAACCAGGCTCTGCTGATTGACTCGCTGATCCTGCAAGAAGCCCGGGCCAGTAGCGAGATTGAGAATATTGTTACAACTTCAGATGCGGTCTACAAAGCTTTCAGTGCCCAGACCAGTCAGATTGACCATGCAACCAAGGAAGTACTCCGGTATCGAGAGGCACTGTGGTACGGCTTCAATGAGTTGCAGCGGCAGCAAGTGCTCAGCACGAACCTGTTTGTGAAATGTGTTCAGATTATCCGAGAGAATAAAGCTGGCATCCGCAAGACTCCCGGAACCAGGATCGTTAATCAGACCACCGGTGATGTCATCTATACACCACCGGAAGGAGAGCAACGAATCCGTGAACTACTCCACGATCTTGAGCAGTTTATCCATTCTGAAGACGGGATCGATCCCCTGATCAAAGTAGCCCTCATTCACTACCAGTTCGAAGCTATCCATCCCTTTAGTGATGGAAATGGCCGTACCGGCAGGATCATTAACCTGCTCTACCTTTCACTTAATGACCTTCTGGACTATCCGGTGCTGTACCTCAGTAAATATATCATCGAGAATCGGGCGGAATACTACCGATTGCTCCGGGGAGTCACGATCAATCAAAGCTGGGAACCATGGATACTCTATATGCTGGCGGGCATCGAACAAACGGCAAATTATACCCGTGATAAGATTCTGGCCATTAAGGATCTAATGGATGCGACCACAGAAAAAGCTCGTAATCAATTACCAGGCAATGTGTTCTCAAAGGAGTTGATCGAACTGCTTTTTGAGCGTCCTTACACGAAGATCCAGTATTTAACCGACAAAGGCATTGCCAAGCGCGAGACAGCATCCAAGTATCTTAAAGTTCTGGAAACGATACACATTCTCAAGAGTCAGCGGGTTGGTAAGGAAACACTGTTCCTGAATACGGGCCTCTATAATCTTCTGTCCCGTTCGAATTGACTTCATACGATCCTGCGTCGTCATACATTACTTTAATAGACATGTTCATGTTCATGCTTCATATCGATTGCTTAGACATGTTATGTGAACATGTCTAAGCAATGGTGATAATTTCGATATGTAATGGATTCATGATAATGCCATAGACATATTCCACCGCCTATTCAAGCCCCGAATCCCTGGTCGTCATGTAGACCACATAATCAATATGCTGACAAATGATCTCACCGTTTCGAGCCCCGGGGGGTGTTGATAATGACCCGTTTTGCGTTGTGCTACAACACTCCACGGTTTTTCTTAAGAACTGTTTTGAAATCCGGTCCACAGACTTAATACTTGGTGGTATTGACTGAATAAGGGGCACCACATGGCCAACACCATACCCCGTAAACCGGAGGAAACCCTGGCGTTATTGGATCAGATGATAAATGGGGTGGAGAAAAACCGGGCTGACCTGGGAACCTATGCCGATGAGCTGCTAAAACGGTTTGTGCCGATTCGGGATAACCTCCGGGCAGCCATACAGAAACGCACCGAAACGGCCGGCTTGGCACGCCAGGCTACCCAGGTGATCAACGACAATCAAAATCCCCGGCCAATGATATGTATTTTTCCCGGTTCACTTCGTAAGATATTTTTTCGATAGTTACAGCTGATAACGGGGTAAATTCAATTCAATTCAAGTATTAAAACCTGGGATGCTAATCTGTCCAGGGCAGCGGCAGTGGCCGCAGTCACCTTCGTTGACCAAATTCGATTGATTCGATGTTGGATGAAGAAAAAGGGCAGTACCCGGGGCCGGACTCGAACCGGCACGCCTTTAAGGGGCGAAGGATTTTAAGTCCTTTGTGTCTACCAATTCCACCACCCGGGCACTTATTAAAAAACGATGACTTGAATAATCAATATCAATCTTAAAAAGGTTGGGTAGAACACAGCGAGGCGTGGGCCGGATTCGAACCGGCGAATGATGGTTTTGCAAACCACTCCCTTAGACCACTTGGGCACCACGCCTTGAATATCGCATGCAAAAAGCGGCGAAATATAACCCGGGGTCCACCCTTGTCAAAAGGTTACAATGCAACCATCTGCATGAAAAAAGCCCCTCCGCAGGGGAGAGGCTTTTTGATGTATCTTGTGTCTGAAAAGCAGGATTAATACATTCCGCCCATACCACCACCAGGAGGCATGGCCGGTGCTTTTTCCTCTTCAGGAATATCAGAGATTGCACACTCTGTGGTGAGCAACAAGGAGGCAACCGATGCCGCATTCTCAATCGCGGTCCGGGCAACCTTGGTGGGATCAATGATACCGGCTTTAATGAGATTGGTAAACACCTCTTTACGAGCGTCAAAACCAAAATCATCCTTGCCCTCTTTCACCTTCTGAACCACGATGGAATCTTCCCAACCGGAGTTCTTGGAGATCATGCGAATGGGCTCTTCCAGGGCACGACGGATAATGTCAACACCCAGTTGTTCGTCACCTTCCAGCTCCAGTTTCAATTCCTGTGCAGCACGCAGGAGAGCCACACCACCACCGGGGATAATACCCTCTTCAACGGCAGCGCGGGTGGCATGCAACGCATCTTCCACGCGGGCTTTCTTCTCTTTCATTTCCACTTCAGTGGGTGAACCCACATGCAGAACCGCAACACCACCGGCTAATTTAGCCAGGCGTTCCTGCAGTTTTTCACGGTCATAGTCAGAAGTGGTATTTTCAATCTGAACCTTGATTTCATTAATCCGGGCTTTGATGGCTTCTTCTTCGCCGCCACCGTCCACAATAGTGGTATTGTCCTTATCAATGACGACCCGTTTAGCTTGTCCAAGATACGCGGTCGTGGCATTCTCCAGCTTGTAACCCTGCTCTTCGGAAATCAGTGTACCACCGGTTAAAACGGCGATATCTTGGAGCATGGCTTTGCGACGGTCACCAAAACCGGGAGCTTTCACAGCAGCAACTTTCAGCGTACCGCGCAGCTTGTTTACCACCAGTGTGGCCAGCGCTTCGCCTTCCACCTCTTCCGAGATGATCAGGAGGGGTTTGCCCATTTGGGAAGTTTTCTCAAGAATGGGTAACAGGTCTTTCATGGCGCTGATTTTTTTGTCATACAGCAGGATGAGTGCGTCTTCCAGCACCGCTTCCATCGCTTCGGCATTGGTGACGAAGTAAGGGGAGAGATAGCCGCGGTCAAACTGCATACCTTCAACGGTTTCCAGATAGGTGTCCATGGTTTTGGATTCTTCCACAGTAATCACACCATCTTTACCCACTTTGTCCATGGCTTCTGCAATGAGATCACCAATGGTGCGGTCATTGTTCGCTGAAATGGTACCCACCTGGGCGATCTCTTCGCTACTGCTCACATCGCGGCTGATTTTCCGCAGGCTCTCTACCACTTTTTCAACCGCAGCATCAATACCGCGTTTGATTTCCATGGGATTGGCGCCGGCGGTGACATTCTTCAAGCCCTGGGTAATGATTGCCTGAGCCAGAACCGTAGCTGTGGTGGTACCGTCACCAGCCACATCTGAGGTTTTGGATGCCACTTCGCGCACCATCTGTGCGCCCATATTTTCCCGGGGATCTTCCAGTTCCACTTCTTTTG
>JAIPJR010000063.1 GCA_021734045.1 Fidelibacterota bacterium
TGCTGAAGCATCAAATCGCCGGTTAAATCCGCACTCCCGGGGTTACGAATTTCCACGAATTGCAGTCGGCTGTCACCAATCTGCACAGCACCGAAATTCACCGAATCAGTGCTGAGTAAAAATTCAGGTGTAGGCTCCATGACGGGATTGCCCTGATCGGTGCACATGGTCAGAACAAGCAAGCTGAGACCAAGGAGCAGATATTGTCTAAAGTGGGAAAATTGCAGGATTGGAGATATAAATTTCATCTTCGGTCAGACCCTCTGAGTTGAACCGGAAGGTATGATTTTCATTTCCGGTCCGGGTGGTTCCACATTGTTTTGAGACTCATTCGCAATATATTTGGCCGGAATGAAAATGCCAGCTGAATTCTTGACAGGGATGAAATTGTAACAGAGAACGACGGATACGATGGATTTTTATTGCACCGGAACACCAATCTTGCGGGGCATTAAAGCGTTACATTGATGAAATCCTTAACCATATTAGCCTTTATCAATAACACATACGATCCGACTGGTATCTTAAAGGAGAAAGAAGACAATGGAACAGTATAGATTTACCGTAGAAAAAATGACCTGTGACGGTTGTGCGGCCAAGGTCAAAGCCGCCGCCGAAGCCGTCGAGGGTGTGGAAAATGTGGTGGTGGACCGCAAAAAGAAGCTGCTTACCCTGGATGCCGGCAGCGATCCAACCCAGCAAGTTATTGAAAGCGTTTCAGCCACCGGCTACCCCACGCAGCCCAAGACCGGTGTCTTGAAGAAGCTATTCGGCGCTTGAGCTTAACGCCTCTCCCTGGTGAGTCATTCGATTACCTAACCGGAAAACCCTGGTAATAGCCATGACTGATTCGCAGCAACAAAGCGGCGCGGTGGAGCCTTCCGCAGCCATTCCCACCGAAAGATCAAAACAGACCTTTGCCGTGGAGGGCATGACCTGCGCCAGTTGCGTGGCCAATGTGGAGAAAGCGCTGCGCACCGTCCCGGGTGTATCGGATGTGGTGGTGAATCTCACGATGGAAACAGCCACCATCGCCTCCGGGCAGGATGTTTCCGTCAAGAAGCTGAAACGCGCGGTGGATCGGGCGGGCTATAAGCTGGAGCCCAAGGGGTCTACTTCGCTGGTGGAACAGCAGCAACAAAACATGTCCCGCTGGCGAAAGTTACTTATCGTTCAGGCGCTGTTCGGTATCCCGCTCCTCCTCTATTCCATGCTGGAAATGTTCACCAGCGTGCATTTGCTGCCGGAAATGTGGCGTATCGGCGTACAATTCCTTTTGGCGGCTATCATCGTTTATACCGGACGTGGATATTATGCCCGCGGATTTCGGAATCTCTGGCACCGCTCACCGAATATGGATTCTCTGGTGGCGCTGGGGACCGGATCGGCTTTTGTCTATTCAGTCGTCACCAGTTTCAATCTGATATTTGACCTCAATATACCCGGTTTCTCCAAACTCTATTTTGAGGCAGCGGGTGTGATTCTTCTGTTCATCACCTTCGGAAAATGGCTGGAGGCGGTGGCCAAAGGCAAAACCACCGAATCGCTGGGAAAACTCATGGACCTTGCACCCAAACAGGCGCTGGTGAAGCGGGACGGCGACTGGGTTGCCATACCAGCGGATGAGGTGAAAATCGGTGAAACGGTGCTGGTGAAAGCCCACACGCAAATCCCAGTGGACGGCATGATTACCAGCGGGCATTCCCATGTGGATGAAGCGGCTATTACAGGGGAATCCATTCCGGTTGAAAAGGGTGCCGGTGCTGAAGTGATTGGCGCCACCACCAATCTGTCCGGATCCATTGAGGTGGAAGCCCGGCAGGTGGGTAGTGAAACGGTTTTCGCCCGCATTATTAAATTGGTTGAAGAAGCCCAGGGCTCCAAAGCACCCATCCAGCAATTGGCGGACAAGGTGGCGGCGGTTTTTGTGCCCACCATCCTGGTGCTGGCGCTGGTTTCCGGAATTTTCTGGATTTTCGCCGGCAATGGATTCGTATTCGCAGTGAATGTGATGATATCGGTGCTCATTATTGCCTGTCCTTGTGCGCTGGGACTGGCCACGCCCACGGCCGTGGTGGTCGGCACAGGCCGTGCAGCCGCTGCCGGAATTCTGATTAAATCTGCCGAGGCTCTCCAACCGTTGGGTGAAGTGAAGGCGATTGTGTTTGACAAAACCGGTACACTCACCGAAGGGCGTCCACAGCTGCAGAAAGTGTATCCCGATCCGGGTAAATCCCAAGCGGTCAAAACACTCTTGGCAGGGGCTCCCGCCGTGGAGGCGCGGTCTGAGCATCCTTTGGCTCAGGCGATTGTTGATTTTGCCAAGAATCAGGGGCTTGTACTGCCGTCTGTGGAAAATTTTATCGCGCTCCCCGGCGAGGGCGTGGCCGCAGTGGTGGCTGGTGAGGAAATCAAAATTCACAACACCAGCAGCCTGATGGAAACAGATGCTGAACTGCACGCTCAGGCTCAGCGCTGGATGGAACAGGGATTTGTCACCGTGGTGGTAAGTCGGAACTCTAAACCCACCATGATTATGGGATTGGCTGATACGATTAAGTCCGATGCGAAAGAGATGATCACCGCATTACACGCGGCAGGTGTAAAAACCTGGATGCTCACCGGTGATCAGAAGCAGGTTGCCCGCCAAGTGGCGACGCAGGTTGGCATTGACAGTGAGCAAGTGAAATGGGGGGTGAAGCCGGATGAAAAGTTTGCGCATGTGGAAGCAGTGAAAGCCAAACATGGAAAAGTGGCTATGGTGGGGGATGGTGTGAATGACGCCCCGGCGCTGGTTGCTGCCGATGTGGGGATTTCATTCGGTCAGGGTACCGATGTGGCCATGAATGCAGCGCAGGTTGTACTTATGCGCAATGATTTGCACTTAATTTTGAAAGCCGCCAATCTCAGCCGCGCCACACTACGCAAGATCAAACAGAATTTATTCTGGGCATTTGCCTACAATGTGGTGGGCGTTCCTATTGCCATGGGGGTTCTCTATCCATTCACGGGGCATCTGCTGCATCCCATGCTGGCCGGACTGGCCATGGCGCTGTCATCGGTAAGTGTGGTAAGCAATACCCTTCTACTCAAGTTAAAGCGCATCTGATTCCCACTACACCCGGTTGATTATTCCGAAATTCGGTAGGGATTGGCTCTCCCCATGTTTACAATTAATGCTGGTTTGGACGCCCTGGAAAATAGTCCTTAAACCATTGATAAATGAACAGTTGAAGCACAATCCGCCGGGTGCAGATTTGGCATAAAAAGGAATTGAATGGACGGAATTAATCTCACCATGTTGCTTGTCTCAGTGCCCCCCATTTTGCTGGCATTGACTCTGCATGAATATGCCCACGGGTGGGTCGCCTACCGATTGGGGGACCCCACGGCCAAACTCATGGGACGCCTGACCCTGAACCCACTGGCGCATCTTGATCCGTTTGGGACGCTCATGATTTTTCTGGTGCGGTTTGGTTGGGCCAAACCGGTTCCCGTGGATCCACGCTACCTGCAAAATCCCAAGCGGGATATGATGTGGATTGCTGCGGCCGGACCAGGTATGAATATGGTTTTGGCGCTGGTGTCAGGCATTCTCCTGCGCATCATGATGAGTGCCGGGATGACCGGGCAGGGAACCAGCACCGGCAGCCTGATTTTCATGATGGTGTACCTGTCAGTTTACATCAATCTGGCGCTGGCGGTTTTTAATATTATTCCGCTGCCACCGCTGGATGGATCCCGGATCCTGGCCGGTATACTACCAAACCGGTACGCACCAACCCTGCACATGCTGGAGACCCGCGGACCCATGATATTGATGGGGGTTATCCTGCTGGGCATGTTTACCAATTTTCATATCATCGGTATGGTAATCAGGCCATTCGTGAATTTTTTCATGTGGGTTTTTGCAGGGATTTAACCATGGGATTTCTCAATCAGCGTCCACGCAGACATTATTCACGCTTTGACCGGGCAATGGAGGGAGAGAAGCGACGCCGGATTGAATTTCACCGGCTCCAACGCTATGAACGCCCCAAAGGACGGAGTTTGTTCTGGTTGCTGGTCATGGTTGCTGTGGTGGTGTACCTACTCTATTATCTTACACAGTTGAATTAGAAAAAAACACAGGGGAGAAGTATGTCTCAAATCGTCGAATGTGTACCCAATTTTAGCGAAGGCCGTGATCTGGCTGTGATAAAACAAATTACCGACGAAATTGAGAAGGTTGACGGGGCTAAACTTCTGGATGTGGACCCCGGTGCCGACACCAACCGAACGGTGGTCACATTGGTCGGTTCACCGAACGCAGTGGTTGAAGCTGCGTTCCAGGCTATTAAGAAGGCGTCAGAGCTCATTGATATGCGCCAACATTCAGGTGCGCACCCCCGTATGGGTGCCACGGATGTTTGCCCGTTTATCCCGGTAGCCAATATGACCATGGCGGAGTGTGCTGAATTGGCTCGTCGTCTCGGAAAACGGGTGGGAGAGGAATTAGATATTCCGGTCTATTTGTACGAATTTGCTGCCAGCCGGGAAGACCGACGGAATCTGGCGGATATCCGGGCTGGTGAGTACGAAGCGCTGGCGGAGAAAATGAAGGATGCTGATTTCGCACCCGATTTCGGCTCTGCCAAATTCAATGCCCGCTCAGGCGCTACGGTGATTGGTGCCCGGAAATTTCTCATTGCTTACAATGTGAATCTGAATACCCGCAATCGTAAAATGGCTTCTGATATTGCGTTGGACATTCGCGAAAAGGGACGCGCCAAGCGGGATAAAAACGGCAAAATCATTCGTGATGCAGATGGCAAAATGGTGAAGGTGCCCGGGACGCTGAAGGCGGTGAAAGCGGTGGGCTGGTACATCGATGAATACAAAATGGCGCAGATTTCCATGAATCTGGTAGATTTTGATGTGACGCCGTTGTATAAAGCCTTTGATGAAGTTTGTGAGCAAGCCACACGTCGCGGGCTACGCGTCACCGGCAGCGAACTGGTGGGTTTGGTGCCGCTGAGCGCCATGCTCGATGCTGGCAGGTATTACCTGAAAAAGCAGGGCAATTCCACAGCCGTCCCGGAGAAGGAACTGGTACGACTGGCCATTCAGTCCATGGGATTGAGTGAAATTACACCCTTTGATCCGGAAGAAAAAATCATCGAATACCAGTTGCGCGATAAGAAAAAACCTTCCCTGGTAAGAATGCCGGTGGATGATTTTGCCGATGAACTAGCCTCTGATTCACCCGCGCCGGGGGGTGGTTCCGTAGCAGCGCTGGCGGGATCGCTCGGTGCGGCGCTGGTGAATATGGTGGGCGTCCTCACCTTTGGAAAAAAGGGTTATGAAGCGGTCACCGAGGAGGTGGAAACCCTGTCCCTAAAAGCCGGGGCATTGAAAGAAAAATTGCTCAACCTGGTAGACGAGGACACCGAGTCCTTTAATCAGGTCATGGCAGCCATGCGGATGAAAAAGAAGACTGAAGAAGAAAAAAACGCCCGGGCGAAGGCTATTGAAAAAGCGACTCAGGAATCTGCGAAAGTTCCGCTGAAAGTGATGGAATCGGCCCTGGAGGTGGGAAAACTGGCTGTCCGGATGGCTGCAGTGGGGAACCAGAATTCACTCTCAGATGCCGGTGTGGGAATCCTCATGGCCAGAGCCGCGCTGGAAGGTGCAGCCATGAATGTGCTTATCAATCTGCAGGGGTTGACCGACACGGCATTCGTGGAAAAGATTACGGGTCAAGTGACCTCATTGCGTGGTGAGATGAAGGAACTGGCGGAGACAAATCTGGGTTCAATTTTCGACACATTGCAAACACCCGGGAAATAAGCAATCGCATGACCTCCAAAATCCATATTCTGCCGGAAATCCTCACCAATAAAATTGCCGCTGGCGAAGTGATTCAGCGCCCGGCCTCCGTGGTGAAAGAGTTAATGGAAAATGCCATTGACGCCGGCGCGGATAAGATCGAGGTCACGATAGAGCAGGGCGGTCGTACCCTGATCCAGGTTACGGATAATGGCCAGGGGATGAACGGGGATGAATTAAAGCTGGCTTTCCGCCGACACGCCACCAGCAAAATCGCAAAAGTGGATGATTTGTTTAAAATCGCCACGCTGGGTTTTCGGGGGGAGGCATTAGCAAGTATCGCCTCGGTGGCCATGGTTGAAGCGATTTCCAAATCTGCTGACGGTGACGATACCGAAGCGTTTGTTCTGAAATACGATGCTGGCCGGGAGACCACCTTTGAGCCGTCCGCCTGGCCGGTGGGTACGCAGATTACGATTAAAAACCTGTTTTTCAATGTGCCGGCCCGGCTCAAATTCCTCAAAGGTAAACGGACCGAACTCAACCATATTCTGGATATTTTTAAGCCGCTGGCATTGTCCCATCCGGATTTACAATTCAAACTGACCTCAGATCAAAAAGTACTGTTGGATTGTAAACCCGGCGATCCAGGTCAGCGCATCGTGCAGATCTTTGGGCGAGAATATGAGAAGAAAATCGTTTCGGTGGAAAACACCCGCGGGCAGGTGAAGATCACCGGATACATCGGGAATCTGGACCTGGTGCGGGTAGCGCGCGGTGAACAATATTTGTTCGTCAATGGCCGTCCCGTGACGGATCGACTGCTGAATAATGCCGTTTACGGTGCTTATCGTAGCCTGATCCAACGGGGAGAATTCCCCTTTTTTGTGCTCATGGTGGACTTACCACCGGCAGAAGTGGATGTGAATGTCCATCCCACCAAAAGTGAGGTGAAATTCAAAGATGAATGGCGGGTATACCACATCCTGAAGGAAACGGTGGAAACAGGCCTGCGGGAAACCATGAAAATGGTTCCGGGCCTGCATGACCGTCCCCGCGCCCAATCCTTTTTCAGTCGTCCCGAACCGGCACCTTTCTCACCGGATCAGACACCGCGGGGGGAATACGCGGGTCCTAATCCCAATCCCGATCCCAATCAATTTAACCTGTATGGTGGAGGTGAGCCGGGAACCGGACCTACCCGGTTTCCCGAGCGGTCGGCGGAAGACAGCGAATTGCTGCGCAAAGCGCGGGAGTTTTCCCAGGTTTTACAACGCAACCCCGAACCCGTAGCCAGGGGACCGGAACGTACGGCCGGTGGATTTATCTGGCAGGTGCACAACAAGTATATTCTGAGTCAGATCAACAGCGGTATTGCCATTATCGACCAGCATGTTGCCCATGAGCGGATTTTGTTTGAAGAGGCGATGCACCAGTTGGATACCCGCAGTGGCCACTCCCAAACGCTGTTATTTCCCCAAACCGTTGAATTTCCACCCGATGACTATAACACACTATTGGACATTTTACCCGATTTGAACAAGCTGGGATTCCAGGTTCGTGAATTTGGTCCACGGACGTTGCTCATTGAGGCGGTCCCGGTGGACATGCGTGGCGGCGCAGAAGGGGATGTGCTGCGGGAGATTGTGGATTATTACCGCTCCAATCGTGAGTTTGATTATTCACCCGGTAAGCGACTCTCAGCTTCCTATGCCTGTAAAGCGGCTGTGAAAGCCGGTGATCCGCTGACGGAAGAGGAGATGCGGACTTTGGTGGACCGGCTCTTTGCTACGGAGCATCCCTTCTATTGCCCTCACGGGCGACCCATTATTATCCAATTAACCATCGACGAACTGGACAAACGCTTCGAGCGCCACTAATGCGTCTTACCATTGCAGGTCAGACCATTGATATTCCCCCCGGGGTCTATCTGATTCTGGCTGGACCCACTGCTGTCGGTAAAACAGCGGTGGCGGAAGAGATCGCTGAACAGAGAGCCGTGGAAATTATCTCCGCGGACAGCCGCCAGGTGTATCGGGGCATGGATATTGGGACGGCCACACCTTCTCGGGAATTGCTGGTGCGCATTCCTCACCATTTTATCAATGAATTGTCACCGGACATGGTCTGGAGTGCGGGAGCGTTTTACCGGGAGGCTCGTAAACGGATTCGACACATCCTGGAGCACGGAAAGTTACCACTGGTTGTGGGCGGGACGGGGCTCTATCTGGATGCTTTGCGGAATGGCTTGTTCAAAGAGCCGCCCCGTAAAGCAGTGATCCGGGAGAAATATGAGGCTGAATTAGAGCGGATCGGTACGGAATCACTCTGGCGGCGTCTGAATGACATAGACCCGGCTTATGCCGCGCTATTTCATCATCATGACACCAAAAAACTGGTACGGGCGTTTGAAATATTTGAACTCACCGGTATGCCGCCCACGCAAGCATTTGCCAAGAGCCAGGATCCCTTTGAGGTTGGTTCGCTGATGGTGATTCTCAATCGTCCGCGAGCGGAATTGTATGAGCGCATCAACTTACGGGTGCAGCAGATGGTGTCAGCAGGGTTGGTCAAAGAGTGCCAGGATTTACTGAGTGCGGGGTATGAACCCACACTTTATCCCTTGAAAACCATTGGCTATCAAGAGACATTTGCCTATCTGGACGGGACGATTAGTGAAGCGGAAATGATTGCATCTATTCAACAAGCTACCCGAAATTTTGCCAAGCGTCAGCTGACTTGGTTCCGGAATCATCCGTATGACTGCTGGATCGACTTGGAGGACTGAATTGCGCCATTTCGCCATCATCTTGCTGTTGTCATTCAGTCTGATTTGGGGGCAGGAACGTCCCCGGCTAGGATTGGCACTTTCTGGTGGCGGTGCGCGGGGATTGGCGCATGTGGGTGTGTTAAAAGCATTCGAAGAGCACCACATTCCCATCGATATCATTGGCGGCACCAGTGCCGGGGCGATTATTGGTGGATTGTACGCCGCCGGGGTTTCTCTGGAGGAATTTGAAGAATGGGAATCCAATGACCTGCTTGAGCGGGCCATGGAAAACCGTCTGGACCCGTACGAAACATCCCTGGAGAAACGGTTTCAGGATTTACCCTCCCAGTTTGAGCTCTATTTCAACCGCGACCGGTTTCAGCGGCCTACAGCACTTCTGTCCGATGTGGGCTTGTCCCGTCTGCTTACGTACGGTCTAGCACCCGGGAATTTTGCCGCCAATGGGAATTTTGACCAATTGGTCATCCCATTTCGTGCCATTACTGCGGACCTGGTAAAGCAAAAAGTCCACGTAATGGACTCGGGTTCGTTGATGGAGGCTATTCGAAAGTCCATGGCCTTTCCCATCATTTTTGAGCCGGTGAAGGAAGATTCGGCCCTGTACGTGGATGGTGGTATTTACGACAATCTGCCTATTGATGCCATTCGGCAAGCGGGTGCCGACTATATCGTGGCGGTGAATGTGGCGACGCCGGCACCCCAGTTCAGCGAGCTAAACGACCTGCCCAGTTTGGCGGCGTATTACATGAACATTTTTGCTGCCCGGAGTGATTCGTCTTCTGTGACCGGCTGGGATGCATTCATCGATATCAGTGTACCCAATATTAATCTGTTGGATTTTCACAAAAGTGCCGAGGCAATTCAGGCCGGATATGAAGCCGGTCTGGCAGCGGTTGAGAGAATCAAACGGGAATTTCCCTATGAAAGCAACCCGGACTTGTTTCATCTGAAGCAGGAGATGATGCGAAATTGTCTGGACGATCGGGTAATTACTGATATTCATATCACTGGTAATACCTTGTTAACCCGTGAGCAATTGTTACGAATGCTGCCGGTTAACCGTGGTGACACGCTTCGCTTTTTTCATGATTTGGATGCCATTTACAGCCTGCTGACCAATAGTTTTATCAATTCCATGGCGGTTTCCTTTCTACCGGATGATTCTGGTGAAGGGGTGATTTTGCAAATTCACCTGGTGGAAAATCTTAAGATGCGATTAACGGGTGGATTTTATTTCGACCGCAGCGCCGGGATGAATATTTACGGCTCGTTTGAGAACCGACGGCTTTTTCGGACGGCGATTTATAATCAGGCTATCCTGTATCTGGGAAATTTTCATGGTGGCTTAAGTTTGAGTCTTTCTCATCCCAACATGTTGCGTTATGAACTACTGAAACAACAGTTGGGGATGCAGTTGGTTCTGGGATCCCACTCCTACGAATATGATTCGCAGTTCGACGGTGTGAATTTTCTGACCTACCGGGTTACGGAGCTGCGATTGAGGGCACTGTCGTTGTTGAGTACAACTTTCCAACTTTCTGCCAGTATGAGTTATCGTGATTTTGGGTATGAAATTCCCGGCGGAACCCCTTTTGGTGATTACCAGATGAGTATCCCCGGATGGGAGCAGGCGGGACAGACGGTTATCAGTCGGGGGAGTTACGGGCGCTACAGACTGGATATTTTGGTGGATGAGAGTCAGGAAGAGTTTCCGGTTGCGGAAGGATTGCGTACCGGTGTACGACTGACGGGAGGTATTACAAGACCTAATCTCCGGAACCTCCAATTACTCCACACCCAGTTAAAAGATGTGGTGTTCCATCGGCTGGACGCATACGGCACCGCAGGAGGGATGCTCACCAATCGCTTTGGAGCGGCATTTTCATTGGAATTGAATCGCATGTTGGGTGATGCTCTGCAAGCACCTCTGCCGGAATGGGTTCAACCCTGGGAGGGTTCTTTGCAGAAATACAGCCTGGGAAAAACCATGCTGATGCAGAATCAAATCACCATGATGACCGATTTGGTTTACAATCCCGGAATCCGCAATCTGTGGATACATCTGAATTTTTTCCAGGCTATCGGGAATCATTTTGATTTTTCCGATCTCACAACTTTGCAGGATCGGGATAATGTGGGAATTGAACTTTCCTTTGAGTATGAAACACCTATCGGTCCGCTGCTGTACGGGTTTTCCTGGGTGGAAAAGAGTGGCTGGACAGGGCAATCTTACGCCCGGATTGGCTGGATTTTTTAAACACCAGGCGTTTGTTTTGTGTTGACTCGAAACCGAGGTTGAAACCCGGTTTATTGAAAAAGACCCCCGATGACGAGGGCCTTTTTTTAATCAAGAACGACAAAGTTCGTTTATATCGGAAAAATCCTTAGATTAGCATTTCGAATACCCACAATTGGGGCAGGTAACGCAGCCCGATTCGTGAAAGACATTTCCACCACATTCCGGACAGGTGGTCATGGTTTTGGAGTTACCGTGATCCGTTGTTTCAACCAGGTCGAACTGGGGTTGGTTGTCCTCTTCCGGGGCCATGTGGAAAGCTTTTTCGGTCTTGATATCCAGTGCAGTGGCATTTTTTTCAAACTCATTCAAATGCCGCTCCAGTGCCTTACCAATGGCGTCAGGCGTTGAGAGGATTAGCTGCCCTTCTTCCCACACCGGGTTGGGGCCGGAAATGCCCTTGAGTTGCTTCACGATTTCCCGCACATCAATTCCGGAACGCAGTGCCAGGGAAATTAACCGGCTGATGGCTTCGGCCTGGGCGGCTGCATTTCCACCGGCTTTCCCGATGGTAGTGAACACTTCGCACAATCCATTTTCATCGTGATTAATGGTGACATAGAGGGAACCTTCACCGGTACGAAGCCGGCGGGTAATGCCTACGGTGTCCCGGGGGCGTGTACGGGGCCGGAGCAGAGGTGCTTTTGCCGCATTGACCTGTGGTGCAGATTCAGGAAGCGTGCTCTGTTGGTTGGGCTGGCTGCCGTTATTACCTACAGCCGGCTCCGGCGAGGTTGGTTTTGCGGTTCCTGATTTTTTGTCAGAAATCAGAATGCCGTCCCGGCTGCCTTCGCGGTAAACCGTGATTCCCTTCAGGCCTGCCTTATAAGCGGTCATATAAATATCGGCCACGGTCTCAACCGGTACATCTTCGGCCAAGTTCACTGTGGAACTGATGGAAGCATCGATGTATTTCTGAATGACGCCCTGCATCTTGACCCGGAAATAGGGGTCAATATCATGAGCGGTCACCACATGGGGTGGCAGGTCAATGTCATCCCCAAAGAGTTTTTTGATGGTGGGATGGACGACCTTGTATTCGGTAAATTGGTCACCATAGCCTTCGTTTTTCTTCACACGACGTTTGTAGCTGGTGGCAAAGATGGGCTCAATTCCCGATGTCACCTGTGCCACGATGGCACCACTTCCGGTGGGGGCTACGGTTAGAATTGTGGAATTACGAATGCCTTTGGTTTTAATGGTCTCGCGGAGGCCTTTGGGAAGATTCTTGACGAATTTGCTCTGACGATAGCCCTCCCAGTCAAAATTGGGAAAAGCGCCCTTTTCTTCTGCCAGTTCCACGGATGTTTCATAAGCCGTGTCACGCAGGACGTGCATGATTTCTTCCACAGCAGCCAGGGCTTCCTCAGTGTCATATTTGATGCCCCGGGCTACCAGCATATCACCCAGACCGAGAATTCCCAGTCCAATCCGGCGGTCTGCTAATGCATTTTCCTTCTGCTCAGACAGTGCATGCCGGTCGGCATTGATATCAATAATATTGTCCAGAAAACGGGTCCCGTAGTTCACGGCAATTTTAAACGTATCCATCATGAAATTGCCGTCCGTGTCAACAAACCGCGCCAGGTTCAAAGCGCCCAGGTTACAGCAACCACCGTCCGGAAGGGGTTGTTCACCACACGGATTGGTACTCACCAGCGGGCTGCAGTATTCGGCATTGTGGTGCTCCTTCATGGTATCCCAGAAGATTAGACCCGGTTCGGCGCTGGCGTGGGCGCTTTCGATGATGGCATCCCATAATTTCCGCGCCTTCACGGTTCTGTAGGTCTTACCACCCCAGACCAGGTCAAAATCGGTGTCCTTCTCCACCGCTTCCATGAATTCATGGGTCAAAAGGACCGAGATATTTGAATATTTCACCTTGTTCAAATCGCGTTTGATATTGACGAATTCATCAATATCCGGATGGTCCACGCGAATCGTCTGCATATTAGCGCCGCGACGGCCATGTTGGGCAATGGTGTTGGTGTTTTCGCTGAAGAGGTTCATAAACCCGGTGGGTCCGCAGGATTCACCGCCAGTACCACCGATAGCAGCGCCTTTTGGTCGCAGTACCGAGAGGTCGTGGCCACACCCGCCGCCGTATTTGTAGGTTTTGGCTTCATCAATAATGGCGCTGTAGATGGCTGAGATGGAATCCTCTTTTACTGCCACCACATAACAGTTGTTCAGCGTGGTTTTTATGTCATCCCGGCCAGCACCGTGCATGATGCGACCACCGGGTACAAAGCGAAAATCTTCCAGGATCTCAAAGAACTTGGTTTCCCAGGTCTCTACATCCTTCTCAATGGCGGCTGCTGCGCGTGCCATTCGTTCCCACAAATCGCGGGGTGAGGTTTCCCAGGGAGCCAGGTATTTATTCTGAAGTACTGAGCGTGCCAGATCGTCTGTACCATAATAAGTTTCAATATTTGCACCCAATTTTTCCGGCTTGATGGAGTCTTTAGCGGGGGCTTCTGTGGTGGATTTGGTCGGCGATTCAACCGGCACGTCTGCCGTGGGTTCGTTAGCGAACGGAAATTCTATCGTCTCAGACATGTGTACCTCAATTTTATCTGATTTCCTGCCGCTTTTGGCTGGGATTCTGCGAGAGGTTTTCCTCTCAGCGAATACTTAATTTGCTGTCAATTCAAGCGATCGTTTTTTGATATCGCCTGCGAATATATAAGTCGATGAACTGTGGTTCAATTAAAAAAATACCAAATGTTGATAGGACGATGAAAAAGTCACCAAGATATAGTGCTAAAGCCATACAACGCTTCAGCTTAGCTTAAATATGACCTCATAACTCACATTAAGGATGAAGGCGGGTGTAAATTTCCTTCACTCTCAGTTGAAAATCCGGACACCAAAAATTAAAACAAAGTAATAATGCTCCCAAGTCTGCCATTTTGACGGCGTCAAAAATATTCAGGAGTTGATGATATCGCTGGGGTGATGGTACTCTTTTTTGTTTCGGGAAAAATAAATTTTTTCCACTGCAGGACTGGCGGTTTATATTAGCGCGCCTTTTTGGCATGCGAGTGTAGTTCAATGGTAGAACCTCAGCTTCCCAAGCTGATGACGTGGGTTCGATTCCCATCACTCGCTCATTTTTCACCCAACCGTCAACATTTCCAAATCATCGGCTGATGGAACCGATCTTCCCCCGCAGCCGAAAAATCTTCTCGACACTGGAATAGGGCTTGTTATGAATTTGCACGGAGAGTAATTTCCTAAGGTCTTTAAACGATTAAAGTTACACTGGGAGATTCTATGCGAACTCGAAATTTTCTCCTCTGCCTGTCACTTCTGGTCACCACATCCGTGCCGGCGCAGGACTTCACGCTGAATATTTCCAACTTGGCGGAGGTATACACGGTGCCGGTGGATACAAGTTTCCAGCGGTTGTATCTGCTGCAGGAGATGCTGGGGTCGGACTGGGCCGATGGCCCGAAGAGCCTGGAGATTACCTTTCATAACACGGCTCCAAGTCCGGTTACCTACACTTTCGCAGGCTTGATGCAGGTTAATTTGGGAGCAGAACTGATGGATACGCTGGCATTTCAGATGACACCCCATTCCAGCCAGGATAGTATCGCAACCGGACATTTCAATACACCCAATGGCTTGGCCGCTGGTTTTCGGTATATTGATTTTCCGGGTGACTCCGTTTCAGGTGTAACCCTGGATTTTACCCCGGATACCCTGGCGTTCGATGAACAGTACCTTTTCATCTGGTATCAGGCGGATACCTTGTCGGATTGGTCTCCATTCCAGCCGATGGCCCTGGGTAATGTCTGGAAATACACCGGGGCTTTTCCGGCTTATAGTCGGGAACGGCTGGAGGTCATTGACACCACGACTTCCGGTGATACAACCATTTATACCATCAGCTGGCAACGGGAATTCAGTGAGGGCTATGGCGAAGGGGTCGTAACCGATACCGGAAAGGTTTTCACCCGGTCATTCGCACGATACAGTGTGGGGTATTATTCGGACGCCTATCTTGACCTGCTCATCTGTTCCTTTCAGTCGGTCATGCCACCCGACAACATTTGGACGCTGGAGGGAATTTTTCCCTATTCGGACGGTTCACTCGATTATGGGGTCGTGCTTA